>NZ_JBAKHO010000047.1:0-42053 GCF_036902735.1 Micromonospora lacuserhaii | reverse complement strand
CCGATGCTGACCAGGTCGGCCAGGGCCGACAGCGGCAGGAAACCGGCGAGCAGCGCCACCGCGGCGCCACCGACGCCCGCCGGCGCGCCGCCGGTCGGGCTGGCCGCCGCGCCGTCCGAGGACTGGCTCGCGGTGGCCGCGGGCCGCAAGGGCGGTCTCCCGGAGGCCGCCCGTCACGTGCTCACCGCCGTGGACCGGGTCCGCTTCGCCCACGTGTACGTCGACGGCACGCTGGTCGCGATCGGCCGGGGCACCGTCACGGGCGAGGGACGGTGGCTCGGGCTCAGTCTGATCGAGGTGGTGCCGCAGGCGCGTCGCCGAGGGCTGGCCGGTCGGGTGATCCGGGCGCTGGTCGGCTGGGCGGTGGCGGAGGGGGCGTCGCACGCCTTCCTCCAGGTCGAGCAGCGCAACACCGCCGCGGTGGCGCTCTACCGGGGGCTGGGATTCACCACCCACCACACGTACCTGACCCGGGTCGCCCCGCACTGAGGAACGGGTGTGCAGAGCGCGCCCCGGGTCGGACGGGTCAGCGGCGGACGACGCGGCGCGGCTTGGCCGCCTTGATCTCGGCGTACCGCTTGAGCATCTGCGAGCGGTGGTCGCGGCCGAGCGCGGTGAGCACCAGGTAGCCGACGGCCACCCCGGCCAGGGCGGCGGCGAGGTAGAGCCAGATCTGGGCGAAGAAGAGGCCGGCGCCGCCACCGAACGGGTTGTCGCCGACCAGCAGCGGACCGACCAGCACGGTCAGTGCCAGGGCAACCGCCACCGCGGCGGCCACGTCGGCGGCCCAGCGCCCGACCGGGCGGGTCCGCCCCTCCCGGAAGACGACCACCGCGAGGATCAGCCCGACCACCAGGAACATGCCGAACGACACCCGGTCGGTGGCGGTGTCGTCGCCGTCGAAGCCGAGCTTGGCGATCACCCGGGCCACCACGTTGACCGCGAACAGCGCTCCCGCGAGCACACCGACCGCGCGCCACCGATTCGTCATCGCACGTCTCCTGCCGTACCGCCCGCCCCGGCGGCGGGCCTTCTCGCAGGAATATGTACCACCGTTACCTGTGTGTCGTCATCACCCGTCGTGACGACGTTGCGGCGGGCCGAGGATCTGCCGGAAGGCCATCACCGCGAAGGTCATCGCCCCCGTGGTGATCATGGCGAGCCCGACCCAGTTGTCGCCGGAGACGAGCAGGTCACCCTCGGCGGTCCGGACCGCCGCCACCGCCATCAGCGCGAACCAGGGCAGCGCGGGCAGCGCCACCGCCCACTTCCGGCCGACCGTCGCGTACGCGAACCAGCTCAGCGCGATCGCCGCGCCGATGGTGACCAGCACGGACACCCCGATCAGCTGCCCACCCACCCGGACGGTGGAGAGCAGCAGGCCGAGCAGCGCGGCGAGCACCCCGCCGAGAACGGAGACCAGCCCTCCGACCACCCGCAGGGCGAGGTCGAGCAACCGCTCGCCCCGGCCCGGGGACGGCGTGACGGTCTCCTCATCGATCAGCGGCATCGGCGCGGTGGGTAGGGTCACCGCAGCCCGGCCGCAGCGACCGGGGAGCGCTCCGACCCGGCCGCGGCCAGCCCGGCGAACAGGTCGTCCTCCCAGCCGTACGGGCCGAAGCCCGGGCCCTTCTCCCCCACCGCCAGGGTGAAGTACTCCACGCCCATGAACTCGGCGCCGAAGTTGCCGGCGATCGAGTAGAGCCAGGAGGTGGCGGGGATCTGGGTGGCGTGCGCGCGCATCGCCGCCTCCTTGGCGGCGTGCTGATCGGTGGCGTCGATCCGGGCGGCGATCCCGTCGTCCGGGGTGCCGAAGGGGAGCTCGTCGACGCTGTCGATGCCGTCGAAGGGGTTGTCCGACGACTCGGTGAAGTGGCTGATGCCGGCCTCGAGGACGCTGCGCGGCATGGCCGTCCAGTAGACCTTGGCCGGGGCGAACCCCTCGGCGTCGGCCAACTCGACCGCCCGCATCGCCACCCGGTGGGCCTGGATGTGGTCCGGGTGGCCGTAGAAGCCGTTCGGGTCGTACGTGATCAGGACCTGGGGGCGCACCTCGCGCATGATCTCCACCAGGTGCCCGGCGGCCTCGTCGAGGTCGGCCTGCCAGAAGGCGCGGGGGTGCTCGTTGGTGGCCAGCCCCATCATGCCGGAGTCGCGGTAGCGGCCGGCGCCGCCGAGGAAGCGGTGGTCGGTGACGCCGAGCGCGGCGCAGGCGGTGGCCAGCTCCCCGATCCGGAAGCCGCCGAGCTGGTCGGCCTCCGCCGCGGCGAGCTGCGCCAGCTCCGGCACGTGGATCTCGCCCTCCTCGCCGAGGGTGCAGGTCACCAGCGTGACGTGCGCGCCGTCGGCGGCGTAGTGGGCCATCGTCGAACCGGTGCCGATGGACTCGTCGTCCGGGTGCGCGTGGACCAGCAGAAGGCGTCGATCGGGCAGGGTCGTCACGACCGTCACTCTAACCGGCGGTCCCTTTCCCCGAGCCTGACGCGTCCGCCCAGGTCGGCCACATCACGCCCGACGCCGCTCTACGATCCGAGCTGTGGACTTTCCCGAGCTGGCCGCCCGTACCCGTCGGTTCAGCCACGGGGCGCCGCGCGCCGTTTCCGTGGCCGACGACGGTTCCCGGGTGGTCTTCCTCCGCTCGGGCGGACCGGACGACCCGGCGGACGCGCTCTGGTCGCTGGAGGTCGCCACCGGCGAGGAGCGGTTGATCGCCGACCCGGCGGTGCTGCTCGGCGCGGACGCCGATTCGGCGGCGCTCGCCCCGGGCGAGCGGGCGCTGCGCGAGCGACTGCGACTGAGCGCCGCCGGCATCGGCTCGTACGCGTTGGACGCGGCCGGCCGGGTGGCGGTCTTCCCGCTGGCCGGGCGGCTGTTCCGGGCCGACCTGGTGCACGGCGACGTGGTCGAGGTGGCCACCGTCGGGCCGGTGGTCGACCCGCGACCCGACCCGACCGGGGAGCGGCTGGCGTACGTCACCGACGCGGCCGAGGGGGTCCGCCGGGGCCAGCTGCGGGTGGTCGAGGCCGACGGCACCGACACCCTGCTGGCCGGCGAGGAGGCGGGGGTGACCTGGGGGCTGGCCGAGCACGTCGCGGCCGAGGAGTTCGACCGCTTCCGCGGCTACTGGTGGGCGCCGGACGGCCGGACGGTGCTGGCGGCGCGGGTGGACGAGTCGCGGGTCCCGCGCTGGCACCTGCACGACCCGGCCGACCCGGCGAGCCCGCCGACCAGCGTCGCGTACCCCCGGGCCGGTGGCCCGAACGCGGAGGTCAGCCTGCACCTGCTCGACCTCGACGACGGCTGGGTCGACGTGCACTGGGACCGCGAGACCTACCCGTACCTGGCGTCGGTGGACTGGGCCGACGGCGGCCCGCTGATCACCGTGTTGCGCCGCTCGCAGCAGCACGGCCTGGTGCTGGCCATCGACCCGCGCACCGGCGAGACCCAGGTGCACGCCGAGCTGGCCGATCCCCGCTGGGTGGAACCGATCCCGGGTACGCCGGCGCACCTGCCGGACGGCCGGGTGCTGGTCGGCGGGGAGCTGGCCCACGACGGGTACGACGCCCGATGCCTCTTCGCGGACGGGACGCTGCTCACCCCGCCGTCGCTCTACGTACGCCGGGTGGTGGGCCGGCTGCCCACCGGCGGCGGGCCGGCCGACCTGCTGGTCGAGGCGAGCGAGGGCGAGCCGAGCCAGCGCCACCTGTACCGGGTGCGGACGGCGATCGGCGGCGGCGTGGACGCCCGGCGGATGAGCAGCACCCCCGGCTGGCACACGGCCGCCGTGGGCGGGGACGTGCTGGTGGTCGGCACCGCGTCGCTGGACGATCCGGGCATCCGCTGGTCGGTGTGGCGGGGCGACCGCGAGGTGGGCCAGCTCCGAACGCTGGCCGCCGTGCCGCCGTACGCCCCGCGGCCGATGATGGTGCGGGTGACCGACCGGCGGCTGCCGACCGCGGTGCTCTACCCGACCGACCACGTCAAGGGCACCCGGTTGCCGGTGCTGCTCGACGTCTACGGCGGCCCGGGGCACCAGGAGGTGGTGGCGGCCCGGTCGGCGTGGCTGGAGCGGCAGTGGTGGGCCGAGTCGGGCTTCGCGGTGGTGACGATCGACAACCGGGGCACCCCGGGGATCGCCCCGTCGTTCGAGAAGGCGATCCACCGGCGGCTGGCGGACGTGATCCTGGCCGACCAGGTGGACGCGCTGACCGCCCTGGCCGGCAAGCACCCGGACCTGGACCTGAACCGGGTGGCGATCCGGGGCTGGTCGTTCGGCGGCTGGCTGGCCGGGCTGGCGGTGCTGCGCCACCCGGAGCTGTTCCGGTGCGGGATCGCCGGCGCCCCGGTCACCGACTGGCACCTCTACGACACCGCCTACAGCGAGCGCTACCTGGGCATGCCGGACGACGGGATCGACGTCTACGGCCACCATTCGCTGGTGGAGCTGGCCGCCGAGCCGGTGGTGGGCCCGGAGCAGGCCCGGCCGTTGCTGCTGGTGCACGGGCTGGCGGACGACAACGTGGTGGCCGCGCACACCCTGCGGCTCTCGGCGGCGCTGCTGTCCACCGGGCGCCCGCACGCGGTGCTGCCGTTGACCGGGGCCAGCCACATGGCCGCCGGCGGGCTCTCGGAGCGGCTGCTCCGGCTGGAGCTGGACTTTCTCCGCCGGCACCTCTGACACACGGAGGCCCCCGGCCGACGACGCTGTCGACCGGGGGCCTGTCCGTGGCGCGGGTCTACTGCTTGACGTGCGCGTTCACGAAGGACGGGTACCCGAAGACGCTGGAGATGAAGACCCCACCGGCCTTGGAGCCGTGCACGGCGTAGGCCACGTCGACGAAGAGCGGCACGACGGGCGCCAGGTCCTTCATGATCCGCTCATCGAGCTTGGCCCACTCCGGGCCCTGCTCGGCCGGGGGTAGTGCCAGGACCCGGTCGAACTCGGCGTTGATCGCGGGGTCGTTGAGGTACGAGCTGTTGCTGTTGCCCTCGGCCTTGATGGTACGGCCGTCGTAGAGCACCGGCAGGATCGAGGCGCCACTCGGCCAGTCCGCCGCCCAGTTTCCGATGTACAGGTCCCAGGGGTTGTTCTTCTTCTTGACCTCGTCGAGCTTGGCATCGTCCGGGATGTTCCGGATTGTGATCTTGAAGCCGGCCCGCTCCAGGTTGCCCTTGAGCTGGGTGGCCATCTGCTGCTCGGTCGAGCTGTCGGCGGCGCCGAGAACCAGCTCCGGGGTCTGGCCGCCGAGCAGTTCCTTGGCCTTGTCGACGTTGCCGTTCGCGCCCGCCGGGTACGCCTCGTACGCCTTGTAGCCGATGGTGGCCGGCGGCATCAGCGTGGTCAGCGGCGAGGCGACCGTCTGTCCACCGAGCGCCTTGATCAGGCCGTCCCGGTCGATGGCGTAGTTGAGCGCCTGGCGGACCTTCAGGTCCTTGACCCGCTGGGTGTTGATGACGAGCTGGTTGGCGCTCGGCGTCGGGGAGAGGATGCTGCGCTGCTTGAGCGCCGGGTCGTTGGCGACCTTGGCGACCAGCGAGGCGGGCACATAGTTCCAGGCGATGGCGCTCTGGTCGGCGCCGTTGTCGGCGATCACCCGGTTGTTCGCGGCATCGGCGGTCGGGCCGAAGCTCCAGACGAACTGGTCCGGGTACTGGTGGCGTACCGGGTCGGTCTTCGGGTCCCAGTTCGAGTTGCGGTCCAGGGTGATCTGGACGCCCACCTGGTTCTTGGCGATCTTGTACGGCCCGGATGAGAACGGCTGGTTGTCCAGGTTGACGCCGGTGTCCTTGTCGGCCCTCAGCGGCGCGGTGGTCGGCAGCGAGACCGCGAACGGCAGGTCACAGCGGGGCTTGGCGAACTCGAAGCGCAGGGTCTTCGGGTCCGGAGTGGTCAAGCCCGGCGGGAGCGAGGTCTTGTTGGCCTTGAAGTTCCACTTGGTGTCGAACTGCGCACTGTCGGCGAGCCACTCCTGGATGTAGGTCGGGCCGCCGGAGAGGTCCGGGTCGAACGAGCGGGCGATGCCGTACGCGATCTCCTTGGAGGTGATCGGGCTGCCGTCCTCGAACTTGACCCCGTCCTTGATCTTGAATTCCCAGACCTTGCAGTCGTTGTTCACGTTGGTGCCCGGCGTCTCCGCCAGGTCACCGACGAGGACCAGGCCGCCCTTGCCGTCGTCCTTCCACGTGGTCAGGTAGCGGGCGAAGAGTGGCGAGGCCATCAGGCCGGCGAACGAGTACGTCCGCTGCGGGTCCAGGTGGGAGATGGGGGTCTCCCGGATGATGGTGAAGGTGCCACCCTTCTGGGCGCCGTCCACCTCGGCCGCCGGACCCATCGAGTCCTTCGGGTCGGTTGCGATGACCCCGGTCTGCTGCCGGTTCGTGTCCACCGTGGTGCCCTCGCCCGTGTTCTTCGAGCAGGCACCCAGTGCCACAACCAGTGCGATCGCGCCGCCTGCGGCGGCCGCCACGCGTGGTCGCATCTCCTACCTCCTCCACCCGGTCCGCCGGGCGGAAACCGCCGGCGTCCCGAGGATCGTAAAGAAGAAAACCTACGAGTTGTGTAACAGTTGTCGATAAATTTCACCGTCGTCCGACCGACTGACGCCGCACTCCGGCCGGGCGGCCGGAGTGCGGCGTCAGCCCAGGCGGACCCGGGGGTCGATGGCGGCGTAGAGCAGATCCACCAGGACGTTGGCCAGCACCACGAAGACCGCCGAGATCAGCACGGTCGCCATGATCATGGGCAGGTCACCAGCGCGGACCGCCTCGACCGCGGTCCGCCCCAGCCCCTGGATACCGAAGGTGGTCTCGGTGATCACCGTGCCGCCCAGGGCCGCGCCGACGTCCAGGCCCGCGATGGTGACCACCGGGGTGATCGCCGCGCGCAGCGCGTGCCGCCCGTACACCTTCGGTTTGGCCAGGCCCTTGGCGCGGGCGGTGCGGACGAAGTCCTCCGAGAGCGTCTCCAGCATCTGCGCCCTCGACAGTCGGGCGTAGATCGCGGAGAAGAGGAAGGCGAGCGCCAGCCAGGCGAGGACGAGACCGCTGGCCCAGCGCACCGGATCGTCGAAGACCGAGGTGTAGCTGGGCACCGGCAGCCAGCGCAGGTTGTAGACGAAGAGCAGCAGCAGCACCGCGCCGACGAAGTAGAGCTGGAGGGAGGCCCCGGTCAGCGAGAAGCCGATGGCGGCCCGGTCCAGCCAGGTGCCGCGGCGCAGCGCGGAGACCATGCCGAGGCCGACGCCGAGCAGCAGCCAGAGGATCGCCGCCGGGATCACGATGCTCAGCGTCACCGGCAGCACCCGGGTGATGGTGTCCAGCACCGCCTCGTTGTTGACGTACGACCAGCCGAGGCAGGGCGCGTCGCACCGGCCGCCCTGGGCGCTGCCCAGGTCCCGGCCGGTGACGATGCCCTTCATGTAGCCGGCGTACTGGGTGACCAGCGGGTCCCGCAGGCCCAGCTCCTGACGCACGCGCTCCAGCCGCTCGGGATTGCAGTTCTTCGGGCACATGCCGCTGACCGGGTCCCGGGGCAGCGCGAAGAACATCAGGAAGGTCAGCACGCTCACCGCGAACAGGGTGAGCAACGCGGAGAAGATCCGCTTGATCAGGAAGCGCGCCATCCGAACCCCCTACCGGGACGACTTCGGGTCGAGCGCGTCGCGCAGCGCGTCGCCGAAGAGGTTGAACGCGAGCACGAGCGCGAAGATCGTGATGCCGGGGAAGAAGACGAACGCGGGATCGGTCTGGAGGTAGTCCAGGCTCTCGTAGATCATCCGGCCGAAGCTCGGCGTCTCCTCGGTCAGGCCGACACCGATGAACGACAGTGCCGCCTCGCTGGTGATGAACTGCGGCACCGCGAGGGAGAACGACACCAGGATCGGTGCCCAGATGTTCGGCAGCAGCTGCCGGAAGAGCATGTGCCCGAGACCGGCGCCGCTGGCCCTGGCCGCCTCCACGAACTCCCGCTCGCGCAGCGCGATCACCTGCCCGCGGACCAGTCGGGCCGTGCTCGTCCAGCCGAAGATCGCGAAGACGGCGATCAGCACCGCGACCCCGAAGGCCGGCGAGACCGCCTCCCGCTCGCCGTAGAAACGCAACGTCAGGGTGGGGGTCAGGGCCAGCGCGATGATCAGGAAGGGCATGGCCAGGGTCAGGTCGGTGACCCAGTTGATCACCGCGTCGATCCAGCCACCGAGGTAGCCGGCCACCGCCCCGAGCGCGATGCCGAGGGCCGCGGAGATGACCGCCGCCGCGAAGGCGATGAGCAGCGAGGTACGCAGGCCGTAGGCGAGCCGGATGAAGATGTCCCGGCCGAGGCCGGGCTCCAGCCCGAAGAAGTGGTTCCCCGACACGCCACCGGCGTAGCCGAGCGGCATGCCGAAGCCGTCCAGCATGTTCTGGAACTGTTCGCGCGGGCCGATCCCGTACAGCATCTCGACCACCGGCGCGGCGAGCGCCACCAGCACGAAGAAGACCAGCATCGCGCCGCTGACCATCGCCGTGCGGTCGCGGCGCAGCCGGATCCAGGCGAGCTGCCCGGGCGACCGGCCGACGAAGCCCTTCTCCTTCGGCGCGTCGGCGCCGCCGCCCGACTCGATCTCGGCCAGCGCCACGCCCTCCACCGGGGACATGCTCATCTCGACACCTCCTCGACGCCCGCGTCCGTGGAGCCCGCCTCGCCGCCCGTACCGGCCGGCGTGACGGCCACGACCTCGACCACCGGGTCGACGGCCGGGCTCGCGCCCACGGGACCCGACTCCGGGAAGTGGCACGCCGTGGCCGGGTTGCCGCCGTCGCGGGGTACCAGCGCCGGCTCCTCAGCGGCGCAGACGTCCTGCGCCTTCCAGCAGCGGGTCCGGAACCGGCAGCCCGAGGGCGGGTCCAGCGGCGTCGGGACGTCCCCGGTGAGCCGGATCCGCCCGCCCGGCCCGAACGCCGTCACGTCCGGGATCGCCGAGAGCAGGGCCCGGGTGTACGGGTGCTGCGGCCGCTCGTAGATGTCCGCCCGGTCGCCGATCTCCACGATCTTGCCGAGGTACATCACCGCGACGCGCTGACAGAAGTGCCGCACCACGGCCAGGTCGTGGGCGATGAACACGAACGCCAGGTCGAGCTCGCGTTGTAGGTCCCGCAGCAGGTTCACCACCTGCGCCTGGATGGAGACGTCCAACGCCGAGACCGGCTCGTCGGCGACGATCAGCTTCGGCCGCAGCGCCAGCGCCCGCGCGATGCCGATGCGCTGCCGCTGCCCGCCGGAGAACTCGTGCGGGTACCGGTTGTAGTGCTCCGGGTTGAGCCCGACCAGTTCGAGGAGCTCCTGCACCCGCTTCTTCACCCCGCCGGGCGGGGTGATCCCGTTGACCTGCAACGGCATCGCCACGATTCGACCGACCGTGTGGCGCGGGTTCAACGACGCGTACGGGTCCTGGAAGATGATCTGGAGGTCCTGCCGCAGCGGGCGCAGCTCCCGCCGCCCCGCGTGGGTGATGTCCCGCCCCGCGAACTCGATCGACCCGGCGGTGGGTTCCAGCAGCCGCACCAGCATCCGCCCGGTGGTGGTCTTGCCGCAGCCGGACTCCCCGACCAGGCCCAGGGTCTCCCCCGGCCGCACCTCGAAGTCCAGCCCGTCGACCGCCCGCACCAGCCCCTTGGCGCGGAACCCGCTGCGCACCGGGAAGTGCTTGGTCAGCCCCCGCACCCGCAGCAGCGGCTCGTCGGCGCCCGTCGGCGCGGTCTCGACCTCAACGCTCACCGAGCCACCCCCACCTGTGCGACGTCCTCCGCGTAGAGCAGGGTCCGCTCGTCGGCGGAGAGATGACAGGCGACCAGGTGACCGGGGCCGCCCCCCTTCCGCAGCTCCGGAACCTCGATGGACGACCGGTCACCGTTGCGGTCGGCGTACCGGCAACGCGGATGGAACGCGCAGCCCGACGGCAGGTTGATCAGCGAGGGCGGGTTGCCGGGGATCGGCAGCAGGTCCGCATCCGCGTCGCCGTGCAACGACGGCACGCTGGAGAGCAACCCCCAGGTGTACGGATGCTGCGGCCGCCGCAGCACCTCCTGCACACTCCCCCGCTCCACCGCCCGGCCCCCGTACATCACCAGCACGTCGTCGGCCACCTGGGAGACCACGCCCAGGTCGTGGGTAATCAGGATGATCGCCGAGTGGAACTCGGCCTGGAGGTCGGCGAGCAGATCCAGGATCTGCGCCTGCACCGTCACGTCCAGCGCGGTGGTCGGCTCGTCGGCGATCAGCAGGTCCGGGTCGTTGACCAGGGCCATCGCGATCATCGCCCGCTGCCGCATGCCACCGGAGAACTCGTGCGGGTACTGGTCGAACCGCTTCGCCGGCTGCGGGATGCCGACCCGACCCAGCATGTTTACCGCCCGGGTACGGGCCTCCCGTCTCCCGGCCCGCGGATGGTGCACCCGGTACGCCTCGGCGATCTGCTTCCCGACGGTGTAGTACGGGTGCAGCGCAGACAGCGGGTCCTGAAAGATCATCGCCATGTCCCGGCCCCGCAGCCGGCGTACCTCCTCCTCGGGGAGGCCGACCAGCTGGCGGCCGCCGAGGGAGATCTCCCCGGTAATGGTGGTCCGCTGGGCGTTGTGCAGGCCGAGGATGGCTAGCGAGGTGACGCTCTTGCCTGAGCCGGACTCGCCGACGATGCCGAGGGTGCGGCCTCGCTCCACCGTGAAGGAGACCCCGTCGACCGCGCGCACCACGCCATCCTCGGTGTCGAAGCGCACCCGCAGGTCACGCACCCGCAGGTACGGGCTGTCGGCGGGGCGCTGCTCCGGCACGTCGGGACGGTCGTCCGACGGCCCGGACGGCGCTGGTTCCGGACTGTCCACGACCGCCTCCCTCGGGTTGTAGAGAACCTACAACAAACCCACGAGGGTGAAAATAAGCTACAAGGCGGGAGCTGTCAGCGGGCCACAGCGTAACGAGTCGGCATCGGCCATGAACAGTCCTCACCTGGACGTTCACCGCGAAAACTTGACGGCCGCCTTCCCACCCTGTCGCACGTCAGGTGCGACCATGTGACCGGCGACCACGGGAGCATTCCCGCCGGACGAGGTGGAGGTGACCATGACCGCAGCGGTGTTCGACCACGACGGACCGTGGACCGAAGAGGAGTACCTCGCCCTCGGCGCGACGCAGCAACGCGTCGAACTCTTCGACGGGAGCCTCCACGTGACCCCAGCCCTCACCCCACGGCACCAGCGCATCTCGCGCAAGTTGGGCAACATCCTCGAAGCCTCGGCGGAGACCGCCGGAGTGGAGCTCCTGGAGGCGGTGAACGTCCGGCTCAGGCCGGGCCGCGTCCCTGTTCCCGACCTCGTCATCACCGCACCGGTCGACCTGGATGAACTCATGATCGAGGCCGCTGACGTCCTTCTCATCTGCGAGATCATCTCGCCGAGCAACGCGGCCACCGACAAAGTGCTCAAGATGCACTACTACGCGGCTGCCGGCATCGAGTGGTACCTGTTGGTGGAGCAGGAGACCGGCACCCTGCGCCTCTACCGCCGGCGGGGTCGCAACTACGCGGAACAGTCCACCACCAAGCGCGGCGAGACGTTGGAGCTGACCGAGCCCGTCCGGGCCACGATCCGGCCGGAGGATCTCGTCCCCTGACGGATGTCGGTCGGCTCGCCTAGGGTCGGGCGCATGACGGAGTTCGACGCGGCGTCCGCCGCCGTACAGGCCGCGCTCGACGCGGGCGCCCGGTACGCGGACGCTCGGGTGATGCACCGCCGCTACGAGTCGATGTCGGCGCGCAACGGCGCGATCGAGGAGCTGGCCCAGAACGAGAGCATCGGGCTGGGTGTGCGGGCGCTGGTCGGGTCGAGCTGGGGCTTCCACGCCGTACCCGAGCTGTCGGACGCCGCGGCCCGCGACGCCGGCCGGCGCGCTGCGGCGATCGCCACCGCGAGCGCGCGGGTCCCCGGCCCGCCGATCGACCTGGTGCCGGTCGAGCCGGCCGTGGCGAGCTGGGCCTCCGGCTGCGAGATCGACCCGCTCGGCGTGGCCCTGTCCGACAAGGGCGACCTGCTGGTCCGGGCCACCGGCACGATGCGGGAGCACGGCGCGGACCTGGCCGAGGGGCTCTACCAGATCTGGGACACCGGCAAGTGGTTCGTCTCCAGCGAGGGGCACCGGATCGACCAGCGGATCCGCGAGTGCGGCGGCGGCATCTCGGCCACCTCGATCGGCGACGGCGAGACCCAGCGCCGGTCCTGGCCCAGCTACCGCGGCCAGTACGGCACCACCGGCTGGGAGCTGGTCGAGTCGCTGGACCTGGCCGCGCACGCGGCCCGGATCGCCGAGGAGTCGCGGGCGCTGCTGACGGCGCCCGAGTGCCCCGCCGGCGAGACCGACCTGATCCTCGGCGGCGAGCAACTCGCCCTCCAGATCCACGAGTCGGTCGGGCACGCCATCGAGCTCGACCGGATCCTCGGCTGGGAGGCCGCCTTCGCCGGCACGTCCTGGCTGGACCTGACCCAGCTCGGGTCGCTGCGGTACGGCTCCGAGCTGATGAACGTCACCATCGACCCGACCATCCCCGGCGCGCTCGGCAGCTTCGGCTTCGACGACGAGGGCTCCCCCGCGGTGAAGCGGGACGCGGTCCGCGAGGGGCGCTGGGTGGGCGTGCTCGCCGGCCGGGACTCGGCCGCCGTCGCGGGCCTGGACCACGGCGGCAGCGTACGGGCCGACGGCTGGGCGCGCCTGCCGATGGTGCGGATGACCAACGTCGGCCTGGAGCCCGGGCCGCACACCCTGGACGAGATCGTCGCCGCGACGGACGACGGGGTGCTGATGGACGTCAACCGTTCCTGGTCGATCGACGACAAGCGGCTCAACTTCCAGTTCGGCTGCGAGATCGGCTGGGAGGTGAAGAACGGCAGGCGCGGCCGGATGCTGCGCAACCCCACCTACACCGGGATCGGCCCGCTCTTCTGGCGCTCGATGGACATGCTCTCGTCCGAGATCGTCCCCTGGGGCACGCCGAACTGCGGCAAGGGCCAGCCCGGCCAGGTCGGGCACACCGGCCACCCGTCCGCGCCGGCCCGCTTCCGCAACGTCCGGGTGGGGGTGCGGGCATGAGCGAGCGGAGCGAGCGAATCATCAGGCCCGGCGCGGTGGTGCCTCATGACGGCACGGAGCGCAGCGGAGTGCCGGCATGAGCGATGTGAGGGGAAGGGCCGTGACCGAGCTGGAGATCGCCGGCCGGGTGGTGGAGCTGGTCCACCGGCTCGCCGGGGCGGGGGCGCAGGCCGAGGTGGTGGTGACCCGGCACGACCTGGCGCTGACCCGGTTCGCCAACTCGGCCATCCACCAGAACGTCGCCGAGACCGGCGTGGGTGTCCGGCTGCGGCTGCACGTCGACGGGCGGACGGCCGCCGGCGGCAGCAGCCTGGTCGACCCGGACGGGCTGCGCGCCCTGGTCGAGCGGACGCTCACCGCGGCCCGGCTCTGCCCACCCGACCCGGCCTGGCCCGGCCTCACCCCGCCGTCGCCGGTGCCGTCCAACGGCGTCCTCGACGAGGCCACCGCGTACGCCGAGCCCGACGCCCGGGCCGACCGGGTACGCGCCTTCGTGGACGCGGCCGGCGGCCTGGAGACGGCCGGCTACTGCCGCACGTCGTACCGGTCGGGGGCGTTCGCCAACTCGGCCGGGCACTCGGCGCACGGGCGGGCGGTCGAGGCGGCGATGGACGGCATCGCGCGGACCGGTGGCGCAGACGGGGTGGCCCGCTTCTGCGCCGACCGGCTCGCCGACCTCGACGGCGCCGCTCTCGGCGCCCGGGCGGCGGCGAAGGCGCGAGCCGCGACCGATCCGGTCGAGCTGCCCCCTGGTCGCTACGAGGTGGTGCTCGAACCGGCCGCCGTGGCCGACCTGTTGCAGAATCTCGCCTGGTTCGGCTTCAACGGCAAGCGGTACGCCGAGCGGCAGAGCTTCGCCGCGCCGGGCGAGGCCCAGTTCGACCCGGCGGTGACCCTGGTCGACGATCCGCGGCACGGCTCGACCCTGCCGTACGACCTGGAGGGCACCGCCCGGGCGCCGCTGACCCTGGTGGCGGCGGGCACCACCCGGGCGGTGGCCCACGACCGGCGCAGCGGCGCCGAGGTGGGGGCTGCGTCCACCGGGCACGGGATGCTCGGCGCGTCCACGTTCGGCCCGATCCCGCACAACCTGCGGCTGCTCGCCGCCGACGGTCGGCCCGACACCGGGACCGACCGCGCGACCGGCGCCGGGACCGACCACGAGAGCGGCGCCGGTAGGGACGACGGGGCCGGGGCGGTAGTCGGCAGCGGCACCGGGGTGGCCGGCGCGGTGGCCGACTCGGACACCGCCGCGCTGGTCGCCGGGATGGAGCGTGGCCTGCTGGTCAGCGACTTCTGGTACACCCGGGTGCTGGATCCGAAGAGCCTGGTGATCACCGGCCTGACCCGCAACGGGGTGTGGCTGGTGGAGGACGGCGTGCCGACCCGGGCGGTCCGGGACTTTCGCTTCACCGAGTCGTACCCCCGGGCGCTGGCACCGGGCGCGGTGCGTGGCCTGGGCCGACGGGCGGTCCGCCAGCCGGACCGGATGGACGGCGTGTGGTGGGAGGCCCCGGCGCTGCGGCTGGCGGCGTGGAACTTCACCGGCGGTGCGTCCGGCTGAGCCGGCCCCCACCTCCCCCCGGCCGGCCGCGCCTTTCCCGGCCGGCCCCACCTCCCCCGGCCGGCCCCGACTCCTCCCCTTGCCGGCCCGGCCTCTTTCGGCCGGCCGCGCCTCCGGGCCCGGCACAACGGTCAGCGGCGCTACGAACTTGATAACGCCGACCGCATCAGCGGCCGCCGCGCCACGCTCACCGGAAGCGTGATTCGTTCTCGCCATCAAGTTCGTAGCGCCGCGCGACCACATGCCGCGCCGTCGCCGTCCGCCGTCCGCCGCCCGACTCATCGCTCCCGAATATTGATCATGGTTCGGGTCTTTCCAACCTGCGGGACACACGGGACACTGCGTTGCGCGGCCTGGCCGTGAAGATCGGCGTAACGTGTGTCACTTAGCTGCGCCGTCTCGCCGGCGCGGTCGTTGGTGTGCGCAAAGACGTGGCAGTGGACCTCAGTCCCACCGGTCCGCTGACCGACCGGAACGTGATCCGCCGCCCGCGAGGGCCCCGTCAGGGAGACGACTGGAATGACATCAACGGCAACGAAGCCGCGGGGGGCGCGGGCGCGCGCCGCGATCGCGGCGAAGACGTTGCGTACGGACCGGTGGTGGTTCGCCCCGCTGATCACCGTCATCGGACTCAGCGCCTGGGTGGCGTACGCGACGGTCCGGGTCTTCATGCACAAGTGGTACTGGGTCGACGCGTACCACTACCTGACCCCGTTCTACTCCCCCTGCGTGACCGAGCGGTGCACCGAGGGCTCCTCGCACTTCGGCAGCTTCCTGCCCGGCTGGTGGATCGTCCCGGACGCGGCGCTGACCCTGCCGTTCCTGCTGCTGTTCCGGCTGACCTGCTATTACTACCGCAAGGCGTACTACCGGTCGTTCTGGCTCTCGCCGCCGGCCTGCGCCGTTCCGGACGGGCACCAGGCGTACTCGGGCGAGACCCGGTTCCCGCTGCTCGGGCAGAACCTGCACCGCTACTTCTTCTACGCCGCCGCCATCATCTCGCTGATCAACACGTACGACGCGATCTACGCGTTCCACTCGCCCAAGGGCTTCGGGTTCGGGCTGGGCAACATCGTCCTGCTCGTCAACGTGGTGATGCTCTGGGCGTACACCATCTCCTGCCACTCCTGCCGGCACATCATCGGCGGCCGCCTGAAGCACTTCTCGAAGCACCCGGTGCGCTACAAGGCGTGGACGGGGGTGTCCTGGTTGAACGTCCGACACATGCAGCTCGCCTGGATCACCCTCGGCACCCTGGCCCTCACGGACTTCTACGTGATGGCCGTCGCCGCCGGCTGGTTCAACGACCTGCGGTTCATCAACTAGAGGGCGCCCGGACATGACGACTACCACTCGCATCGAACGACACCACTACGACGTCGTCGTGATCGGGGCCGGCGGCGCCGGCCTGCGCGCGGCGATCGAGGCCCGGCTCGCCGGCAAGAAGACCGCGATCATCTCCAAGTCGCTCTTCGGCAAGGCACACACCGTGATGGCCGAGGGCGGCGCGGCGGCCGCCATGGGGAACGCGAACAGCCGGGACAGCTGGCAGGTGCACTTCCGGGACACCATGCGCGGCGGCAAGTTCCTCAACAACTTCCGGATGGCCGAGCTGCACGCGAAGGAGTCGCCGCACCGGATCTGGGAGCTGGAGACGTACGGGGCGCTCTTCGACCGCACCAAGGACGGCAAGATCTCCCAGCGCAACTTCGGCGGCCACGAGTACCCGCGGCTGGCGCACGTGGGCGACCGGACCGGCCTGGAGCTGATCCGCACCCTCCAGCAGAAGATCGTCTCCCTGCAGCAGGAGGACAAGCGCGACCACGGCGACTACGAGGCCCGGATCAAGGTCTTCGCCGAGACCACCGTCACCGAGCTGCTGCTCGACGGGGACCGGGTCGCCGGCGCGTTCGGCTACTACCGGGAGTCCGGGGAGTTCGTCCTCTTCGAGGCGCCGGCGGTGGTGCTGGCCACCGGCGGGGTCGGCCGGTCCTACAAGGTCACCTCGAACTCCTGGGAGTACACGGGTGACGGTCACGCCCTCGCGCTGCGCGCCGGGGCGACGCTGATCAACATGGAGTTCCTCCAGTTCCACCCGACCGGCATGGTCTGGCCGCCCTCGGTGAAGGGCATCCTGGTCACCGAGTCGGTCCGCGGTGACGGCGGCGTGCTGAAGAACTCCGAGGGCAAGCGGTTCATGTTCGACTACGTCCCCGACGTCTTCCGCAAGCAGTACGCGGAGACCGAGGAGGAGGCGGACCGCTGGTACACCGACCCGGACAACAACCGGCGCCCGCCGGAGCTGCTCCCCCGCGACGAGGTCGCCCGCGCGATCAACAGCGAGGTCAAGGCCGGCCGGGGTACGCCCGCGGGCGGCGTCTACCTGGACATCGCCTCCCGGCGTTCGGCCGAGGAGATCCGCCGCCGGCTGCCGTCGATGTACCACCAGTTCAAGGAGCTGGCCGACGTCGACATCACCGCCGAGCCGATGGAGGTCGGGCCGACCTGCCACTACGTGATGGGTGGCGTGGAGGTGGACCCGGACTCGGGCGCCGCGTACGGCACCGTGCGCGGGCTCTTCGCCGCCGGTGAGGTCTCCGGCGGCATGCACGGCTCCAACCGGCTCGGCGGCAACTCCCTGTCGGACCTGCTGGTCTTCGGCAAGCGGGCCGGCGGCCACGCGGCGACGTACGCCGATCAGTTGACCTCGCGCCCGAAGGTGCCGGTCGGCGCGGTGGAGACCGCGGTGGAGATGGCGCTGGCGCCGTTGCAGCGCGACACCGGCGAGAGCCCGTACACCCTCCAGCAGGACCTCCAGGCGGTGATGGGAGATCTGGTAGGAATCATCCGCCGGGAGGGCGAGCTTGTGAGCGCCCTGAGCCGGCTGGCGGAGCTGCGCGAGCGGGTGGCGAAGGTGAGCGCGGCCGGCGGGCGACGCTACAACCCGGGCTGGCACCTGGCCCTGGACCTGCGCAACATGCTGGTGGTCTCGGAGTGCACCGCGAAGGCGGCGCTGGAGCGGCAGGAGTCGCGCGGCGGGCACACCCGGGAGGACTTCCCGGCGATGGACCCGAAGTGGCGCCGGGTGAACCTGGTCTGCGCGCTGGACGGCGACACCGTACGCCTGGAGCACAAGCCGCTGCCGCGGATGCGGGCGGAGCTGATCGGGCTCTTCGACCGCACCGAGCTGGCCAAGTACCTGACCGACGAGGAGCTCGCGGAGTTCGACGCCCTCGCTGAGGAGGCGGGCAAGTAATGGGAACCAAGCGTGAGTTTCGCATCTGGCGGGGCGACGAGACCGGCGGCGACCTGCAGGACTACACCGTCGAGGTGAACGAGGGCGAGGTGGTCCTCGACGTCATCCACCGGCTCCAGGCCACCGACGCGCCGGACCTGGCCTGCCGATGGAACTGCAAGGCCGGCAAGTGCGGCTCCTGCTCGATGGAGATCAACGGCAAGCCGCGGCTGAGCTGCATGACCCGGATGTCGACCTTCGAGGAGGCCGAGACCGTCACGGTCACCCCGCTGCGTACCTTCCCGGTGATCCGGGACCTGGTCACCGACGTCTCGTTCAACTACGAGAAGGCCCGGGAGACGCCGGCGTTCGCGCCCCCGCCGGGGGTGGCACCGGGCGAGTACCGGATGCAGCAGGTCGACGTGGAGCGCTCGCAGGAGTTCCGCAAGTGCATCGAGTGCTTCCTGTGCCAGAACGTCTGCCACGTGATCCGCGATCACGAGGAGAACAAGCAGGCCTTCTCCGGGCCACGCTTCTTCATCCGGGCCGCCGAGCTCGACATGCACCCGCTGGACGCGAAGACCGACCGCAAGGAGTACGCGCAGCAGGAGCAGGGGCTCGGCTTCTGCAACATCACCAAGTGCTGCACGGAGGTCTGTCCCGAGCACATCAAGATCACTGACAATGGGATCATCCCCATGAAGGAGCGGGTCGTCGACCGCAGGTACGATCCCCTCGTGTGGCTTGGTAGCAAGATCTTCCGTCGGGGTGACACGCCCCAGAGCACCGCGGGCAGCGCGGGGAAGGAGTCCGTGGTGCACAGCGGCGCTCGTCAGGCTGGGGTTCACTCGCACGCCGGTGGTTCGCACGACCCGCGCGCGGAGACCCAGGCGCAGCAGGGCGTGAACTGGCACCGCGAGGTGCCGCACCCGACCGCCCCGGCGGTCGACGACCGCGGCAAGCTCCCGCTCACGGAGCTCACCTTCGACCGGGCGGCGGCCCCGTCCCCGTTCGGCGACGACGTCACCTTCCCGCTGCCGCCGGAGCACCTCAACTTCGCTCACCCGAGCCAGGACGAGAAGCACTGAGCGGTACGACGATGTTGACGGGGGCCGCGGCGCAAGCCGCCGGCCCCCGTCCCCTTTCCACCCCCGCATCCGCTTCCCCGGCCGGGTCCCACTCGTTGCTCATGAGATTGCCGCGCACCGCGTCGGCGGGGCGTGGCGGCGAGGGTCAGCGGACGGGCGTCTGGAGCAGGGGGCGGAGGGCGGCCACGATGGGAGCGTCGGCGGGGAGCCAGGTCACCGTGTCGAGTTCGGCGGCGGCGAGCCAGCGCATCGCGGAGTGTTCCAGCGCCCGCGGCTGGTCGCCGTGCAGCAGCCGGGCCGCGTACACCCTGAGCACCGAGCGGCCGTGCGCCATCCGGACGTCCCGGCCGACCCGGTCGCCGATCTCGACGCGTACGGCGAGTTCCTCGACGCACTCGCGGGCCAACGCGGCGGTCTCGCTCTCCCCCGGCTCGACCTTGCCGCCGGGGAACTCGAACATCCCGGCCACCTCGGGCGGGGCGGCGCGCGCGCAGGCCAGCACGCGCCCGTCGCTGATGATCGCCGCGCCGACAACGACCTTCGGCTCCCGCCGTTCGGCCTGCCCGTTACCGCTTACCCGTTCGGTCCGCACGGGCGTCCAGCGTGCCAGATCAATCGTCGGTTTGGGTACCTGACCCGGCCGCTAGGTCAGGAAGACCGGGAAGTGTGGGCGTGGACACATCGCCCCTCGGCCGACAGACTGGGTAACACCACGAGGACACGGGACGGCGACGATTTGGCCACAAGCCGGCAACGGCGCCTGGGAGGTGCGGTGATGCGCGCGCTGTTCAACAGTCGGGCGAAGCACGACTACCTCAGCGATGCGCTCACTCTTCTCACGGGCTGGACCCGGGAGGGTGAGCAGATCCGTCGCACCATGGTCATTGACGACACCCAGCACGCGGCACTGACCGAGCGGGTGGCGGTGGTCGCCGACGCGCTGCGGCTCCGCCCGGAGATCAGCCGCCGGGACTCGGAGACCCAGATCCGGCTCGGCCACGACGACGGTGAGCCACTCACCGAGGGCGAGGTCCTGCTGGCCGCCCGCATCGAGGACGCGTACCGCGCGGTCACCGGGGTCTGAGCCCGGCCACAGCCGGTCCGGGCTTGTCCCGCCGGGGTCGCATCGAGCGTGTGCGGGCCCATCGTCACCCCCGTTGCACTCGGTGGACCGCCTCCGTCGCCCCAGCCTAGGACCGCGCGACGCGCGGCGCGCTCCCCTGATCATCCTCGCCCGCACCGACTGAGTGGTCAGCCCGCCACGCGGGGTGCGCTTTCCTGCCAGTTTTCTGAGAATCTTGGTTTTTCGCGATCAGCGCCAGGGTAGTAGTTACGACGCGGAAGGGAAAAACAACCCGCACACGAACTAACCACACGAAGTCGTATCTTTTTGGAGCTGAAGATGACCGCGTCGACCAGCAACGCCACCAGCCACGTGACCGACCACGTCGACCACGTGGGCCACGACCACGTGGGCCACGACGTCCGGCCGGTGCACCACCACGGCGACGAGACCAAGCCCTCGTGGAAGACCACCGAGCTGGCCGTCTACCTGCTCTCCGTCATCGGCGTGCTGATCGCCTCGAACGCCGTCGGTGACGGCGCGGCCAACAACGGCGGCGACTACTTCGCGGCCGACAAGGCTTGGTGGTTCATCACCCTGCTGACCATCGGTTACCTGATCAGCCGCGGCCTGGCCAAGGCCGGCAGCCGCAGCCGGGACAACGACCCGCGCACCAGCCGCTGACCCGCAGCACCACCGAGCCCCGCCGCCCGCCCCGGGTGGCGGGGCTCCGCCGTGTCACCGGACCGGTTCACCCTGCGCGGTGGGCAGGCCGAGGGCCTGGCGTACGGCCAGCTCGGTCCGTGCCTCCGGGTGCCGTTCGATCTGTGCCACCAACTTCAGCAGGGCGGCCCGGTCGGTCGCCCGGTCGGCGTCCCGCCAGGACGGCTCGGCCTGCTCCATCTCCGCGAGCAGCCCGTCGATCGCCGGCCGCGCCGACGCCGGCCAGGTCTCGCCGCGCAACCGGAACCACATCCGGGTGTGCGCCTCCTCCGTCCGCTTCAACGCGTCCCGCAGCGCCTCCGGCGTGGCCGTCTGAGCCTGGCCGACGAGGTCCGCCCGCGCCTCGGTGTAGTCCCGCACGGCGGTCAGGTAGGCGAGCTGCTCGGGGCGGAGGACCGTGGCGTCCGCCCGCAGCGGTCGGGTCAGCGGGGTGGCCCCACCGGTCAGGTAGCAGGTGATCCGGGGATCCGTCCGCCACCCGATCCGGCTCGGGACGTACCAACGCAGCCGGACGTCGGTGGGGAGGGCCAGCGGGTCGAGGACGTACCCGCGCTGCCGCTGGGCGCACCGCGTCTCCGCCCGCCGGGAGAGCGCGGCGCTGCCCGGGTACCGCTCGTCCGGGTAGCGCTCGTAGGCCGGGAAGTCGTCCACCAGCTCCCCGTCGTGCGGCCCGGCGCAGGGCACCTCGGTGACCCGCTCCGGCGCGGTCTGCGTACCCGGAGGGGCCGAGGGGGTGCGGAAGCATTCACCCACCCGCAGCCCCCGGAGACCCCCCTCCGGGTCGGGCCGGGGCGCCACGACGGTCAGGACCAGCACCGCGGCGAGCACCCACACTCCGAAGAGGACCAGGCCGGCTACGACGAGGCCCCGGCCGCGCCCCCCGGTCCGCCGGATCCGGACCAGCGCGACGACACCGACGAGGGGCGCCAGCACGCCACCGAGCAGGCCGAGCAGGAACGTGGCGACCGCGAGCCGGCTCATCCGGCCGCGCGGCGACCCGGACCCCGCCCACGGCTCCCACCCGTCCGAGGCGACCTCCATCACACCCGGCGGAGGCGGCGGTACGTCCCGCCGCGCCCGCTCGGTCGGCTGCGAATCGGCCCGGTCCCTGGTCACGCCGCGTTCCTCCCCCGTTGCCCACTTTTCGACGGGCAACGGGAGACTAGTCCACCCGAGCGACCGCTGGGGCACCGTCCGGACTGGCGGGCGCTTCCTACCGTGAGGCGCATGGCCAATGCGACGTACGACCGCAAGGAGCAGTTCCAGCAGATCCAGACCGGACTGCTCGACGGCGAGCAGATCATCGCCGTCTACGACGCCGTGGGCACCGGCACCGGCTTCATCGGCCTCACCGACCGCCGGGTGATCATTCAGGACCGGTCCTTCGTCGGCAAGCGGCACGCCATCACCAGCATCCCGTACGCGAGAATCACCAGCGTGAGTGTGGTCAGCAACAAGTCGTCGGGCGGGTCGTTCTTCTCCACCGGCGCGATCGCCATTCACGTCGGGACACACACCTACGAGGTGGAGTTCCGGGGCGCGCAGAAGAGCCACCACGTGCACAACGTGATCCTCCACCACATCTCCTGAGCCGTCCGCCGGCCCCGGCACCCGCGGCCGGCCCGGCGGTGGCAGGCTGGGCGCCATGTCCGCGGCGGGAGAACGCGACCGGGTCAGACGCAGCTACGACACGGTCGCCGGCGAGTACCGGGACCGGATCGGCGACGAGCTGGACCACAAGCCGCTGGACCGGGCGCTGCTCGCCGCGCTGTTCGAGCAGGTCGCGCCGGGTGCGCCCGTCGTCGACCTGGGGTGCGGGCCGGGACACGTCGCCGCCTGGTTGTCCGACCGAGGGGCACAGGTGGTCGGAATCGACCTCTCCCCCGCGATGGTGGCGGCGGGGCGGCGGGCGTACCCAGGGCTGAAGTTCCGGGAGGGCGACCTGCTGGCGCTGCCGGCGGCGGACGGCGAGTTCGGGGCGGCGGTGGCGCTCTACTCGGTCATCCACCTGCGGGGCGACGAGTTGCCGGCGGCGTTCGCCGAGATGCGCCGGGTGCTGCGGCCAGGTGGCCCGCTGCTGGTCGCGTTCCACCTGGGCGCGGAGGTGCGCACCCTGACCGAGTGGTGGGGGCACCCGGTCGACGTGGACTTCCACTTCCACTCCATCGACGTCGTCGAGGCGGCGTTGCGGGCGGCGGGCCTGCCGGTGGAGGCGAAGCTGGAACGGGCCCCCTACCCGACGGAGGCGGAGACCCGACGCGGGTACCTGCTCGCCCGCCGGCCCGCCGCCGGCTGAGCGACGCCCCCGGGTCACCGGCGGGCACACGGGCCGTCGTGGTCGGCCCGGAGCAGGCAGCGCCGGCCGCCGGGCATCCGAAGGTCGCAGAAGACCCGATGGCGTACGCTTTGCTCGTCCTCGGCCGACACGGTGGTCTCCCCGGCGTCGGTGGCGGCCAGGAGGCTCGCCCAGCGGGCCACCACCCGGGCGAGCCGGGTCGCGCCGGCGAGGTCGGTGGCGAGGACCGGCAGGTGGACGACGTACCGCTCCCGGTCCGCCCTCACCGCCGGGCCGCCTGCTCGGACTGCCAGCGCCGCAACGCGTCCTTGATCCGCGCCGTCTCCGTCCGGCTCTCGCGCAGCGCCCGGTAGGCGACGTCGAGGTCGCCGGCCACCCGGTCGAGGAACGCCTGCACCTCCGCCGGGTCCAAGCCGCGCCGGGCCTGCCGGAACCGGCGCTCCCGCACCTGCCAGGGCAACAACGGGAGGTACGCCGAGGAGCGGTAGTTGGCTCCGGCCGGGCCAGTCCGGGCTGGTCGCTGGTTGCCGCCCGACCGACGGAAGAAGGCACGCACGCCACGCTCCACCTCTCTGCGTACGGATTGGAAGGGGTGGCCACGCCCGCCCGCCGCGTGCGGGCCGACCACCCCGCCCTGCCACCGCAGCTCCGATCAGCGGTACGGCAGCAGGGCAGCTCGGGCCGGCCGACGCAGATCAGCGTTTCCGCCCGCGCACCGACCGTGACTGCAACTATACGTGCAGGGGCTCAGGGGCACAACCAGTCAGGGGTCACGGGGAAACAAGGCTGCACGCCATGACCATCGATCCGCGCTCGCACACCCCGGTCTATGTGCAGCTCGCCGACATTCTTCGGCAGCAGATCGAGTCAGGAGAGCTCCCACCGGGCTCAGCCCTCCCCAGCGAGGCGCGAATGACCCAGGAGCACGGCGTCGGACGGGAGGCGGTCCGAATGTCGATCTCGCTCCTGCGCTCTGAGGGGCTCGTGAACACGGTGCGCGGACACGGCAGCCATGTCCGGCAGACGCCGCAGCGGCGGCAGGTGGAACTGGGGCCGGGCGCGTCGGTCGTCGCCCGGATGCCGAGCGGCAGGGAGCGCCGGGAGATGCAGCTCGATGAGGGCGTACCGGTGCTGGAGGTCCGCGACGCGAAGGGCGACGTCGAGGTCCTGCCCGGCGACGAGGTGGAGCTGACCCGCCCGCAGCGGTGAGCATGTCGATCGTGGAGAGTTGTTGCTGTCCGGGCGACGACAACTCTCCACAAACGCCGAACCTCAGATCTCCCGAGGCCGGCGCTAGCCTGAGGCGTGATCGAAGCCGGCAGCCGGAAGCGGAACCAGCCCGCGCCACCGCACGTGCTCTTCGAGGCGCTCACCCAGCCGAACCGCGATCCGGCCCGCCCCTGGCTGCTGCTCCTGGACGACGAGCAACACCCGCGGACGGTCCGCGCGGAGCAGCCGCACCTCGTCGTCTGGTCGTCCCTCTGGCCGAAGCGGCCGGACGCGCTCGTCCGGTTCGACCTGCCCTCCGACGGCACCTACGGCACCGACCTGCGCTGGACTCTCTTCGTCGCGGAGCCGATGCCCGACGCCTCGCTCCTCGGCCACCTGCGCAAGCGCCTCAACCAACTGATCAACGGCAACCTGCGCCGCACCTTCGGCCAGTAGCCACCGCGCGGGCTTGCGGGTGCATCTGTTGCCGCCCCGGCGACAAGAACTGCACCCGAACCCCGGCTACAGCCGCTTGGTCATCTGGATGGTGGTGACCTCGAAGCCCAGCTCCTCGTAGAGGGCGCGGGCCCCGTGGTTGAAGCCGAAGACGTTCAGCCCGATGGAACGCACGCCCCGCTCCCGGCACAGCTCCACGGCGGCCTGCGCGATCGCCCGGCCGTAGCCCTTGCGGCGCAGTTCCTCGCGCACCTCGAAGTCGTAGCCGAAAGCGTGCGGGCCCTCGGACTTCTGCTCGATCTGGAGCCAGAGCATGCCGACCTCGTCGTCGCCGTCGTACGCCGTCCACAGTTCCTGACCCGGCGTGGCCAGGCCATCGGGGAGCAGCCGCTCGTAGTCCTTGCGCGCCTTGGCCTCGGCCTCCGGCAGCGGCATCGCGCCCGAGTCGGCGATGTTCCGTGCGTACTCCGCCTCGGCCCGCTCCCGGTACCGGAGGTACTGCTGGTCGGTCATCGGCTCGAGCCTCAGGGTCACCACGCCGGTACGGTATTCCACACCACCGCACCGCGTCGCCTGAGATACCGGCGCGCGAGGTGGGGCACCGAGCGGTAGATCGGGGGTGCCGGCGGGGAATGCCACGGTACGGTCCGGCGATGCGGGACACGGACGGATACTTCGGCGCGGACGTGGCGGCCACCTACGACGATTCGACGTCGGAGATGTTCGACCCCGACGTCGTGGCGGTGGCGGTCGACGTGCTGGCGGAACTGGCCGGCGAGGGTCGCGCCCTCGAACTGGGCATTGGCACCGGGCGCATCGCGCTGCCGCTCGCCGCCCGAGGCGTACCGGTGCACGGCATCGAACTGTCGCGGGCGATGGTCGATCGACTCCGGGCCAAGCCGGGCGGCGACACGGTCGGCGTGACGATCGGCGACTTCGCCACCACGAGGGTCGACGGGACGTACTCGCTGGCGTACCTGGTCTACAACACGATCATGAACCTGACCAGCCAGGAAGCCCAGGTGGCCTGCTTCCGCAACGTCGCCGACCACCTGGCGCCCGGTGGCCGGTTCGTGATCGAGGTGCTGGTCCCCGAGCTGCGCCGACTCCCGTACGGCCAAACCGTGCTGCCCTACCAGGTCAGCCCGACCGGCTGGGCGTACGACGTCTACGACGTGGCCACCCAGAACACCACCTCGAACTACGTCCGGGTCGCCGACGGCCGCGGGTCGTACCGGTCGATCCCCTTCCGGTACGTGTGGCCGTCGGAGCTCGACCTGATGGCTCAGCTGGCCGGGCTGCGCCTGCGCGACCGGTGGGACGGGTGGTCCCGGCAGCCGTTCCACCACGACAGCCGGCAGCACGTCTCGGTCTGGGAGAAGCCCGCCTGACGCCCGTCAGGCAATCTCGATCCAGTAACGCCGGACGGGGCCGCATCTGGTGTCCCCGATGCCCTCGAAGACGCCGCCGCACCGCTCGATCGTCTTCACCGAGGCGGCATTGCCGACCGCGCAGACGATCAGCACCCGATCCAGGCCGAGCCTCCGCGCCTCGTCGAGCATCAGGCCCAACGCCCAGGTGGCCAGCCCGCGTCGGCGCTCGGACGGCCGGATGCCGTAACCGATGTGGCCGGCCCACCGCACGTAGTCGCTGCTACCGTGCCGCAGCGCGATCCCACCGAGTACCCGATCGTTCTCGACGATCCATCGGTACGTGCAACGGTGCTTGCCGGCATCGTTCGGCTTCGCCGGGTCCGACTGGTCTGCCAGCCGCGCCACCCAGGCCGCGAAACCGGCCGGCGAGTCCACCTCGTCGGACGGGCCCAGCCCGAAACCATCCTCGTGCGGCCCGGGACCCCACTCCGCGTGCGCCTCGAGCCAGGCGGCATGCAGGCGGACGGTGGGGGCGATCAGCTCGGGCATCCGAGGACGATAACGCGTACCGACACCCACGGCGTCCCCGTCGAGGCGAGCCGCAACCGCACCGACGTTCTCCGATTCATTCGCGGCCCTGGCGTACCTACAGCGGTAACAGCGTCTGACGCCTGCTCGCACAGCGTCTCGTCTGCCTTGGCTGGTCGCCGCGCAATCCGTCACCAAGACCATCACTAGATTCAGAGCCCGCGAACCAGATCCCCCGCGAGGGGCAGCGGACCGCGCAGTCGCTCCGCTCGCCCGTCCCCGTGGCCAAGGCAAGGAGTAGCAACCGATGAGCTTCCACATGCACCTGCGCGCCACGACCTCCCACGAGGTCCCAGAGGACTTCTCGTCGCTGCGTGACTTCATGTGGGGTGCCTGGGAGGCGCACCAGGAGGAGTACGCGGCTGGCATCGCCGATTCCATCTGCAAGGATTTCGGCCGCGTCGAGGAGCTTTACACCAAGGGCGTGGACCAGGGCGACGCTACGAGTGCCGCCAGCAGTCTGCCGATCTTCGGTGGTCGTCACGTACACAGCCCGACAAAGGACCAACCGCCGTTCGTCATCCTCAACCCGGCCGAGGTGCGGGGTGCAGCCGACTTCCTCCGGACCGTTTCGTTCGACGAACGCTGGCAGATCGCGGGGAACGGGTGGGAGGACGAGGACCAGGACACCTTCCTCGGCTACCACACCGACCTGCGCACCTTCTACGGGCGGGCAGCGTTAGCGGGCCATGCCGTGATCAAAGCTTTCTGGTATTAGGCGCGCCCGGCGTCGGTATCTGGTGGGGATGCTGGTGACGGACAACAATGAGCCGGTCTGGTGAGGCAAGCGGACAGGGGCAACCGGTGGGGCAATTTGCAGTCGTGGTCGGCGCCGGCTCGTTCAGATCGGACGATGATGGTGCGATCCGGTTCCCACACCGGTGGACCCCTGAGGGCGTCACGGTCGAGGCGGACTTCACCGGGGCCCACCTGTTGCACCTCGCTGCGGCTGGATGCGTCCTGAACGACATATACCGGGAGGCAGGCGAACTCGGCATCCGCATCGACGGGGTACGTGTATCGGCTGAGGGAGGTTTCGACACGCAGACGTGGGTATCGAGCGGCATCACCTACCAGGTCGAGCTGAGCTCACCCGCGTCCGTCGAGGAACTTGCCGTGCTGCTGGATCGTGTCGACGATGTCGCCGAGATCCCGCGGGCGATTCGAGCCGGGACCACGGTACGGAGAAGCTGACTCGCCCCCTTGTCCGCGAAGCTCACACCGGTCGCGCCCCACCGATCTGGTCGTCGGTGCAATGTTGGTGTTCGGCGGCTTGCTCCTCCGCATCGAGTCGGCGTGCCGCCGGGGGTCACGACCAGGGCGGCTCACCCAGCAGCTCCCGGCAAGCCGTCATCAGCTTCTGCTGAGCGTCGGCGATCCGGGCCTCGGCCTGGGTCATGTCCGCCTTGCCATGGCTGCTCATGTCCAGGTCGGCGGACTCCTTCGCGACCTTTGCCAACTCCAGGCCAGCGGCGCTGGGGCCCGGGCCGGTGGGTGGATCGGTCCGCGAGTCTTGATCGCTGCCGAGTCTGCTGATTGGCTGGCCGACATGATTGAGCTCGGACCCGTCGCCTGGCCGCCTGAGCCGATCCGGACCGAGAGGCTCGTCCTCCGTGAGTCCGAGGCCCGGGACCGTTCGACGTTCATCGAATTGCTGGCGTCGCCAGAGGTGCACACCTACCTCGGCGGCCCCCGGCTGCGTGACGAGCTTGAGCGCGAGATGCCCGGGGTGCCCGAGCGATGGCCCGGGAGTTTCGTCGTTGATCTCGACGGGGCGATGATCGGCCAGATCCTGCTCAGGAGAGCAACGGGGCACCGTCGCCCGGCTGCCGCGGGGAAGGCCGATCTCGGCTACCTGTTCCTGCCGCGGGCGTGGGGATTCGGGTACGCCGCCGAGGCGTGCGCGGCGGCACTCGACTGGTTCGACGGCGTACTTCCCGGCGAGCCGGTGGTGCTCACCACCCAAACCGCCAACGTCGGCTCGATGCACCTCGCGGCAAAGCTGGGGTTCACCGAGGTAGAGCGGTTCCATGCCTGGGACGCCGAGCAGTGGCTCGGCCTGCGGTCCCCGGTCACGCCGTCTGCTTGGGCTCGTGCTCGACAGCACTAAAGAGCTGGCCTGGCAGGGTTCATCGCCTGCTGCGGTCGAAGGCCGAAGAAGCAATATTGAATGTCGCGCTGAGCAGTGGTCAATCACCATTAAAGGACTCAAGGATGCTTCAACTCCGAAAGCTCCTTGAGGTCGGGGTTCCCGGATTCATCCCTGACACTAATTCCCTAGTCTCCATGAGGCAGAACGAGGAGAGCTTTTGCCGAATGGCGGCACTTCCTCGGGAATCCTGCCGGCCGACGCGGTACGGGCGGTTGCTGTGCTTTGCTGCTGTATCGCCGTCTGGTCGTAGTGCTCGACCTCCCAGGCCGTGGCAGACGAGCCAACCGGAGGCTGTCAATTGGCGATGCCCGGGCGACGTGTTCACGGGACTCCGTTTGCGCGAGACGTCTGGTAGCGTCCCGTTCTGGTGTGCGATTCAGCCCTTTGGTCAACCTTGGAGGCAGTGTGCCAGTGCGTGTCGCGATCAATGGTTTCGGCCGAATCGGCCGTATGTTCTTTCGGGCCGTGCTTCGTAGTGATGCAGATATCGACGTCGTTGCCGCCAATGACCTCGGGTCGCGCGAGGAGATGGCGCACCTGCTGGCGTTCGACTCTGTCGCTGGCCGCTTGGACCAGTCGGTGTCCATTACCGCTGATGGACTTCGGGTCGGAGATCGCGAACTCAGGATCCTGAGTGAACGTGAGCCTGGCAAGCTGCCCTGGGCCGACCTCGGCGTCGACGTGGTGATCGAGTCCACGCGCTTCTTCACTGACCGTGAGAAGGCTGCCGCTCACCTCGACGCTGGGGCGAAGGTCGTCGTTGTCTCTGCGCCGTCCAAAGGTGCCGACGCCACATTCGTGGTGGGCGTCAACGACAGCGACTTCGACCCGCAGGCGCATCGCGTTGTCTCTAACGCTTCGTGTACCACGAACTGCTTCGTGCCGATGGTCAAGGTGCTCGATGATGCGTTCGGGGTCGATCGTGGGCTCATGACGACCGTTCATGCCTATACCAGCGAGCAGTCCCTTGTGGATGGGCCTCATAAGGATCTACGTCGGGCTCGCGCCGCTGCCGTCAACATCGTCCCCACGTCGACCGGAGCCGCGCGTGCCACGAGTCTTGTCATGACGGCGATGGCCGGCCGCCTTGACGGAACCTCGCTTCGGGTTCCGGTTCCGGACGGTTCGATCACCGACCTGACCGCACTCGTCTCACACGATGTAACTGTCGCGGACGTGAACGAGGCGTTCAGGGCCGCGGCGGAGTCCGGGCCGTTGAGCACGGTATTGAACTATTCCGAAGGCCCCGTTGTGTCCACCGACATCGTCGGATCCGAGGCCTCGTGCACGTTCGATGCGCCGCTCACTCTGGTAAGCGGAAATCTGGTAAAGGTGTTCGGCTGGTACGACAACGAATGGGGATACTCGAACCGGCTGGCCGACCTCTGCGCAGTTATCGGCGCCAAGCTCCCATAGCGCTGCGTCATGTGAAGCGAGCCTGCGTCGGCGTCTTCGAGTCATACCGCCGCCTGTGCTCTGCAAGGCCGGGCCGGTCTGGATTCCCTGTGGGCAGGTGGTGGGATGACGGGGCATCCTGCTGTCTGCCCGTCCGGCGAGGACAGGTGCCGAACGGTCTCCTTCCGCAAGCCTCGGTGCTACCTGTTGTTCAGGCGGCCCGGGGCCTCCTGCTGTCTGCCTTCGCGCTGCCGGCGGGGCTGGCTCATGGCGAAGCCGAGGGCGGGGAGTCACGTGTCTGCACTGAGCCAACGCCGCCAACTGGTGCGGGTAACCCGTTGCTCGCAGTGCTCGGCCGCGTCTAGGACGAATTGCGCCCGGAGCCGGACCAACGGGTCGTCGGCGGAAACCAGCATCTCGACCCTGTTGAGGAACAACGGCTCGTCGAGGTGGCGGACCAGGCAGGCGTACATCCAGTCCTTGCACCGATACGGTCGTTCCAGTGCTGAGAGGACCAGCTCAGCGATCTGAGGCCGGATCTCTTCCGGAAGACCGCGGCGATCCAGCCGGCGGAGCAGTACCGCCTTGGTTGTCCACGGGGACCACCCCCACGAGCCGGGCGCTCTCCACTCGTCGGGATAGTCCGCCTCCCATCGCAGGTAGAGCACCGCGAACGGTGCCCACAGCGCTTGTGCAACGCCATCGTCGGGTGCAGAGCGTAGGAAGGCATCAACAGGGGCGCGAAGTGTCTGTTCCTCGTGCCAGCGCCGCTCCGCGTGAACCTGGTCCAGCGCGGCGACGAGCTGAGGCTGGGTCCGCGTCGCCGGGTCGGCCACGGCCCACAGGGCATTCCACCGTCGTAACGCACCCCGGGCCGCTGCTAGTAATGCCTGATGGCGGGCAAGCGCCTGTCGGCGCACAACGTGATCAGCCGCAACCAGGTCGAACAGCCAGGAATAGTCGCCCACCGGCTCCGCAAACACCACCGCAGCCTGCCACCTCAGGCGGAGCGCCCATCCGCCAGGTCTAGCGCCCGTACCGGCACGACTACTACGGCTCGCTGATCTTCTCGGCGGCCGTCGAGCGGGCCGGACTGCCGACGAGCACCACCAGCCATGACCTGCGGCACCACTACGCCTCGGTCCTGCTGATGTGGGGCGAGTCGGTCATCGTGGTCGCCGAGCGGCTGGGGCACGAGAACGCGACGCTGGTCCTGTCGACCTACGGCCACCTGATGCCGGACTCGGAGGAACGCACCCGCCGCGCCGTCGATGACGCATGGGGTTGTGCCCCAGGGCAACAGCCCAACCGCCTGACCTGCGAGAAGAGGCCGGTTTCAGACGTTGAAGCGAAACTCCACCACGTCGCCGTCCTGCATGACGTACTCCTTGCCCTCGATCCGGACCTTGCCGGCGGCCTTCGCCGCCGCCATCGATCCGGCCGCGACCAGGTCGTTGTAGGAGACCACCTCGGCCTTGATGAAGCCGCGCTGGAAGTCGCTGTGGATGACGCCCGCGGCCTCCGGCGCGGTCGCGCCGACCGGCACGGTCCAGGCGCGCGCCTCCTTGGGGCCTGCCGTCAGGTACGTCTGGAGCCCGAGCGTGCGGAAGCCGACCCGGACGAGCTGGTTGAGGCCGGGCTCGTTCTGCCCGATCGACTCCAGCAGCTCACGGGCCTCCTCCTCGGGAAGGTCCACCAGCTCCGACTCGATCTTGGCGTCCATGAAGACCGCCTCGGCGGGGGCGACCAGCGCCCGCAGCTCGTCGAGGAACTCGGCGTTGGCCAGCTCGGCCTCGTCGACGTTGAAGACGTAGAGGAAGGGCTTGGTGGTGAGCAGGTGCAGCTCGCGCAGGTGCTCCAGCTCGACCTTCGCGGCGGCGGCCCCGGCGTACAGCGTGGTGCCGCCGTCGAGCACGTCGACCGCCCGCTTCGCTGCCTCGACCGCGGCGGCCCGGTCCTTGCGGAGCTTGGCCTCCTTCTCCAGCCGCGGCAGCGCCTTCTCCAGGGTCTGGAGGTCGGCGAGAATCAGCTCGGTGTTGATCGTCTCGATGTCGTCGGCCGGGGAGACCTTGCCGTCGACGTGCACCACGTTCGGGTCGGAGAAGGCGCGCACGACCTGGCAGATCGCCGAGGCGTCGCGGATGTTCGCCAGGAACGCGTTGCCCCGGCCCTGCCCCTTGGAGGCGCCCCGGACCAGCCCGGCGATGTCGACGAACGACACCGGCGCGGGCAGCACCTTCTGCGAGGAGAAGATCTCGGCGAGCTTGCCCAGCCGCTCGTCCGGCAGCCCGACGACCCCGACGTTGGGCTCGATGGTGGCGAACGGGTAGTTCGCCGCGAGCACGTCGTTCTTGGTCAGCGCGTTGAACAGGGTGCTCTTGCCGACGTTGGGCAGGCCGACGATGCCGATGGTAAGACTCACGACCGGCCAGCTTACGCGCCCGGCCACCGGCACCGGGCAGGCAGGCCCGCCGGGTACCGCAGAATAGGAGCCGGGGGGCCGTTCAGGCCTTGACCGGGGGCAGCAGCCGAGGCTGGATGCGGGTCTCCGTGACGCCCCCGGCGCCGTCCGGCCGGACCTCGTACGCGTAGACGCCGTCGGTGTCGGAGACCGCCTCGGCCAGCCGGGTGCCCCGGTAGACCAGCCCCACCCCGTCGTCGGTGCAGTGGCTCACCGGCAGGGTCCCGTCCCCCACCAGCCGGTGCAGCAGCGGGCGGCGCTCCGCCTCGCTGTCGTAGTGCACCCCGTTGCCGTACGGCAGCCAGCCCAGGCCGTCGGTGAAGACCCGCAGCTTCGGGCCGAAGCTGTCGGTGGTGCCGCCGACGTGCCAGCAGATCGAGCCGGCGGAGACCCCGCCGAGCACCACGCCGGCCTCCCAGCACTCGCGCAGGATCTCCGGCAGGCCGTGCACCCGCCACACCGCGCAGAGGTTGGCCACGCTGCCCCCGCCGACCCAGATGATGTCCTGGGCGAGCAGGTGCGCGCGGACGTCCTCGACGTTCGGCATCGGGAAGAGCGTCAGGTGCGACGGGCGGAACCGGGTGCCCGCGAACGCGCCGTAGAACACGGTGAACGAGGTGGGCTGGTCCCCGACCGCCTGGTTGAGGTAGCAGATCCGCGGCGCGTCACCGGCCTGCGCCAGCTCGGCCGCCAGCTCGAACACCGGGCCGACGTCCGCGTCCCAGGGGCCGCGGCCGCGGCGGGAGAAACCCATGCTGGTGGCGACGATGGTGGGTTCGCTGGCGGGCACGGGACGTCCTTCCCTCGGTGACGGTGGCGTCCCCATCCTGCGTCATCGCCGCGCCGGGCGCCGCCCCGCTCAGGGCTCGGAGCCGGCGGCGGCGAGCAGCTCGCGCAGGAGGTCACCAAGGCGCGCCTGGTCCGCCGGGGACAGGGCGTCGAGGGTACGGCGTTGCACCTCCAGACCCGCCTCGGCGGCCTCCTCGACCACCCGGCGGCCCGCCTCGGTCAGGGTCACCCGCAACCCACGCCGGTCGGCGGGATCGGGGGTACGCCGGACCAGCCCCTGCCGCTCCAGCCGGTCCAGTCGCCCGGTCATCCCGCCGGAGGTGAGCATCAGGGCGGCGGTCAGCGCCTTCGGTGCGAGCGCGTACGGCTCGCCGCTGCGCCGCAGCGCGGCCAGCACGTCGAACTCGCCGCGGCCGAGGCCCCAGTTCGCGTACACCTGCTCCTGGGCGTCGCCGACGATCCGGGCCAGCCGGTAGATGCGGCCGAAGACGGCCATCGGCTCGGGGCGCATCCCGGCCCGCTCCCGCCGCCACTGCTCGACGATCACGTCCACGTCGTCCCGCTCGGTCACTCCCGGATTGTGCCCCACGTCGCCCTTCCCCTTTCCCTCGCCGGCAATTAGCTTAGCGCTAAGCTACTTAGCATCGAGCGAAAGGGCATCCGATGAGCAGCCGCGGCACCGACGTCGTCACGACCGCCCTCGCCCCCGCCACCTGGGGCACCACCTACCTGGTCACCTCCGAGCTGCTGCCGCCCGACCGGCCGCTCTGGTCCGGGGCCCTCCGAGCCCTCCCCGCCGGCCTGCTCCTGCTCGCCCTCACCCGGCGACGGCCGCACGGCGCCTGGTGGTGGCGCGCCACGCTGCTCGGCGCCCTGAACATCGGCGCGTTCTTCCCGCTGCTCTTCCTCGCGGCGTACCGCCTGCCCGGCGGCACCGCCGCCGTGCTGGGCGCCGCCCAGCCACTGCTGGTGGCCGGCCTTTCCGTGCTGGCACTCGGCCAGCGCCCGCACCGCGCCGCACTGCTGGCCGCGCTCGCCGCACCGCTCGGCGTGGGCCTGGTCGTGCTCCGCCCCGACGCCGGGGTCGACCCGCTCGGCGTGGCCGCCGGCCTCACCGCGACCGCCGCGATGGCCACCGGCCTGGTGCTCACCCGCCGCTGGGGTCGCCCGCCCGGAGTCGGCACCCTCGCCGCCACCGGCTGGCAGCTCACCGCCGGCGGCCTGCTGGTCACGCCGGTCGCGCTCGTCGCGGAGGGTGCGCCGCCGGCACCGGACGCCCCGGCCCTGCTCGGGTACGCCTGGCTCGGGCTGGTCGGCACCGCGCTGGCGTACGCGCTCTGGTTCCGGGGCGCGGGCCGGCTCCCGCTGACCCAGGTCTCCGTGCTGGGCGCGCTGAGCCCGCTGACCGCCGCCGCGCTCGGCTGGCTCGTGGTGGACCAGGCGTTGACCCCGGTGCAGCTCGCCGGCTTCTTGCTCGCGGTGACGGCGATGGTGGTCGGCCAACTCCCGCCGCGTCCCGCCCCGGCCAGCCTGGCCTCACCCGGGGCGGCTCAGCCGGCAAGCCTGGTCGCGCCCGACGCGGCTCAGCCGGCCAGGCTGGTCGCACCCGACGCGGTTCGGTCGGCCAGCCTCGTCGCGCCCGGCGCGGCTCAGCCGGCGAGGCGCCAGCCCGCGCCGGGCTGCCCGAGCTCGGGCAGCGTGCCGGAGGGCAGCTCGGCCGCGGCGGCGAGCGGCAGGGTGAACCGCTGCGCGGCGCCGGACCCGGCCAGCTCCGACTCGGCGAGCATCCAGCGCACCTCGTCGACCGTCCAGCCGAGCCCGGCCCGCCCGGCGACCTCGCGTACCAGCCGCAGGCCGACCCGGGTGTCGTCGTCGTAGTGGCGCATGCACCAGTGGTGCGCCCACATGCCGAGTGCCCGCAGGCCGGCTGCGTCCAGGGACGCGACCAGCCGCCCGCAGGCGGTCTCGGCGAACGGCCGGGCCGGGTCGTCGGCGCGGTCCCGCTCGATCGCGCCGAAAGCCGACGAGGCCACCACCCGCATCCGGTCGTAGAGGCCCTGCTCCACCGCCCGGTCGAGTCGCGCCCGCCCCGACCGGGGGGATCCACGCCCGGCCACGCTCGCCATAGCCCGCACCCTTCTGGAGTTGGTGGCGGGACGCTACCGACCACTACCGACACTTTCTCCGGCCGGATCCGTTGCGGCGCAACGGACAAGCGGGCTGACCTGCGACGTCCGCGCCGGTGACGACCGGAACGGGCAGGCCGGGCGGGCGCGGACCGGCCGAGGTCGACCGGCGGTCACCGGCCGCCGTCGACGGGCCGGCGGAAAAGCCCGACACGGCCAGGTCCGATTCCCGCGAGCCACCGGCCCTGAGCTGCGGGCATCATCGGTGGCGTGGAGTTGGACTTCGAGCGGTGCTACCGCGCAGTGGACAGCCGGGACCAGCGGTTCGACGGCTGGTTCTACACCGGCGTCACGTCGACCGGGATCTACTGCCGGCCGTCCTGCCCGGCGATGACGCCGAAGCGGCAGAACGTCCGGTTCTTCCCGTCCGCCGCCGCCGCGCAGGGCGCCGGGTTGCGGGCCTGCCGGCGCTGCCGGCCGGACGCCGCGCCGGGCTCGCCGCACTGGGACGTCCGCGCCGACGTGGTGGGGCGGGCGGTCCGGCTGATCGCCGACGGGGTGGTCGACCGGGACGGCGTCCCGGGGCTGGCCACCCGGCTGGGCTACACCGAGCGGCACCTGCACCGGATGCTCCGGGCCGAACTGGGTGCCGGCCCGCTGGCGCTGGCGCGGGCGCAACGCGCGCAGACCGCCCGGACGCTGATCGAGACGACCGGGCTGGGCATGGCCGAGATCGCGTTCGCGGCCGGCTTCGGCAGCGTCCGACAGTTCAACGACACGGTCCGCGAGGTGTACGGGATCGCCCCGAGCGGACTGCGTGCCACCCGACGGCCCCCGGCGACCGGCGGGGCGGGGACGATCACGCTGCGGCTGGCGTACCGGCCGCCGCTGCACGCCGCCGCGCTGCTGGACTTCCTCGCCCACCGGGCGCTGCCCGGCGTGGAGGAGGTGCACGACGGGACGTACCGCCGGGGGTTGCGGCTGCCGCACGGCGCCGGTGAGGCGGCGCTGACCCCGGCGGACGGCCACGTCTCGGCGACGCTGCGGCTGGCCGACATGCGCGACCTGGCGCCGGCGGTGGCGCGCTGCCGCCGCCTGCTCGACCTGGACGCCGACCCCCAGGCCGTCGACCAGACCCTGGCGGCCGACCCCGCACTGGCCGGAGCGGTCGCCGCGGAGCCTGGCGTCCGCCTCCCCCGCGCCGTCGACGGCTTCGAGATGGCCCTCCGCGCGATCATCGGCCAGCAGGTCTCGGTCCGTTCCGCCCGCACCACCCTCACCCGCCTTCTCCAGTCCACCACCCCCGTTGATCATGAGGTTGACGGCGATGTGGATCTCCAAGAGTGCCGCCAACCTCATGATCAACGAGGAGAGGGGCAGGGGTTGCGGGGGTTTCCCAGTGCGGGGGAGGTGGTGGGGTTGCCGGATTCGGCGTTTCCGATGCCGGGGGCGCGGCGGGAGACGGTTCGGGCGGTGGCGCGGGCGGTGGCCGCCGGGGAGCTGGACCTGGAGCCCGGTGGGGATCGGGAGGAGACCGTGCGGCGGTTGCGGGCGCTGCCCGGGATCGGGGCGTGGACGGCCGGCTATGTGGCCATGCGCGCCCTCGGCGACCCCGACGTCCTGCTCCCCACCGACCTCGCCGTACGCCGGGGTGCCACCGCCCTCGGCCTGCCCGACGACCCCAAGACCCTCGACGCGTACGCCGACCGCTGGCGCCCCTGGCGGTCGTACGCGGTGATCCGACTCTGGAGAGCGGCATGACCATCGACAGCACCGTCATCGACACCCCCGCCGGCCCGCTGAGCGTCCTGGCCGGCCCGGACGGCGCGGTCCGCGCCGCCGGTTTCACCCCGGACCCGGCCACATTGCTCCCGCTGGTGCACCCGAGCCTGCGCGGGGAGATCCGGCACCGCGCCGACCTCGGCCCGGTCACCGCCGCGGTCACCGCCTACCTCGACGGCGACCTCACCGCGATCGACGCGGTGCCGGTCACCCAGCACACCGGCGGCGCGTTCATGGGCCACGCCTGGCGGGTGCTGCGCGACGTCAAGCCCGGCGAGCCGGTGACGTACACCGGGTTCGCCGCGCTGGCCGGGCGGCCCGCCGCAGTCCGGGCGGCGGCGGCCGCCTGCGCCCGCAACGGCGCGGCCCTCTTCGTCCCCTGCCACCGGGTGCTGCGCACCGACGGCACGCTCGGCGGCTACCGGTGGGGGCTGGACGTGAAGAGGTGGCTACTGGGTCATGAACGGCCGTTGACGGCAAACTGACAGCGGCACGACTCCTATTTGACGCTACCGTCGGGTAGTGCCTGCGCAGCGCGACGACCCCGACACGCGGGGCCACGCCAGCGCGCGCCCGCTGGAGAACCTCTGGCGGCTGCGCCGCTACCTGCGCCCGTACGCGGCGGAGTTCTGCTGGCTGCTGCTCCTCGGGCTGGCGGCCACCGCGGCGAGCCTGGCGGTGCCACTGGTCGTGCAGCGGGTCGTCGACGGGCCGGTCGCCCGGCACGACGTCGGCGGCCTGCTCCGGCTCGGCGGGCTGGCCCTGCTGCTCGGGCTCGCCGAGGGCGTGCTGATCTTCATCCGGCGGTGGGCCCAGTCCTCCTCCTCCGTCGGCATGGAGGCGGCCATCCGCGCCGACATCTACGCCCACCTGCAACGCCTGCCGGCCAGCTTCCACGACCGGTGGCAGTCCGGCCAGCTCCTCTCCCGCGCCGTCACCGACCTCTCGGTGATCCGCCGCTTCCTCTCCTTCGGGCTGTTCTTCCTGGTGCTCAACCTGGTCACCTACGGCGCCGTGGTGGTGCTGCTGATCCGGCTGCACCCACCGCTGGGGCTGCTGGTGGCGGCGAGCGCGGTCCCGCTGTTCCTGATCAGCCGCCGGTTCGCCCGGCACTACCACGCGGCGTCGCGGCGAATGCAGGACCAGCAGGGCGACGTGGCCACGCTGGTCGAGGAGACCGCGCAGGGGCTGCGCACCATGAAGGCGTACGGGCGGGGCCCGGAGCTGGCCGAGCGGTTCGCCGGGCGGGCCCGCGCGCTGCACGACACCGGGATCGGCAAGGCCCGGTTGCTGGCCCGCACCTCGGCCCTGTTCGACCTGGTGCCCAACCTGACCCTCGGCGCGGTGCTGGTCTGCGGGGCGGCGCTGGTCGCCCGGGCCACCCTCACCATCGGCGAGCTGGTCGCCTTCGTCAGCCTCCAGCTCATGCTGACCTGGCCGGTGCAGTCGCTCGGCTGGATCATCGCCAACGGGCAGGAGGCGGCGACCGCCGCCGACCGGATCCAGGAGGTCCTGGACACTCCACCGTCGATCGTGGACGCTCCGCACGCCGTCCCGCTGGCCCGGGAGGCGGTCCGCGGGCGGCTGCGCTTCGAGGACGTCTCGTTCCGCTACCCGACCAGCCCGGAACCGGTGCTGCGGGAGATCGCGCTGACCGTCGAGCCGGGCGAGACGCTGGCCCTGGTCGGCGCCACCGGCGCCGGCAAGAGCACCCTGCTCTCCCTGGTGCCCCGGCTGCACGACGTCACCGGCGGGCGGATCACCCTGGACGGGCACGACATCCGGGACCTGCGGCTGGCCTCGCTGCGCCGGCTGGTCGGGGTGGCCTTCGAGGAACCGACGCTCTTCTCCATGTCGGTCTGGGAGAACCTCACCCTGGGCCGGCCGGACGCCGACGAGGACGAGGTACGGGCCGCGCTGGCGCTGGCCCAGGCCGACTTCGCGTACGACCTGCCGTGGGGGTTGGCCACCCGGGTCGGCGAACAGGGGCTCTCCCTCTCCGGCGGGCAGCGGCAGCGCCTCGCGCTGGCCCGGGCGGTGCTGGGCCGGCCCGCGCTGCTGGTGCTCGACGATCCGCTCTCCGCCCTCGACGTGCACACCGAGGCGCTGGTCGAGGCGGCGCTGAAGCGGGTGCTGCGGGACAGCACCGCGCTGCTGGTGGTGCACCGGCCGTCGACGGTCGCGCTCGCCGACCGGGTGGCGCTGCTGGACGGGGGCCGGATCACCGCCGTCGGCCGGCACTCCGAACTGCTCGCCACCGTGCCCGCGTACCGGGAGTTGCTCTCCGCCGAGCCGTCCGACCACGGCCTGGTGCGCTCGTGAGCCCGCGCGTGCCGCGCCCCCGCGTGCCCGACGGGGGCGGGCCGGGCGACGGCCCGGAGGACCTGTCCCGGTGGCGCGGGGTGGCCACCGACCCGGACGCCGACCGCAGCCGCGCCGAGGACACCTCGCCGGAGGCGGTGGCCCGGCTGCGCGGCCGGAGCCGGGACCTGCTGCGCCAACTGCTCCGCCCACACCGGCGCGGGCTCGCGCTGGCGGTCGCCCTGCTGCTCGCCCAGAACGCCGCCGCGATGTCCGGGCCGTACCTGGTCATGCTCGGCATCGACCGGGGGATCGCGCCGCTGCGGGCCGGCGACCCGGCGCCGCTGGCCGCCGTGGCCGCCGCCTTCACCGTCGCCGCCGGCACCGAGTACGCGGCCCGCCGCGGCTTCCTCACCCGCTCCGCGCGGATCGGCCAGGCCGTGCTGCTGGAGCTGCGCCGGCGGGTGTACGGCCACTTCCTGACCCTGTCGGTCGGCTTCCACGAGCGCTACACCTCCGGCCGGGTGGTCTCCCGGCTCACCAGCGACCTCGACTCGATCGCCGAGCTGGTCGACGGCGGCATCGACAGCCTGGTGCTCGCCGCGCTGTCGGTGCTCTCGGTCGCCGGCATCCTGCTCTGGCTCGACCTGCCCCTGGCCGCGGTGACGCTGCTGGCGTTCCCGTTCCTGTACTGGCTGTCCCGCTGGTTCACCCACGCCTCGGCCGACGCGTACCGGCGCAGCCGGGAGGCGGTGGCGCTGGTCATCGTCCACTTCGTCGAGTCGCTGCGGGGCATCCGCGCCGTGCAGGCGTACCGGCGGGAGCCGCGCAACCAGCAGATCTTCGCGGCCGTCAACGACGAGCACCGGCGGGCCAACGTCCGGGCGTTCCGGCTGATCGCGACGTTCTCCCCCGGCATCAAGGTGATCGGCAACGTCACCGTCGCGGTGGTGCTCGGGTACGGCGGCTGGCGGGTGGTCGGCGGCGGCATGGAGGTGGGTGTGCTCGCCGCCTTCCTGCTCTACCTGCGCCGATTCTTCGAGCCGATGCAGGAGCTCAGCCAGTTCTACAACTCGCTCCAGTCGGCGACCGCAGCGCTGGAGAAGCTGGCCGGGGTGCTCGACGAGCGGCCGGGGGTGCCCGAGCCGGCCTGCCCGGCGCCGCTGCCGGCCGGCCCGGGGCGGGGGGCGGTGACGTTCCGGGCGGTCACCTTCTCCTACCGGCCGCAGACGCCGATCCTCGCCGCGCTGGACCTGGTCGTACCGGCCGGGCAGACGGTGGCGCTGCTCGGTCCGACCGGCGCGGGCAAGTCGACCGTGGCGAAGCTGCTGGCCCGCTTCCACGACCCGGACGCCGGCGTGGTCGAGCTGGACGGGGTGGACCTGCGCGACCTCGCCGACGCCGAACTGCGCCGGGCGGTGGTGCTGGTGACCCAGGAGAACCACCTGTTCAGCGGCACCGTGGCGGAGAACGTCCGGTTCGGCCGGCCGGACGCCGACGACGCGGCGGTGGAGGCGGCCGCCCGGGCGATCGGCGCGCACGACTTCATCGCCGCCCTCCCCGACGGGTACGCCACCGAGGTGCACCGGCGTGGCGGCCGGCTCTCCGCCGGACAGCGGCAGCTGGTGGCGTTCGCCCGGGCGTTCCTGGCCGACCCCCGGGTGCTGATCCTGGACGAGGCGACCTCGTCGCTGGACGTGCCGACCGAGCGCCTGGTGCAGCGGGCGCTGGCCACCGTGCTGCGGGACCGCACCGCGCTGGTGATCGCGCACCGGCTCTCCACCGTCGAGACGGCCGACCGGGTGCTCGTCCTCGACGGTGGCCGGATCGTGGAGGACGGCCCGCCGGCCCGGCTCGCCGGGTCCGGCGGCCGGTACGCCGCCCTGCACCGGCAGTGGCGCGACTCCCTGGTCTAGCCGGTCACCGCACGGGCGCTCACCGGGTGCGACACCGGTCCGGCGGCGAACCCGTCGGCGATCGTCCGGCGGAGCGGCCGCCGGGGCGGGGCGCTGACCCGTCGCCAGGGGACCGACGCGCGGCGCCGATCCCGCTAGACTGCCGCTCGTCGATCGGCTCCGGCCGGCGGCCGGTGTCGACCGGCCGGCGGGGGCGGTGCGCCGGTCGGGCACAGCCGGACAACAGGGGGAGGTTGCGGCGTGCGGATTCGACGGCGGGTCGTCATCGCGGCGGCACTGGTGGTCACCACGGCGGGCGCGGCCACAGTCGCACTGACCAGGCAGGACGCCGCCGAGCCGGCGCCCGCCGCGGCACCGGCCGCGGTCGGCTGGTCGGCCGGCGAGGCGCCCGCCCCGGCGGACGCGCCGCCGAGCGCGCAGGC
>NZ_JBAKHO010000046.1:0-42379 GCF_036902735.1 Micromonospora lacuserhaii | reverse complement strand
GAACAACGGCATGCGCCGTCACCGGCCCCCACCACAACCCACTAACCCGTCACAAGACCCATAAATATGACGGAGAGGCATAACGCCGCTCACCAGGTGCCGTCGTCCCGGACCCGGGCGGGTGCCCGGCCGAGCAGCAGTGTGGTCAGCGCGGCATCGATGTCGTCGCCGAGGAACCACTCGCCGGCCTGGTCGAGAGCGAAGATCCGGCCGTGCTCGTCGACGGCGAGGATACTGTCCTGCCGCTCCGAGCCGATCGGAAAGAGCCGTACGCCAAGGACCGCGCCGAAGTCCGCCAGCGTGTCGGCGGTGTGCGCGGCACGGAGCGGGTTGGTGTCGAATACGCGGATCCAGACCTCTGTCCCTGGCCGGCGGCGGAACGTGCCGAGAGCTGGGAAGTCGAGGAACACCTGTTCCGCTGCGGGAAACGGCTCATGTCGATGAGCTCGGCCCGTAATCTCGCAAGTCTCTGCGATGGCGCCCTCGGCGAGCGCCCAATTGAGAGAATTCTGGTCCCAGCCTGCATCGGCTAGGGCCTGCGCGACAACGGGTGGAAACCGGTCAACGACGGGTATCGGCCGAGTGATGGCCGGCGGCTCAGTGATCGACCCCAGCTCGGGCCACGGCAGGGCGCCAAGGTGCACCAGGGCGCTCGTGCATGACTCGCACAAATTCTCAACCCGCCCGCCGGCGGGATCGCCTGGTTCTCGCACCCTGAAGACATCGAGCCGGCCTGTTGCCAGCAGAGCCTCCGCTTCCCGCATCGTCATCGCCGATTGGCCGGCGGCGGCGCGGCGGTGGTCGTACTCGTGGAGGACGTCGGAGACCACGATCAGCTCGGCGTGGCGGTCCCCGCCGCGCACCAGGTGGCCTGCCGGAAGCTCGTCGAGGTAGGCCCGCACCAACGGGTGATGGTTCAGCTCGACCTCGCCCTTGGTGCCCTGGCCGACGTACGTCCGGCCCTCGACGGTCAGGTGCGCGACGGTGGCCGGGGTAGGCAGCCGACGGATCTCACGGAGCAACTGGCTCGCCGGGTCGACGGTGCGGGGGGCCGGCGAACCGGTGGGGCGGCTGCGCCGGTACATCTGCTGCACGACCGTCGCTGGCACGCGTGGCCAGGTGCTGACCTCGCCGGTCTCCTTGTCGACGACGGTGGTCGGCAGGTCGCCCGGATTGGTGTCGACCTCGACGGCCACTGTGGACCGGATGACGTACCCCAGGTCGAACTCGTCGAGGAGGGGGCGGCACTCGTACCCGAGGCGTTGTGAATCGCGGCGGGCCCACACCGTCGCGAGCTGCTCGGCCTGTTGTCGGTCGATCACGGCCTGAAACTACCGGACCCCACGGATCCATGGCAGCCGGTATGGTTCCCCTGACTGACGGTGACCGGGGAGGCGACGTTGGCCGAGAGTGTGGACCGGGACGCCAATCGCGCGCTCCGGGCTCGGTTCGCAGAGGTGCACGGCCAGTACCAGCGGCTCCGGTCCGGTCTGGACGAACTCCAGGGCCGGCTCGCCGAGCTGCGGGTGACCGAGCGCTCCGACGACGGCAAGGTGACCGTGACGGTGGGCGCGCGCGGTGAGCTGATCTCGGTGCAGCTCGACCCGGGTGTCTACCACGACCGGGACCACCACGCGCTGGGCCGGAAGATCACCACAACGGTGCAGCGGGCCACGGCCGCGGCCACGGCCGCCGCCCAGGAACTGGTCGCCGGTTACCTACCGGCCGGATCGGGGTCGGTGGAATTCCTGCGTACCGGTGATTTCGGCGCCTTGCTCGGCCGGGCCGACGCGGTGTTCCGGGGTGAGGGTGAGCGGCGTGACTGAGGGGCAGCTCTGGCTCGACCGGGACCGGGCTCGCCGAGGTGGCGCCGACCTGCACCTGGCAGGCGAGGCGATCGGCGACCGGCGGGCGAAAGTCGGCGGCCCGATCGCAGCGGCGAGCGCGGCGCGACCGTGGGGCCGGGACGACATCGGCGCCGCCTTCGAGAAGCAGTACCGCCGCTACGAGGAGACGCTCCTGCGCGCCTGGGAGGGCGTCGGGCACACCGTGGAGAACCTCGGCGCCCACGCGGTCGCCTCCGTGGACGCGAACGTCGAAGCGGACACCGCCAGCGGCCGCCGATTCGACGGCATCCCCGGCCGGCGCTGACGCCCGGAGGACCTGTGAGCCTGCTGCCGAGCCCGATCCCGCATCCGCTCGACTACTGCCCCTGGGACCTGCCCGGCTGGGTGTCCGAGGCGCTCGACTGGGTCGTCGGCGTGGAATGGCCCGACGGCGACGAGCGGGCGGTCTGGGACCTCGCCGACCAGTGGTACGCAGTGGCCGACGCGCTGGCCGGGCCGCGCGACGACGCCTTCGCCGCGGCGGCCGAGGTGCGCAGCGGATACGGCGGCATCGGCGCGGTCGCCGAGGCGTTCGACACTGCCTGGCGGCGGGTCGCCGAGGGCGACGAGGCCCCGTTGCCCGTGCTGATGGCGGTCAGCGCGGACCTGGGCCGGCTGGTGGAGGAGTGCGGCTGCGACATCGAGGGAGCCAAGCTCGAGGTCTGGATCGAGCTGGGCATCCTGGTGGTCGAGCTGCTCTCGCTGGCGGTGGCCGCGGTGCTCACCGCCGGCGCCGCCTCACCCGCGGCCGGTGCGGCGATCACCGCCACCCGGGTGGTCGTGCAGCAGATCTTCAAGCGGCTGCTGGCCCAGATGGCCAGGAAGGCGCTCAAGCAAGGGCTCAAGGAGGCGGGCGAGCGGGCGGCCAAGGAGGTCGCCAAGGGTGGCGCGCGCGGCCTTGCCCGGCGGGCCGTCAAGGGCGGGCTGTTCGAGGCGGGGGAAGAGGCGGGGGTAAGCCTCGCCACGCAGGCGTACCAGAACTCGACCGGCCGTCGCCACGGCCTGGACCTGGCGGACCTGGGTGCGTCGGCGGTCGGTGGGCTGGCCGGCGGAGCGGTGGCGCCACTGGCGGGTCTGGGCCGACGCGCCACCGGGCGGGCGGCCCGGATCGGGGAGCACTTCGGCCGTGAGATGACCGGTGAGGTGCTCGCCGAGGGCGCGGCGGGACTCGCCACCGGCCAGGGCGTCGTGTCGGTCGAGGAGGCGGCCCGCGCGGCCGTGTCCGGGGTCAGCGGATCGGCGACGGGCCAGGCCCACACGGAGTTGCACGCCCGCCTCGGAGGCCGGATGCACGCCCTCGCGGGCGCGCCCCTCGCGCCGAGCGACCTCCCCGTACCTCCGCTCCCACCCATCCCGTCGGCGTGCGGCGAGAGTTCCCCGGGGCCGCCGCCTGCCGAGGCGGCGCACGCCTCCGTCCTCAGTGGGGAGTCTCTGGAGGCCGGTGCGACAGCAACGGGCGGTGCCGCCGCCCCGACGGCTGCTCAGCCGGGGTACGAGCGGCCGTCCGTCGCTTCCCAAGCGGATCCTGCACCCGACCGACACGCCGCAGCGGTGGCCTCCGGTACCGCGGGGGTGCAGCAAGGTCCCGACCTGCGAATCGTCGGGGACGCCGACAGGACGCTGTCGAAGGGTGCCGAGGCAGCGCGGGCCGTAGCCAGCCCCACGCTTTCCGCCGTCACCGTCGAGCACCCACCGGCCCCGGCGCCGCAGGTGGTCGACCCGCCACCAGCCCCGCCTCAACCGGCGACGCCGGTGCCCGCGACGGCAGGCGGCCCGGTTGCGCACGTCGGCGCCGGCACGACGGTCGGCACGCTCGCTGGTTCAGTCACGACTGCCGGTGCCAGCCCACCGGCAATCGTTAGCCCGACCAGCCCCGGGCCGGTCTCCAGCACGGCCAACGATGGGCATCTCGCGCCGAGCCAGGCGGCGTCCCCTGCGACGGCCCCCCACAGTTCTGCGCCGGGCCCGGTTCACCAGCCGTCATCGACGCCCCAGCACGGAGGGCGACCCGAGCAGTCCACCGGTGTGCCCGAGAGAGGTGCCGACGCGTCGAGTGCGTCGCGGGCCCACCGGTTCCCGCTCCTGGAGACGCTCGCCCCGGGTCCGGCGACCACACCGATGACGAGCGACCAACCGTCCGTGCCGTCGCCCGTGCCGGCCATCGAATCGCTGAGACCGCGAACGCCGGAGTGGTACGCCGCCAAGTGGGCTGCGGATCGGGAAGGCCTCGAGCGACGTCGGTATCGGGGCTACTTCGAGGCCCAGCGCGCGTGGTACGAAGATCGCCGACGGCGCGACTCTGCGGAGCATCTCCGGGATTCATCCAATCACTACCTGGACCGGGCGCGCTGGTTCAAGCAGCGTGCGCGCGAGGCTGTCAGGGCGGGCCTTGCCCTCCGCAGCGAGCACTTGTTCCAGGCCAGCGACCTTGCTGAACGGGACTCGTACGAGTTGGCCGACCTAGCCGACGCGACCAGAGCTGGCGCTGTGGTGCCGGACGAGGTTGTCGTCGAGGACGCGGCGGACTTCCAGCGGATCAACGACGACGTGGCCGACCTGGCTCCCGGTGCCGTCGAGACCGACGACCGGTCCGCCCTGACCGGGGACGACGACCCGCCCCCCATCGAGCGGTCCCGCCGGTACGGGCAGTGGGGCGGGCTGCGACCACCCCTGGCGCTGCACCAGACCGACCTCGAACGACAGATGCCGCGGAACCCCGACGGCACCGTGGTCCGTACCGCCGATCCCCGGGAGGGCGGATGGTTCGCCCTGGCCAACGACGGCGGCCCCGAGGCGGATCCCACCCGAGGCATCAACTGCCTGGACTGCACCCTTTCGCTGTACGACACCTGGCTGCACGGCCGCCCGCGCGTGTCCGCCCCGCGTACCTTCGACGGCTACCTGGAGGGCGACGTACGGCGACCGATCCGGGGCGAGGCGGAAGGCCCGGCCAGGGTCGAGGAGGTGACGGGCGGCCGGTTCCAACGGCTCTTCGCCCCGAGGGACGGGCAGACGCTCGCAGCGGTGGAGTTGGGTCAGTCGGTCGAGCGTGCCTTCAACAACCTCCATGACCAACTCGTCATCGGTGGCCACGGCAGCTACGCCTTCCTGATCACTGAGTGGGAGAACGGCGGTTCGCACGCCTGGGTGGCGCTCAACCAGAACGGCACCGTCCTCTTCCTCGATCCGCAGAGCGGCTCCGTCAGCGACCGCCCGCTCTACACGCACTGCGGAGCGCCCGGGCCGGACAATGCCGTCGCCATCGACGCGCTGGTGCTAGGTCGCGACGGCCAGCCGATGCCGCTGGGTGGCCTGGCCCGAGGGCGCTTCAGCGTTCTGCCGGACCTTCCGAACTACCCGCCCGCGCCCGACGACCAGGACGGGCACGGCGACCCGTACCTCAATCGGATTCACCTGCTCGACGGCCCGGGCTCCACCACGCCGGAGTCGGCGGGCGAACCGGTCCGTCGAGCGCCGGAACCTGATCTCCCGACCGACCTGTCTGTCGATGACCAGGATGCCCTTCGGCGTAGGAGAGACGGAGCAATCGCCGAACGCCTGCCAACGGGCAGGGCGGTGCGGGACATCCTTGCCGCCAGCGCGGACCTCGACGCTGCCTTCACCGCAGGCGTCACCCCGGCCGAGTTGGCCACCGAGCTGGACGCGGCGGAACTTCGACGGCTCGCGCCACACCTAAACGACAAGGCAGCGGACGCCCTGGTCCGACTCTTCGCGGACCCACGTCTTGTGCGAATGCTTGACGAGGTCTGGCAAACGCCACCGCGGGGCATGCCGATGCTCGGTGAGGCGCTGGTTCGCCAGCTCACACAACACCCCGATCTGGTGCGAATGATCCTCGCGACGCCGGAGTTGGCGAACTCACTGACGGCACGTCCCATGACCCTGCACCACCTCGCCAGCCACCAGCCGGCCATTGACATGCTCGGTGCTGTCGTTGCCGATGTCGATGAGTCGGGCGCAGCCTCAGTTGCCGATGAGCGCCCTCCCCCTCCGCTTCCGACTCCGATTTCTGAAGCGCAACGCCGCGTCAGCGCCAGCGTTGCGGTGGGCCTTGAGACTCCGGCGCAGCCAGGCTTCGACCGGCGAAGATCGGCGGACGAGGCATACCGGACGCGCTATCTCGACGATCTTTATGCCGCAGCAGCGGTAGCGCAGGCCGAACTGAACAGGATCGCTACCGATCTCGCCCACGATGGAAGCGGGGTGGTCGGCCAAGCCGGCTGGCGGCAGAGTCCCAAGGATCGTCGTCGGGCCGAGGACAAGGTGGTGAAGTACCGGAACGACGTCTCCAAGCTGCGGGATCTTGCAGCGGCGAAGGTGGAGTTTCGATCGCTTGATCAACTGTACGGCGCACTCGCTCGACTGCGAGATCTGCCGGAACTCCGGATCGTGCGGTGTGAGGACCGGTTCGTCAATCCCCAAGACAGTGGGTACCGCGACGTCCAGCTCGTCTTGGAGATGTCGAACGGGCACCTCGCCGAGTTCCGCCTGCACCTGGCAGCGCTGGACGAGGTGGCTGTCTGGGAGCATGCCCTGTTCGAAGTCCGGCGGGATCTCGATAGCCTTGCGCGCGAAGACGGCCGTGCCCTGTCGGGGAGAGAAAAGGCGATCGCTGACAGCATTCTGCGTCGGCAGCAGCAGCTTTTCTGGCGGGCGCTGCTATCGACCTTCGAGGAGATGCCGTGACCAAGGACGCACCGGGCCTAGTTCTGCCGTCGTACTACTCCTACTACGACTCGCCCGTGAAGATCGTCGCAAGCGGTGACGGGCCCCGGGTTTGGCGCGTATCCATGGAGGACGGGTCGTGGCAGGAGGAGAACGAGATCTTCGAGGAGCTTGTCTCCGCGATCGGAGGGGAGATTTTCAAGCGGACGGCGATGGAGTTCGTTCAGGACGTGGAGCGGTATCGGGCCGAGTACCTGTCTGGCGACGGACCGATCTACGCACTGTACGAGACTGCCAAGTCGATCATCGAGACCGGGCATCGGGAACGGCGGTCTCCGACGACGAGGGAGTTGGCCCTGGTACGCGGCATCCGCCAGAAGACCTTCGCGATGTTCGAGGAGGAGCTTCAACGCGCCGGTGATCCCGGTGCCGACCCCTCGCTGGCGCAGGGACTGTCTGGCGACTGAGCCCTCGTGTTTCGGTGTCGGCTTTCAGGAGCCGGGCGATGCGCCCTCCCTACTGGCCTGGCCCAGGTGGCGGTGTGCCGAGTTCCGCCATGCTGGCGCTGCTGATAAGCGAGCCATTAGGTCCTTGGAGGGCTCCCTTGACCCTTGTCCACTGGGCACTGCGAATCGAACCCAGCCTCGACGATGTCTCCCTCGACCGGGTGCGGTCAGCGCTGGGGTTGAACTCGTCGGGGCGACTGACCGACAGTTGGAACGAGCTGTTCGGTGAAGCCCGTTGGTCGGTGGGTGGGCGGTACGCGACGGTGGAGCTCTGGCGGGATGTCGATACGGCCGAGTGGCGGGTCGACGTGGAGTTTTCGACAGACGTTCCCGTTGCCGATGTTGAACCGTTCGTCCAGCAGATTCGAGCCGGGCTTGAAGGCGCCGGCCTGGAAGTGACTTCGGCTTACCGCCGACCTTCGGGGCGAACCTGATGAACCTCTGACGGCTTCAGTCCTTGGGGGCGTTCAGCGGAGACCTTTGGCTGGGATGAACGCTGTCGCCCGACCGTGGCGGCCCGGGCACTCAAATCTGTGCTCGGTGTCGGCCTCGTGGTCTGCTGCCGTTGTATGTGACCGCCGGTCACCACCTCCGACCCATGGCGGCGTGCGGCGCCTAGGTCTGGGGCTTGCGGTCCGTGACGTACACGCCCTTGCCCTGTTGGCCGTCGATGACGCCCTCGGCCTTGAGCAGGACCATTGCGGTTCGAATGACTGTCCCGCTGACCTTGTAGTGCTCGCAGAGCGCCTTGAACGACGGCAGCTTGTCACCCGGCTTGAGTTCGCCGGAGGTGATCTGTTCCCGGATATCGCGGACGACCCGTAGGTACGCAGCTTCAGACATCGGTGGTGCTCCCAGCTTGGCGGCTGGGCCAAGCAGACCACACGACGCCAGCAACCTACAACACAATGTGCGCAGGCGTTGACCGTGAATACATTGTACTTTAAGTTGCTGGTGGGGCTGCTGAGCTTGGCGGCTGGGTGCCCCCGCCGTGGGTGTCTGGCCTGGTCCCCCGTCCGGGGTGGGCACCCGCGGCACCGTCCGGGTGAGTGGTGGGAGGCCCTGTGAGCGGTCTGCGGCTTGGGGTCTGCCAGCGGGTGACCGACCTTCGGGAGCGGGATGCGGGTTCGACAGAGCGGGCGGCGTGATGGCACGCCGGGTTTCCTACGACGACTACCTGGTCGCGGTGGCGGCGACCCTCGCCCGCCGGCATCGGCCGGTGTGGTGCTGGCGTCGGTGGCGTCGGGTCTGCCGGTGCGGGGCCGAGTTGCCCTGCCGGGTGCGGCATCGGATTCCGATCAATCGCGGCCACTGGCCCGGGGAGGAGCAACCACCGCCGATCAACTGATGTGCCTCGTCCTGGCGGTGCATCTGCGCGGGCCCGACGGCATGTGCGTCGGGTGCTGGGCATGGTGGAGGAGGCTGTCGCCGTACCCCTGCTGGCAGGTCGACTGGGCGACCAGCCGGCAGGCACGGTCGCGGACCGCGCGCTTTCTCGGCGGCCGGCCGTGACCACCCACGGGCCGATCCTGCCGGTCTGGAGCTGCGGCGGATGCGACCTTCCCTGGCCCTGCCCGACCCGCCGGCGCGAGCTGCGGGCCGAGTTCGACCGGGCGCCCGTCTCGCTGGCGATCTACATGAGTTCCTACTTCGTCTGGGCCGCCGAGGATCTGATCTGGATACCGGCCGGCACCCTGCATCGCCGCTTCGTGGGGTGGGTGCGGTGAGCTGGCTGCGCCCGGGGGACGAGAAGTTCCACTACAGCGACGGCTCGCACAAGTGGATCCCACCCGACCCCGATTACGACCAGGAGGTCTGGGACGAGCAGGTGCGTCAGCACAAGCAGCGCCACCTGGCCGGTGAGAAGCCGAAGCCGCGCCTGGGGCTCCGGCGGATCTGATCGGCGCGCAATTCCCTTGCCTGCGATCGATGACTGGGTCAGGGTCGGCGCATGACGGACTTCCGCTCCGAACCACCCGCGGCAACCCTCCCCACCCCCTCCTTCGCCTGGGACAACATGTTCCTGACCCCGGAGGACGATCCCCGCTCCGACGGCAACTTCGACGACGAGCGGGAGATGCTGGTCAACTACCTGCGCGACCAGCGGCTCACCCTGGAGTTGAAGTGCGCCGGGCTCGACGCCGAGCAGCTGGCCCGCCCGGCGGTGCCGCCGTCGCCGCTGTCGCTGCTCGGGCTGGTGCGGCACATGTCGGAGGTGGAGAGCGCCTGGTTCCGGAGCATCATGGCCGGGGAGGACGCGCCCAGGCTCTACCGCACCGACAGCGACCAGGACGCCGACTTCACCGGCGCGGTCGCCGACCCCGCAGTGGTCGCCGAGGCGTGGGACACCTGGCGGGCCCAGGTCGCGTACGCCGGCCGCTTCGTCGCCGAGAACGACCTGGGGGTCAAGGGGAAGCGCGGCAACGAGGAAATCACGCTGCGCGAGCTGCTCGTGCACATGATCGAGGAGTACGCCCGCCACAACGGCCACGCGGACTTCCTGCGCGAGCGGATCGACGGCCGGGTCGGCCAGTGACCGTCGACGACCGCATCGCCCGGGCGAATGCGCACTACGAGCGGGCCGTCTTCGGCGGTGACCCTGGCGGTCTCGCTGGCGCCGAACGGGACCTGGACGGGGTGGAGGCCGATCTCGCGATGGCCCGGGGTCGGCTGCGGCACGCGTCCTTCCTCGGCGACGGGGTCGAGGACCCGCGCGAGTTGGCGCTCTTCGAGCGGGCTGCCGAGCTCTATCGGCGGCTCGGCGACGAGCGTGGCGAGGCCGAGGCGCTCTTCTGGATCGGCTGCGTCCACCAACTGATCCGCAAGGACGAGCGGGCCGCCGCTCCCGCGTTCGCCAGGGCCCGCGACCTGGCCACCCGGGTCGGCGACCGGCTGACCCTCTCGTACGTGCTGCGGCACCTGGCTTTCGCCGAGCACGCGGCCGGGCAGCTCGACGCGGCGCGGGAGCGGATGGAGGAGTCCACCCGGCTGCGCCGCGAGATCGGCTTCGGTCCGGGGGTGGCCGCGAACCTGGTGGCGCTGGCCTTTCTCGCCATGGACGGCGGGCGGCGGGACGATGCCGCTGCGCTGGTCGACGAGGCGGCGGCCGTCGCCGAGGCGAGCGGGGCGGCTGGCGTCCTGCGCTGGGTCGAGGAGGCCCGCGAGGCCCTGGGCGAGTGACCGGGGCAGAGCGTCCGGCCGATGGTGAGGGTGTCAGGCTCGCGGGGGATACCGCCGTTTGCCCGGAACGGAGTCGATGATGAGCAGCCCGGAGGCGCCGCGGACGGTGGCCGAGGCGGTGGCCGTACAGGATCGGTTGCGGCCGCTCGCGGACCTGGTCGGGCCGGGCCCGGACCGGCCCGCGACGGTGGCCGGCCTCGACGTCGCGTACGCGGAGAGCGGTGACCGGCTCGCCGCGGCCGTCACCGTGCTCGACGCCGCGACCCTGGCCGTGCTGGACCGGGCGGTCGAGGTGGGGCGGCCGGCCTTCGACTACGTGCCGGGGCTCTTCGCCTTCCGGGAGTTGCCCGCCCTGCTGGGCGCGCTCGACCGGCTGACCGTCCGCCCGGAGCTGCTGGTCTGCGACGGGCACGGGCTGGCCCATCCGCGCCGGTTCGGGCTCGCCTGCCACCTGGGCGTGCTGACCGGCCTGCCGACGATCGGGGTGGGCAAGACGCCGCTGGTCGGCCAGTGGGCCGAGCCGGGGCCGCGCCGGGGCGCCGCCAGCGACCTGGTCGATCGGGGCGAGGTGGTGGGTCGGGTGCTGCGGACCCGGGACGGGGTGAAGCCGGTCTTCGTCAGCGTCGGCCACCGGATGAGCCTGGCGAACGCCGTCGCCCAGGTGCTCGCCCTCACCCCGCACTACCGCCTGCCGGAGACCACCCGCACCGCCGACCGCCTCAGCCGCGATGCCCTCACCGCCGCGACCACCCGGCCCCCGGGCCCCACCCTCCCTGGTTGACCAAGGAGTTTGCGCACGATTCCTGCCCAGATCCGTGCCCAAACTCCTTGATCAACCCGGCGGAGGGGGGAGCGGGAGCGCGGGGGCGGTGGGGGTGGGGGTGATGCGGCGCTCATGTGGAGCGGTCGATGACCGGGGGGTGACCTGGGCCGGTAGTAACCTACCGGCGGACCCCAACGGGGAAGAGACGGTGAGGTGGACATGTCCGTGCGTCGGCAGGTGGCGCGACTGGTGACGGCCGGCGCGGTGCTGGGCGGCCTGCTGGTCGTCGGGGCGGCACCGGCGTACGCCGATGAGGACCGGGTCGGCGTGCGGGCTCCGGGCGAGTTCACCGCCGGTGGGTCGGCGGAGGGCGTGTCGGTCGAGGTGCGCAAGCGCACCGACGGCTGCGTGCTGCTGCGCACCTCGCTCACGCTGCGCCTGGACGGGATTACCGCCGACCAGGTGCGGGTAGAGGTGAACGCGGGCGGCCGCTGGTTCCCCGTGCCGGTCTCCGGCGGCGGGGGAGAGGTGAGCGTCCCCCGTACCTCGCCCGCGGATCCGACGTTGTGCAAGGGAAAGAGCATCACCGTCCGCTACCGGGTGGCCTTCGCGGAGGGCGCACCGGCGGGGCGGCTGCAGGTGGTCGGCGAGGCGACGAACGCCATCGGTCGGCTCCTCGGCCGGGGTGCCGACAGTTCCCGGGTCGACGGCCAGGCCGCCGCGCCCACCCCGACCAGGGAGCCCGCCCCGACCCCCACCCCCAGCGCGGAGCCCACCGAGGCCGCGGTCGCCGCCCCGGGCGGGCCGACCCAGGCCGCGGTCGCTGGGCCGACCACGAGTCAGGCCGCTGCCGCCGACGCCGACGAGTCCTCCGGAGGATCCATGATCATGTACTTCGGCATCGCCATGGTCGCCGTGGGCGCCGGGCTGATCGCCCTGCTCATCCGCAACAACCGCAGGGACCGGGCGGACGCGGACGAGCAGGGTGGCTACCCGGGCGTCCCGGTGCCCCGCAACCCCGGCCCGACCACCTACCGCTCCGGCGGCGGGCTGCCGGGCACGACCCCCACGCAGACCAGCCAGGTGTACGGCCAGCAGCAGCCCCCGGCCCGCGCCGGCGGCCTGTACGGCGCGGCCGGCGCGTACCCGACGGTCGCCCCGACCCCGCGCCCCACCGGCGGCGTGTACGGCGCCCGGCCGATCTCGGCCCCGCCGGCCCCCACCTCCGCGCCCCCGGAGGAGAGCTGGCCCACCTCGGCGCCGCCGGCCGGTCAGGGTGGCCCGGAGGCGGGCCCCGCGGGCGGCGACGCCACCACCTTCATGCCCCGCCTGCCCGGCTAGGACGGGGCGGACCCCGCTGCTCCGTTACGCTCGGGTCGTTGACGACCTGCTGCCAAGGAGCGAAATCGGTGTCTGACCTGTCCCAGATCGTGAAGGCGTACGACGTCCGTGGGACGGTGCCCGACCAGTGGGACGAGCGCACTGCCGAGGCTCTGGGCGCCGCCTTCACGCAGGTCCTCAACGCCGCGGGTGAGCCCGGGGACGCCGTGTTGATCGCGCACGACATGCGGGCCACCGGCCCGGCCCTGGCCGCCGCGTTCGCCGTCGGCGTCCGGGCCGAGGGGCGCTCGGTGATCGAGCTGGGGCTCGGCTCCACCGACATGCTCTACTACGCCTCCGGCGCGCTCTCCCTGCCCGGCGCGATGTTCACCGCCAGCCACAACCCGGCGCAGTACAACGGCATCAAGATGTGCCGCTCCGGCGCCCGGCCGATCGGGCAGGACAGCGGCCTGGCCGACATCCGGGACCGGGCCCAGGCAATGCTGGCGGGCGGCGAGCGCCCGGCCGGCGAGCCGCAGGCCCCGGCCGAGCGCCGCGACCTGCTGGCGGACTACGCCGGGTACCTGCGCAAGCTGGTCGACCTGTCGACGATCCGGCCGCTGAAGGTCGTGGTGGACGCCGGCAACGGGATGGGCGGCTACACCGTGCCGACGGTGCTCGGCGACGCCGCCCTGCCGGCCCTGCCGCTGCAGATCGTCCCGCTCTACTTCGAGCTGGACGGCACCTTCCCCAACCACGAGGCCAACCCCCTCGACCCGAAGAACCTGGTCGACCTCCAGCGCGCGGTGGTCGCGCACAGCGCCGACATCGGGCTGGCCTTCGACGGTGACGCCGACCGCTGCTTCGTCATCGACGAGCGCGGCGAACCGGTCTCGCCGTCCGCGATCACCGCCCTGGTCGCGGCCCGCGAGCTGGCCAAGCACCCCGGCTCCACGGTGATCCACAACGCGATCACCTCCCGTGCCGTGCCGGAGATCATCCGGGAGCACGGTGGGGTGCCGGTGGTGACCCGGGTCGGCCACTCCTTCATCAAGGCCGAGATGGCCCGTACCAACGCGATTTTCGGCGGCGAGCACTCCGCGCACTACTACTTCCGCGACTTCTGGTTCGCCGACACCGGCATGCTCGCCGCCATGCACACCCTGGCCGCGCTCGGCGAGCAGTCCCAGCCGCTGTCGATCATGGCCAGCGTCTACGAGCGGTACACCGCCTCCGGTGAGATCAATTCCACGGTCGGCGACCAGGCCGCCCGGGTCGCCGAGGTGCGCGCCGCGTACCCGGAGGCGGAGGCCGAGGAGCTGGACGGGCTCACCCTGCGCTTCCCCGACGGCGCCTGGTTCAACCTGCGCGCGTCCAACACCGAGCCGTTGCTGCGGCTCAACGTCGAGGGCCCGAGCGCGGAGCGGATGATCTCACTGCGCGACGAGGTGCTGGAGCGGGTTCGCCGATAAGATCGCCTGCGCCGGTCGGCACCGTCGGCCGACGAACCGCACACGTGGAAGGAGCCGCGCCGTGGCCCTGGACCCGCAGTTGCTCGAGATCCTCGCCTGCCCGGACACGCACCACGCCCCACTGGACTACGACGCGCAGGCGCAGACCCTGACCTGCACCGAGTGCGGTCGGGTCTTCGAGGTGCGCGACGACGTGCCGGTGCTGCTGCTCGACGAGGCCCGCGGCGGCCCGCAGGCGAAGCCGTGATGGACGGTACCGCCGGGGTCAGCGGCCGGCGGGTGGCCGACGAGTCCGTGCTGGACGACCCGGACGCCTTCGCCGAGCACGACCCGGGCGGCATGCTGCGCTTCACGGCCTCGGCCGGCGCCCAGGTACGCGAGTCGGCGGCGCTGGCCGCCGAGGCGAACCTCTCGCTGCTGGAGGACGGCGGCCGCCCCCGGGCGGTCGTCATCGCCGGCATCGGCACCGCCGGGCGTACCGGGGACGTGCTCGCCACCGTCGCCGGGCCGCGCTGCCCGGTGCCGGTCATCGCGCACCGCAGCTCCGGCGTGCCCGGCTGGGTCGGCGCGGCCGACGTGGTGATCGCGGTCAGCGCCTCCGGCCGCAGCCCCGAGGCGCTCGGCGCCGCCGAGGCCGCGCACCGCCGCGGTGCCCGGCTGGTCGCCGTCGGCGCACCCGACTCGCAGTTGCAGTCGGTCGCCGAGCGGGCCCGGGCGCCGTTCATCCCGGTGCCCCGCCGCGCGCCGGCCCGGGCCAGTCTCTGGGCGCTCACCGTGCCGGTTCTGCTCGCCGCCCGTACGCTCGGCCTCGTGAAGGTCAACGAGGCGGATCTGGCGGAGACCGCGGCCCGGCTGGACGCCGACGCCGACCGCTGCCGGCCGACCGCGGAGTCCTTCGTCAACCCGGCGAAGTCGCTGGCCCTGGGGCTGGCCGGGTCGATCCCGATCGTCTGGGGGTCGTCCCCGCTGGCCACCGTCGCGGCCCGGCGCTTCGGCGACACCCTGTCGGCCAACGCCCGCTACCCGGTGGTCACCGGGGCGCTCGGCGAGGCGGGTCGCGGTCGGGTCGGCCTGCTCGACGGCGTCTTCGGCGGCCTGGTGGAATCGGCGCGGGACATCTTCGCCGACCGCGAGGAGGTCGAGGGTGACCCGACGCGGCTGCGGCTGGTGCTGCTGCGCGACGGCGGGCTCAACGCCGAGGACGACACCGACGAGCCGCTCGCCGTCGAGGAACGCCGCGCCGACGCGGTGCAGACCCTCGCCGAGCGGCGCGGGGTGCGCTGCGACGTGGTGACCGCGGAGGGCGGCTCCGCGCTGGAGCGGCTCGCCTCCCTCGTCGCGGTACCCGACTTCACCTCGATCTACCTCGCCCTGGCCCACGGCCTGGACCCCATGGCCGTCCCGGCCGTCACGGAAATGAAGGAGCTGTCGAACCAGTGAGCGCAAATGGCGGGACGAAGGCGATCGTCGCCGCCCTGTTGGCCAACATCGGCATCGCCATCACCAAGTTCATCGCGTTCCTGCTGACGAGTTCCTCGTCGATGCTGGCGGAGTCGATCCACTCGGTGGCCGACTCCGGCAACCAGGGCCTGCTGCTGCTCGGCGGCAAGCGGGCCAAGCGGGAGGCCACTCCGCAGCACCCCTTCGGGTACGGCCGGGAGCGCTACATCTACGCGTTCATCGTGTCGATCGTGCTGTTCAGCCTCGGTGGTCTCTTCGCGCTCTACGAGGCGTACCACAAGGCTTCCGACCCGCACCCGATCGAGAGCTGGAAGTGGGTGCCGGTCCTGGTGCTGGTGGCCGCGATCGCGATGGAGAGCTTCTCCTTCCGGACCGCCATCAAGGAGTCGAACCACACCCGGGGCAGCCAGTCCTGGGTGAAGTTCATCCGCCGGGCCAAGGCGCCCGAGCTGCCGGTGGTGCTGCTGGAGGACTTCGGCGCGCTGGTCGGTCTGGTCTTCGCGCTCTTCGGCGTCGGGATGACGCTGATCACCGACAACGGCATGTGGGACGCGGCCGGCACCGCGATGATCGGCGTGCTGCTGGTGATCATCGCGGTCGTGCTGGCGATCGAGACCAAGAGCCTGCTGCTCGGTGAGGGCGCGGACCCGAAGGACCTCGCCGCCATTGAGCGGGCGATCACCGAGGGTCCCGAGGTTCAGCAGATCATCCACATGAAGACGCTCTACCTCGGCCCCGAGGAGCTGATGGTGGCCGCCAAGATCGGCGTCCTGCCGTGCGACAGCGCCGAGGAGCTGGCCCGCGGCATCAACGCCGTGGAGGCCCGGATCCGCACCGCCGTGCCGATCGCCCGGGTCATCTACCTGGAGCCGGACATCTACAGCGCCGCCGCGGAGCGGGCCGGTACCGGCGCCGCGTCGCACACCGCCGTCCCGCAGCCGGACACCGAGCCGGGTGAGGTGCCGGGGCGGGCCGGAGGCTGACCGTGGAGCTGCTGTACGGCCCGATCCGCGACTACGCCTGGGGATCACGTTCGGCGATCGCCGAACTGCAGGGGCGCCCGGTGCCCAGCGACGGGCCGGAGGCGGAGCTGTGGCTGGGCGCCCACCCGGGCGCCCCGGCCACGGTGGACCGGGACGGCGACCGGGTGAGCCTGGTCGACCTGCTGGCCGCCGATCCGGGCCACTGGCTCGGCGAGCGGGTGCTCGACCGGTTCGGCGCCCGGCTGCCGTTCCTGCTGAAAGTGCTCGCCGCGGACGCCCCGCTGAGCCTCCAGGCCCACCCGGACGCCGCGCAGGCCCGGGCCGGGTACGCGGCCGACGCCGACCGCACCGACGGGCGGCGCAACTACGTCGACCCGTACCACAAGCCGGAGCTGCTGGTCGCGCTCTCGCCGATGGCGGCGCTCTGCGGTTTCCGGGACCCGGCGGTCTCGGCGGAGGTGCTCGCCGGGTTCGGCGTACCCGCGCTGGGGCCCGTGGTGGACGCGTTGCGCACCGGGCCGGCGGGGCTGCGGGAGGCCGTACGCCTGCTGTTGACCTGGCCGGCCGCGGAGCGGACCGGGCTGGTGGCGGCCGTGGTGGCGGCCCCGGTCGCCGGCGGCGACGCGGAGCTGGCCCGGGCCCTGGCGGAGGCCTATCCGGACGACCCGGGGGTGCTGGTGGCGTTGCTGCTGCACCACGTGCGGCTGGCGCCGGGCGAGGCGATCTGGATGCCGGCCGGCAACCTGCACGCCTACCTGCGCGGCACCGGGGTGGAGATCATGGCGGCCAGCGACAACGTGCTGCGCGGCGGGTTCACCCCGAAGCACGTGGACGTCGGCGAGCTGCTGCGGGTGCTCCGGTTCGAGGTGCTGGACGACCCGGTGGTACGCCCGGAGCCGGTGGCGCCCGGGGTGGTCCGCTGGCCGGTGCCGATCGAGGACTTCGCGCTGCACCGGGTGACGGTGGGCACGGCCACCCCGTCGGTGCGGCTGGCGCTGGCGGGGCCCCGGGTGGTGCTCTGCCTCGGCGGCACGCTCACCGTGGACGACGGCGCCGGCCCGGTGACTCTCGCCACGGGTCAGGCGGCGATCGGTGCGGCCACCGCGGAGCCGCTGGTATTCGCCGGTGCGGGCGAGGCGTACGTGGCGACCTGCGGCACCTACTGAACCGCTCCGCCACGCCACAAGTCCGACTTTTCCGGAATAGCTTGACGCGCCCCTGGCGCGGTGTGACTCTATGGGTACGCAGCGTTGTCGCGACGAAGGTTCGAGAGCGCGCGCGAGGGAACCAAACCGGGGGGATGCACGGGGCGGCCGGCGGGTGGACGGAAAGTCTGTCCATCACCGACCGCCCCGTGCGCTGTCTGCAAGGTCCTCGGCGCGGCATCGAGGCACGCGCGTAAGGTGGACGGTCGGGCAGTACATCGTTCGACAGGAGCTTCCATGACCAGCACCCTCCCGGCGTCCACCAGTGGCGCGCGGCCGAGCACCCTCGCCGAGGGCGACTACAAGGTGGCGGATCTGTCGCTCGCCGAGTTCGGGCGCAAGGAGATCCAGCTTGCCGAGCACGAGATGCCCGGCCTGATGGCGATCCGTCGTGAGTTCGCCGACGCCCAGCCTCTGGCCGGCGCGCGGATCACCGGCTCGCTGCACATGACCATCCAGACCGCCGTCCTGATCGAGACCCTGGTCGCGCTCGGCGCGCAGGTCCGCTGGGCGTCCTGCAACATCTTCTCCACCCAGGACCACGCCGCCGCGGCGATCGTGGTCGGGGCCACCGGCACCCCCGAGGCGCCGGCCGGCGTCCCGGTCTACGCCTGGAAGGGCGAGAGCCTGGAGGAGTACTGGTGGTGCACCGAGCAGGTGCTCGCCTGGCCGGACGGGCAGGGCCCGAACATGATCCTCGACGACGGCGGCGACGCCACCCTGCTCGTGCACAAGGGCGCCGAGTTCGAGAAGGCCGGGGTCGTCCCGCCGGTCGAGTCCGCCGACTCCGAGGAGTACGCGGTCATCCTCCAGGTGCTGCACCGCACCCTCGGTGAGGACAACCAGCGCTGGACCCGGATCGCCGCCGGCATCAAGGGCGTGACCGAGGAGACCACCACCGGCGTGCACCGGCTCTACGAGATGCACCGCGCCGGCACCCTGCTCTTCCCGGCCATCAACGTCAACGACTCGGTGACCAAGAGCAAGTTCGACAACAAGTACGGCTGCCGGCACTCGCTGATCGACGGCATCAACCGGGCCACCGACGTGCTCATCGGCGGCAAGGTGGCCGTCGTGCTCGGCTACGGCGACGTGGGCAAGGGCTGCGCGGAGTCGCTGCGCGGCCAGGGCGCCCGGGTCGTGGTGACCGAGGTCGACCCGATCTGCGCCCTCCAGGCGGCGATGGACGGCTACCAGGTCGCCACCCTGGACGACGTGGTCGAGACGGCCGACATCTTCATCACCGCGACCGGCTGCTTCGACGTCATCACCAACGAGCACATGGCCCGGATGAAGCACCAGGCCATCGTGGGCAACATCGGCCACTTCGACAACGAGATCGACATGGCCGGCCTGGCCAAGCGCTCGGACGTCACCCGGATCAACATCAAGCCGCAGGTCGACCTCTGGAAGTTCGAGGACGGCCACGCCATCATCGTGCTCTCCGAGGGCCGCCTGCTGAACCTGGGCAACGCCACCGGTCACCCGAGCTTCGTGATGTCGAACTCGTTCTCCAACCAGACCATCGCCCAGATCGAGCTCTACACCAAGACCGAGGAGTACCCGGTCGGCGTGTACGTGCTCCCCAAGCACCTGGACGAGAAGGTCGCCCGGCTGCACCTGGACGCGCTGGGCGCCAAGCTGAGCAAGCTCACCAAGGAGCAGGCCGCGTACCTCGGCATCGCCGAGGAGGGCCCGTTCAAGCCGGAGCACTACCGCTACTGAGTTCCGCTGAGGACCGGGTCGGCCGCCACGCGGCCGGCCCGGTCCTTTCGTGTACGCCGCGACGGTGGGCTGACGCTGGCCGACGTTCAAGGGCCGGGCCGGGCGCCGTTTCGGACGCTACAAACTTGATGACGCCAACGAATCGCGGCTCTCAGTCACGCCCCGCGCCCCGCACCTCTCGGCCACCAGCCTCGGTCCTACCGCCTCACGCCTCGCGCCTGCCGCCTCACTCCTGCGCCCGCCGCCCGCGCCTGCCGCCTCACGCCTGCGCCTGCCGCCTGAGGCCTGGCGCCTGTGCCTGCCACCCGCCGCCTGGCGCCTGTGCCTGCCACCCGCCGCCTGGCGCCTGTGCCTGCCACCCGCCGCCTGGCGCCTGTGCCTGCCACCCGCCGCCTGGCGCCTGTGCCTGCCACCCGCCGCCTGGCGCCTGTGCCTGCCACCCGCCGCCTGGCGCCTGTGCCTGCCACCCGCCGCCTGACGCCTACCGTCTCACGCCTGGCGCCAGGCGCCCCGGATGCCGGAAACGCACATCCGATTCGTTAACGACATCAAGTTTGTAGCGTCCGAAACGGCGCCCGGGGGGCGGCAGCGGCCGGCGCGCGGTGGTGTAGCGACCCAGCGGAACGCCGTACCCGGACAGCAGCACGCTGGCCGGGTCGACCGGATGGTGTGTGGGTGTCCTGGCTAACGCGACGGTGCCCGCCGCACGACGCCGGGGTCCGCCGCCCGATACCGCCTGACGCCGGGGTCCGCCGCCCGACACCGCCCGCCGCCGCCGCCCGCCGCCGCGACCGACGGAGCGGGTCAGCGGGGTTCGCGACGGGTGGGGCGGATCCAGGTCCAGACGCACCAGGCCAGCCAGGCGAGGGAGACCGCGGCGGCCAGCGGGCGCAGCCGCAGCGCGCTGAGCACGACGATCAGCGCCAGCACCGCCAGCCACGGGCCGAAGCCCTTCACGGTCGCCGCCCGGGCGGCTGGTGGCGAAGCGCACAGGGGCCGGAAGTCCCTGGCGGCGTGGTGCCCGGCGGGCGGAGGGTGGTGGTGGCGCGGAGCGTGTTGGGCACGGGCCGTCCTGTCCTGGGGTCCGTCGATCCTCCCACGGCCGGACCGGCCGGTGGCCGCCCTCGATGGGCCGGTCCGGGCCGGAGCGGGACCAGAGTGAAGTCCTCATGAACGACTTGACGGCCACCCCGGATCAGAGGGAAGGTATGGCTGCCCTAAGTTAACTAAGGCAAGCCTGACCAAGACACGGAGTACCGATGTTCGCCACGTACCTGATCGGCCTGCGGGAAGGCCTGGAAGCGACGCTGGTCGTCAGCATCCTGGTCGCCTTCCTGGTGAAGTCGCAGCGCCGGGACCGGCTGCCCCAGGTCTGGGCCGGCGTCGGCCTGGCCGTGGCGCTCTCGGTGCTCTTCGGCTGGCTGATCGAGTACACCTCCACCTCGCTGCTGGCCCGCTCCGAGGACCGGGAGCTCTTCGAGGCGGTCACCTCCGTCGCCGCCGTGGTCTTCGTGACCTGGATGATCTTCTGGATGCGCCGGGCCGCCCGGACGATCGCCGGTGAGCTGCGCGGCAAGCTGACCGACGCGCTCGCGGTCGGCTCCCTCGCGGTGGCCGGCATGGCCTTCCTCGCGGTGATCCGCGAGGGCCTGGAGACCGCGCTGATCTTCTACTCGGCGGCGCAGAGCGCGGCCGGTGGCGCCGGCCGCGGTCCGCTGCTCGCGCTGGCCGGCGGCATCGCCACGTCCGTGGTGATCGGCTTCCTGCTCTACCGCAGCGCGCTGAAGATCAACCTGTCGAAGTTCTTCACCTGGACCGGTGCGCTGCTGATCCTCGTCGCCGCCGGCATCCTCAAGTACGGCGTGCACGACTTCCAGGAGGCTGGCGTCCTGCCCGGCCTGAACGACCTGGCCTTCGACATCACCTCCGTGCTCGACCCGACCACCTGGTACGCGGCCCTGCTCACCGGGATGTTCAACATCACCGCCGCGCCGAGCGTGCTGGAGATGGTCGCCTGGGTGGCGTACGCCGTCCCGGTGATGGTGCTCTTCCTCAAGAAGCCCGCGACCGCCCCGAAGCCCCCGGCCGCTGCCCCGGCGCAGCCGGCCGCGGCCGCCGGCGACCCGGTCGAGCCCGCCGAGCCCGCCGAGCCCGCCGAGTCGACCGCCTCGGCCTCCGCGCCCCCGCGCGCCTGACCCGCCTTCCTCTGAGGAGACAGAACTGATGCGTACCACCCGCTTCCTGGTGCTCGCCGCCACCGGCGTGCTGGCCGTCACCGGCGTCACCGCCTGCGGCGCCGACGACGGCAAGGAGGCCGCGAAGGCCGGCAACGCGGTCACGGTCAAGGCCACCGACACCGCCTGCGAGGTCGACCGCACCGACCTGGCCGCCGGCCAGGCCACCTTCACGGTGACCAACTCCGGCAGCAAGGTCAACGAGTTCTACGTTTACGCCGCCGGCGACCGGGTGATGGGCGAGGTGGAGAACATCGCCCCCGGGCTGAGCCGTGAGCTGCGCGTCGAGCTGCCCGCCGGGACGTACGAGACGGCCTGCAAGCCCGGGATGAGCGGCCGGGGCATCCGCGGCGCGCTCAAGGTCAGCGGCACCGCCGCGACCGTCGCGCCGGACGCCGCGCTGGCCCAGGCGACCGCCAGCTACCAGCGGTACGTGACCAGCCAGACCGCCGCCCTGCTGACCCGGACCGAGGAGTTCGTCACCGCGGTCAAGGCCGGCGATGTGGCGAGGGCCAAGGCGCTCTACCCGGTCGCCCGCACCTACTGGGAGCGGATCGAACCGGTGGCGGAGAGCTTCGGCGACCTCGACCCGAAGATCGACGGCCGCGAGGAGGTCGTCGAGGAGGGCATGGAGTTCACCGGCTTCCACCGGATCGAGAAGGACCTCTGGGGCAACGGCGACATCAGCAAGGACGGCCCGATCGCCGACCGGCTGCTCGCCGACGTCAAGGAGATCGTGGCCAAGGCCAACGCCGAGAAGCTCACCCCGCTCCAGCTCGCCAACGGCGCCAAGGCGCTGCTCGACGAGGTCGCCAGCGGAAAGATCACCGGCGAGGAGGAGCGGTACTCGCACACCGACCTCTGGGACTTCAACGCCAACCTCGAGGGCTCCAAGGCCGCCGTCGCCTCGCTCCGCCCCGCCCTGGAGCAGCGCGCGCCGGAGCTGGTCAGCCAGCTCGACACCGAGTTCGCCAACGTCGAGAAGGTGCTCGGCAAGCACCGTGACGGCGACGGCTGGAAGCTGCACACCGCGCTGAGCAAGACCGAGCTCAAGGAGCTCTCGGACAGCATCAACGCCCTCGCCGAGCCGATCAGCAAGGTCGCCGCCGTCGTCGCCCGATGACGGCCGGTCCCCTCCCAGGAGAGTCGATGAGCGAGCAGAGCAGCGCCACCTCCACCGACACCGCCCGCGGCGGACTGTCCCGGCGGCGGGCCATCACCCTGGCCGGGGTCGGCGTCGCCGGCGTGGCCGGGGTCGCCGCCGGCGCGGGCGCGCTGGTCCGGGGCGTCGACCACGCGGCGGCGAACGACACCGCCGCCGGGGCGGTGCCGTTCCACGGCGAGCACCAGGCGGGGATCACCACCCCCGCCCAGGACCGGCTGCACTTCGTCGCGTTCGACGTCATCACCAAGGACCGGGCGAAGCTCGTCGCCCTGCTCCAGGAGTGGTCGGCCGCCGCCGCCCGGATGACCAGCGGCCGGGACGCCGGGGTGATCGGCGCGGTGGACGGCATGCCGGAGGCCCCGCCGGACGACACCGGCGAGGCGCTCGGCCTGCCGCCGTCGCAGCTCACCCTCACCGTCGGCTTCGGGGCCACGCTCTTCCGCGACGCCCAGGGCCGGGACCGGTTCGGCATCGCCGACCGCCGGCCGGCCGCGCTGGCCGACCTGCCGCACTTCGCCGGGGACGCGCTGCGCCCGGAGATCTCCGGCGGCGACATCTGCGTCCAGGCCTGCGCCAACGACCCGCAGGTGGCGGTGCACGCCATCCGCAACCTGGCGCGGATCGGCATGGGCGTGGTCAGCGTCCGCTGGTCGCAGCTGGGCTTCGGGCGTACCTCGTCGACCTCCCGGGACCAGGCCACGCCGCGCAACCTGTTCGGCTTCAAGGACGGCACCGCCAACCTCAAAGCGGAGGACAGCGGCCTGCTGCGCGAGCAGCTCTGGGCCCAGCCCGGCGACGGACAGGACTGGATGACCGGCGGGTCGTACCTGGTCACCCGCAAGATCCGGATGCAGGTCGAGACCTGGGACCGCAGCTCGCTGGCCGAGCAGGAGCAGATCGTCGGCCGCACCAAGCGGGCCGGCGCGCCGCTGGGCCGCACCGACGAGTTCGACGAGCCGGACTTCGCGGCCAAGGGCGACGACGGGGAGCCGGTGATCGCCGAGACGGCGCACGTCCGGCTGGCCCACCCGACCCGCAACAACGGCGCCCGCCTGCTGCGCCGGGGCTACAACTTCGTCGACGGCTCCGACGGGCTGGGCCGGCTCGACGCGGGCCTGTTCTTCATGGCGTACCAGCGGGACCCGCGCAAGCAGTTCGTGCCGATCCAGACCCAACTGGCCCGGCACGACGCGATGAACGAGTACCTGCGGCACGTCTCCAGCGCCGTCTTCGCCTGCCCGCCCGGCGTCCGGGACGCCGCCGACCACTGGGGTCGGGCCCTGTTCAGCTGATCGCCGGGGTGCCGGTCGGGGCCGGGTCGACCGGCGCCGGGCCGAGGTCCGCCCAGAGGGCCGCGGTGGTGGCCCGCGCCGACCGCAGCCGCAGCGCGCCGCGCCGGTTCCGCTCGGCCAGCACCGCGGCCAGCAGCAGGGCCTCCGGTACGCCCGGGGGCGCCGCCGGGGAGGTCACCGCGGCCACCTCGCCCCACAGCCCGGCCGCGAGCCGGGACCGGGACGGCTCGGCGAACTCCTGCGCCCGGGTCAGGTACTGCCGTACGGCCAGCGCCAGCGCGTCGTCCAGCCGGCTCAGCTCCAGGCGGCCCGCCCAGCCGGCCAACGGCGGGATGATCATCGGGGCGGGGCGCCAGGGGTGCGTCGTGCGGGTGTGCACCACCATCGTGCCGGCCACCAGGTCACCGAGGCGTCGCCCGCGCGGGTCGGTGAGCATCACCGCCACGCCCGCCACCCAGCTCAGCAGGGGCAGCACCAGGCCCGGCCACTCCACGGCCACCCCGACCAGCGCCCGGGTCAGCGACTGCCGCACCCCGACCGGGCCGCCGTCGGTGCTCACCACCCGCAGCCCGACCGCCAGCTTGCCGACCGTCCGCCCGTGGCAGAAGCGTTCCCAGCAGACCGGGTAGCCCACCAGCACCGCCACCAGCCCCACCGTGAGAAGGGCGTCGCCGAGGGCCGCGTCCAGCACGTGTTCTTCCAGCGCGCTGAGGGCCAGCGGGATCAGCGCCAGGGCCAGCACGGCGGCGATGGCCACCTGGGCCACGATGTCGATCAGCAGCGCCAGCACCCGGGAGCCCAGCCGGGCGACCCGGACGTCCAGCTCGACGGCCTCGCCGCTGACCAGGCCGGCGTCGGCGGTCCGACCGGTCGTCGGGACCGCGACGGGCACCGGCGGTTGCGCTCTCACCCGCACAGTGAACACTATGAGCGCCGGACGGGGGAGGACCAGTGGATCTCGACGCGTACGTCGGCGAGCACGCCCACGAGTGGCGACGGCTCGAGCTGTTCCTCGACCGTCGCCGGCTCGACGCCGACGAGATCGACGAGCTGGTGATGCTCTACCAGCGCACCGCCACCCACCTCTCCGCCGTACGCGGCAGCGCACCCGATCCCATGCTGGTCAGCCGCCTCTCCCAACTGGTGCTGCGGGCCCGCGCCCGGATCACCGGCCGCCGCCGCGCCTCCTGGGCCGCCGTCGGCCGGTTCGTCACGGTGGGCTTCCCGGCTGCGGTCTGGCGCGCGTGGCCCTGGTGGTGCGCGGTGGCGACCGGCTTCAGCCTGCTCAGCGGCTTCCTGATCTGGTACGTCGCCGGGCACCCCGACACCGCGGCGGCGTTCATCGGCCCGGACGCCGCGGCCGACCTGGTCGACTCCGGCTTCGCCGGCTACTACACCGAGTTCTCCGCGCCCACGTTCGCCTTCCACCTGTGGACCCACAACGCGTGGATCGCCGCGCAGTGCCTCGCCTCCGGGGTGCTCGTCGTGCCGGTCTTCTACCTGCTGTGGCAGAACGCGCTCAACGTCGGCGTGGTCGGCGGCGTGATGATCTCGTACGACCGGGCGGACGTCTTCTTCGGCCTGATCACCCCGCATGGGCTGCTGGAGCTGACCGGGATCTTCGTCGCCGCCGGGGTGGGGCTGCGCACCGGCTGGGCGTGGATCTCCCCACCGGCGCACCTGACCCGCGGCCGGGCGGTCGCGGAGGCGGGCCGGTCCGCGATCCTGGTCGCCGTCGGCCTGGTCGGGCTCTTCGCGGTCTCCGCGCTGCTGGAGGCGTTCGTCACCCCGGCGCCGGTGCCGACCGCGCTGCGGATCGGGGTGGGCGCCGCCGTCTGGCTCGGCTTCCTCGGGTACGTCGTGGTGTGCGGCCGTCGGGCGGTGGCCGTCGGTCAGAGCTGACCGAGCGCCTTGAGCCGCAGGTAGGTGTCGGCGACCGCTGGGGCCAGCCGGTCCGCGGGGGCGTCCACCACCGAGACGCCGTACCGGGCGAGGGCGGCGCGCACCCGGTCCCGCTCGGCCAGCGCCCGCAGGGCCGCCGCGGCCGCGTACGGGTCCTCCCGGCGGGCCGGGGCGGCGCCGGTCAGCGCGGTGAGCACCGGGTCCTGGGCGGCCGCGATCACCACCCGGTGCCGGGCGGCCAGCCGGGGCAGCACCGGCAGCAGCCCCTCGGCGAGGGGGGCCGCCTCCAGGGCGGTGAAGAGCACCACCAGGCTGCGCCGCCGCTCCCGACGCAGCACCTCCCCGACGATCAGCGCGAAATCGGTCTCCACCAGCGCCGGTTGCAGCGGGGCCACCGCGGTGACCAGCCGACCGAGCAGCGCCGGCCGGTGGTGGCCGGTCACGGTGGCCCGGATCGCGGTGTCGGCGGCGATCAGGTCGACCCGGTCGCCGGCCCGGGCGGCCAGGACGGTGAGCAGCAGGGCCGCGTCGATGGCGGTGTCCAGCCGGGGCTCGTCGCCGACCCGGACCGCCGAGGTCCGGCCGGTGTCCAGCACGCAGACCAGCCGGCGGTCCCGCTCCGGTCGCCAGGTGCGCACCAGCACGTCGGAGCGGCGGGCGCTGGCCCGCCAGTCGATCGAGCGGACGTCGTCGCCGACCACGTACTCGCGCAGGTTGTCGAACTCGGTGCCCTGGCCGCGCCCCCGGGCGACCTGGGTACCGTCGATCACCCGCAGCCGGGAGAGCTTCTCCGGCAGGTGCCGACGGGAGTCGAAGCGGGGCAGCACCCGCAGCGTCCAGGGCGGCGTGGCGGGCCGCCCGGCGCGCTGCCGGAACGCCAGCCCGAGCGGGCCGAACGAGCGCAGCGCGAGCGCCACCGCCGGCCGGTCGCCGCGCCGGGTCGGGGTGAGCCGGCTGGGCAGCAGCGCCTCCCCGCCGGCCACCACCCGCAGCAGCCGCTCCGGCGGTACGTCGGGTCGGGCGCCCGCCGAGGGCACCCAGGCGTCGCGGACCTGGGCGCGCAGCGTACGGCCGGAGGTGTTGGCCAGGCGCAGCGCGACGGTGGCGGTGCCGCCGAGCCGGACGGTCCGGTCGCCCTCCCGGGCGGTCACCACCCGGTGCAGCGGGGCGGCCAGCGCCCAGTCCACGGCGGTCAGCAGCAGCACGGCGCCGGTCATCACGGCCACGCCGAGGAACGGCGCCGGCCAGGCCGGCAGGGTCAGCGCGCCCCCCAGCAGCAGGACGGCCGCCCGCCAGGTCATCGGGGCGTCGGCACGGTGGCCAGCACCGTGTCCAGCACCGCGTCCACGCCGACGCCCTCCAGTTCCACCTCGGGCCGTAGCCGTAGCCGGTGCCGCAGCGTCGGCCGGGCGGTGGCCTTCACGTCGTCCGGGGTGACGTGGTCCCGGCCGGCCAGCCAGGCCCACGCCTTGGCGGTGCCGAGCAGCGCGGTGGCGCCCCGGGGCGAGGCGCCGAGCTCCAGCGCCGGCGCGGCCCGGGTGGCCCGGCACAGGTCCACGATGTAGCCGAGCAGCGGTTCGGCCACGTGCACCCGGCCCACCGCGTCCCGGGCGGCGGCCAGGTCGGCGGCGGTGGCCACCGGGCGTACGCCGGCGCCGGCCAGGTCGCGCGGGTCGAAGCCGGCGTGGTGGGCGCGGAGCACCCCCAGTTCCTCGTCCCGGCCGGGCAGCGGCACGGTCAGCTTGAGCAGGAACCGGTCGAGCTGCGCCTCGGGCAGCGGGTAGGTGCCCTCGTACTCGACCGGGTTCTGGGTGGCGGCCACGATGAACGGGTCGGGCAGCGGCCGGCGGGCACCCTCCACCGACACCTGCCGCTCCTCCATCACCTCCAGCAGCGCCGACTGGGTCTTCGGGGGCGTCCGGTTGATCTCGTCGGCGAGCAGCAGGTTGGTGAAGACCGGCCCCTCCCGGAAGGTGAACGCGGCGGTACGCGGGTCGAAGATCAGCGAACCGGTCACGTCGCCCGGCATCAGGTCCGGGGTGAACTGGACCCGCTTCGAGTCGAGGTCCAGCGCGGCGGCGACGGTCCGGACCAGCAGCGTCTTGGCCACCCCCGGTACGCCCTCCAGCAGCACGTGGCCCCGGCAGAGCAGCGCGATCACCATGCCGGTGACCACCGCGTCCTGACCGACGACCGCCTTGGCCACCTCGGTACGCAGCCGGTGCAGCGCGGCCCGGGCCTCGTCCGGGCCGGCCGTGGTCTCGGCGGTCAAGGGTCGGCTCACCGGTGGTCTCCTTCGGTCGGGTCCGCGGCGGATGCCGTGACCGTACGGGTCACCCGGTCCAGCGACCGGGCCAGCTCCAGCAGTTCGGCGTCGGACTCCGGCTCCGCGCCGTACAGCAGCTCGTGCACCTGCTCCGCGGTCCCGCCGGCCCGCGCGGCGACCCGGGCGGCCACCTCGGCCGGCGGGGTCTCGGCGGGCAGTTGGAGCCGGCCGCGCAGCCGGTCCAGGGTGGCGGCGCGCAGCGTGCTCGCGGCCGGGCCCCGGGCCCGGGCGTGCTGGTACAGGCGGGCCCGGCCGAGGACCGTCTCGGCGGCGCGGACCCGCACCGGCAGCGGCTCGGCCACCGGCGGGCCGAGCCGCCGACCCCGCCATAGCACCAGCAGCAGCGCGGCCAGGGCGAGCTGGGCCAGCAGCGCCCAGAACCAGGGCGGGAAGGCGTCCCACAGCGGGTTGCGATCGTCCGGCGACCCGGCCGAGTCGGACTGTCCGCCGTCGCCGCTGCTCGGTCCGCCGTTCCCCGAGGACCCGCCCGGGCGGCCGCCGCCGGACGGGTCGCCGGTGCCGTCCCCCGGGGCGCCGCCGTCCCCGGTCGTCGGGTCTCCCTGGCCGGGGCCCGGGGTCGGATCGCTGCCCCGGCCGGGGCCCGTGGTGGGGTCGCCCCCCGGGCCGGGCGCGGTCGTCGGGGGCGCCGCCGCCGGGCCGTCCAGGTCGAGCCAGATAACCCGGCCGTACGCGGACAGCAGGCCGGTGGCCAGGGCGGCGTTGCCCCACTCGCCGATCCGGTCGTTGCGGAACGGGTCGCCGGCGCCGATCACCACCACGTCGGTGCTCCACGGCACCCGGACCAGCCCCGACCCGTAGCAGCGGTCCAGCGCCACCGTTCGGCCCGACGGCACCGCGTACCGCTGCCGGTGGGCGGCGGCCGTGCCGGCCCGGGCCGCCTCGGGCAGCGGGCAGGGGCGGCCGTCGCTCGAAGGGTCGACCGCCCGGGTGGCCCAGCGGCGGCCGGTCGGCACCAGCGGCAGCCCGGCCGACTCCAGCAGCCGGCGGGACGGGTCGACCAGGAGGAGGCGGCGGCCGGCGGGCACTTCGCCGAGCAGGCGCAGGGTTCTCGGGTGCAGCAGTTCCGGCGCCGGTACGAAGAGGGTGGCCCGCCCGTCGTCCAGCGCGTCGAACGCGCGCAGCGGGTCGGTCTCCCGCTGCACGGTGACGCCCTGCGCGCGGAGCGCCTCGGCGAGCCGGCTGCCGCCGTCGTCGTCGGTCGCCACCGGGGAGAGGTATCCCGGGTCGGCCGGGTCCGGCTGGTCGACGGCGTGCATGACGAGGGTGCCGGTGAGCAGCAGGGCCGCCGCCGCGAGCGGGATCAGCACCCGGTGCCGGCGGCGACGCCGGGGCGGTGGCGGGACCTGGCCGGCCGGGGCGGCGGCGGTGGCGGTGGCGGTGGCGGTCATTCGGGAGTGCCCTCCGCAGGCCGGCCGGTGAGCGCCCCGTCCAGCTCCTCGGCGAGTTCCCGCATCCGCCGGTCGTGCGCCGCGGAGGCCGGCCGCTGGGCGTACCAGAGCTCGGAGAAGATCGCCCCGGCCGCGCGCAGCGGCGGGTCGACCGGCGGGCGGCTGGCGGCCGCCGCGCTGGTCAGCTCGGTGACGGTCATCCCCGGCCGCTGCTGGACCGCGCCGGCCGCGACCAGCCGGCGGACCATGCCCCGCAGCCGTTCCCGGACGGCCTCGGCGTACCGCCCCTCGGCGGCCAGCCGGTCGGCGAGAGACTGCGCCGGCGCGGCGAGCGGGCCGGTCTCGCCGGCCCGGGGGCGGGGCAGCGCCGACGCGGACGCGGGCGCCTTACGGGTCCGGCGTCGCCGCCGGGGCAGCCGGGGCCGGCGGAACCGGGGCAGCCGTAGTCGGGGCAGCCGCAGCCGGGGCAGCCGTAGTCGGGGCAGGCGGCGTGGCACCCAGGCCGGGAAGTGGTACCAGGCCAGGGCGACCAGCCCGGCGAGCAGCACCAGCAGCAGCGCGGCCAGCGGCAGCGGCACGACATCGCCGAGGGCGGCGACCGCCTCGGTCCACCAGCGGTCGACGCTCACCGGTCGGCCGCCAGCAGGACGGGCTCGGGGAGGCCGGCCGGGGAGCGGGACAGCCGGATGTCCAGCCCCTCGGTGCGCATCCGGACGTCCAGGTGGACGACCGCGTCCAGGCAGGCGAGCGCCGGGTACGCGACGCTGTTCACCGCCGCCCAGGCGGCCATCGCCAGCCAGGGGGCCGCCGCGGGGCTGACGTCGACCAGGTCCAGCGAGCGCAGGCCGTGGAAGACGCCGAGGGCCAGCCCGACCCGCAGGAACCACCAGCCGAGGTAGCCCAGCAGCCGGACCAGGCCGGCCCGGCCGCCGCCTCGGGTGGCGAGTCGCGCGGCCCGGGACCAGGCCTCGCCGCGGTGGACCCGGTCGATCACCAGGGCGGCGGCCACCGACCCGGTGAGCCCGTACGCGACGGCCCAGACCGGCCCGAGCAGCGCGGCCAGCCCGACCAGCAGCCCGGTCAGCGGGGCGAGGAGCAGGGTGGCGCCCCACCGCGCGTCGGCCGGACGGAGCAGCTCGCGTACGCCGGCCCGCCGGCCGAGCAGCGCGGCCCCGGCGGCCCGGGCGGCCGGGTTGCCGAGCAGCGTGACGATCACCGCCTCGATGCCGGCGCCGACCACCACCACCTGCCACCACCGGCCGACCAACCCGGGGTTGGCGAACCACATCGGCGGGGTGGTGAAGGCGGCCTGCCGTAGCGGGTACAGCAGCAGTTGTTCGCCGACGGCGAGGAGGGCGGCCAGCGGGATCAGCAGGCGGCCGTGGCCGCGCAGCAGCAGCACGGCGGAGTCGAGCAGTTCCCCGACGGTGAGCGGGCGCCCGGGGAGCACGGCGGTCGGGCCGACGTCGGGCACGGGTACTCCTGGCGGGGTGTGGTGGCGGACGGCGACGCGCCCGGGGATCATGGTGACACGCCCGGCCCGATCGGGTGGACCCGCACGCCGGGTGGCCTCCGGAGGTCCGCCGGCGCGGCGGTGTTGCGTGTGGGACGTGCGGTGACGCGGCCCACGGCAGTACCGTGCCGGGTGAACGCCGATCCCACGAACTGAACGGGGATGGAAACATCAATCCCATGAGAGCCCGGGTACTGGTGGTCGACGACGACCCCGCGCTCGCCGAGATGCTCGGCATCGTCCTGCGCAGCGAGGGTTTCCTGCCCTCGTTCGTCGCCGACGGGGAACGGGCACTGGCCGCGTTCCGGGACAGTCGACCCGACATCGTCCTGCTCGACCTGATGCTGCCCGGGATGAGCGGCATCGACGTGGCCCGGGCGATCCGGGCCGAATCCGGCGTGCCGATCGTGATGCTGACCGCCAAGAGCGACACGGTGGACGTGGTGCTCGGGCTGGAGTCCGGCGCCGACGACTACGTGGTGAAGCCGTTCAAGCCCAAGGAGCTGGTGGCCCGGATGCGGGCCCGACTGCGCCGCGGCGAGGACGTCGCCCCGGAGATGCTGACCATCGGCCCGCCCGGCAACCAGATCACCATCGACGTGCCGGCGCACACGGTGACCCGGGACGACGAGGAGGTGAAGCTGACGCCGCTGGAGTTCGACCTGCTGGTCGCGCTCGCCCGCAAGCCGCGCCAGGTCTTCACCCGGGAGGTGCTGCTGGAGCAGGTCTGGGGCTACCGGCACGCGGCCGACACCCGGTTGGTGAACGTGCACGTGCAGCGCCTGCGCGCCAAGATCGAGCCGGATCCCGAGCGGCCGGAAATCATCCTCACCGTTCGGGGCGTGGGCTACAAGGCGGGTACCGGATAGCCTGGTCGCACCGTGACCAGCTCCCCGACTCCCCACCTCGACCCGCCCGCCGGCTGGCGTCCCGCCGCGCGGGCGCTGCGTCGTGTGCTGGTGGGCCGGTCGCTGCGGCTGGCCGCCGGCCTGCGCCAGACCTGGCGGCGGTCGTTGCAGGTCCGGGTGGTGACCATCACGCTGGTGGCGTCCAGCCTGCTGGTGGGTGGTTTCGCCTATCTGATCGCCGACAAGATCACCAACATCCTGTTGGACAACGCCCAGACCGACGTGCTGCTGCGGCTGCGCAGCGGGAGCGACTACTCGTCGAAGCAGTTCAAGCTCTACAGCCAGCCGCAGGACGCTCAGCTCCAGGACACCATCGAGGGCACGGTCAACTACCTGGCCGGCGGTGATCCGCAGCAGACCAGCGGGGTGGTCGTGGCGATCACCGCCGACAACTACGCCGGCATCATCGACACCCGCACCTCGCCGGCGCTGGACGTTCGGCCGCTGATCAGCCGGGAGCTGCGGGCGGCGGTCGCCGACGGCAAGATCGCCCACCAGATCCAGACCGGCCGGCTCGCCGGCGAGCGGACGAAATACCTGGTGTACGGCTCGCCGGTGCCCACCCGGTTCGGTCAGGTGGAGCTCTACTACCTGGTGCCGCTCAACCGGCAGGACGCCACGGCCGCCGACGCCCGGTCCACCGTGCTCGCCACCGGGGTGGCCCTGGTGCTGCTGCTCGGCCTGCTCGCCGCCCTGGTGACCCGGCTGGTGGTCACCCCGGTCCGGGTGGCCGCGCGGACGGCCCAGCGGCTCTCCGCCGGCCTGCTCGACCAGCGGATGGTGGTCAACGGCGAGGACGATCTGGCGCTGTTGGCCGCCTCGTTCAACCAGATGGCGACCAACCTGCAACGGCAGATCCTCCGCCTGGAGGAGATGTCCCGTCTGCAACGCCGGTTCACCTCCGACGTGTCGCACGAGCTGCGCACCCCGCTGACCACGGTCCGGATGGCCGCCGACCTGATCTTCGCCGAGCGCGACGAGTTCGACCCGGCGGTGGCGCGCAGCGCCGAGCTGCTCCAGGCCGAGCTGGACCGGTTCGAGGAGCTGCTGACCGACCTGCTGGAGATCAGCCGCTTCGACGCCGGCTTCGCGATGCTCGACTCGGAGCCGACCGACCTGGTGCCGGTGGTGCACCGGGTCGCCGACCGGCTCGCCGGGCTGGCCGAGCGGGTCGGGGTGACCATCGAGCTGGACGTGCCGACCACCCCGGTGATCGCCGAGGTCGACCCCCGCCGGGTCGAGCGGGTGCTGCGCAACCTGGTGGGCAACGCCGTCGAGCACGGCGAGGCGAAGCCGGTGCTGATCACCCTGGGCGTCGACCAGACCGCCGTGGCGCTGACCGTGCGTGACCACGGCGTCGGCCTCAAGCCGGGCGAGGAGAAGCTGGTCTTCAACCGGTTCTGGCGGGCCGACCCGTCCCGGGCCCGGCAGACCGGCGGGACGGGGCTGGGGCTGTCGATCAGCCTGGAGGACGCCCGGCTGCACGGCGGCTGGCTGGAGGCGTGGGGGGCGCCCGGGCAGGGCGCCCAGTTCCGGCTCACCCTGCCGGCCCGGGCGGGGGACCGGCTCACCACCTCGCCGCTGCGACTGGTGCCGGCCGACGCCACGCTGCCCTTCGGCGGCCCGCGCGACGGGGAGATGCTGGCCATCGGGCCCGCTGGCGACGGCGCGCTGGCGATCGGCCCCGGGTCGGCGACCGGCAACGATCGGGCGGAGGTCCGCTCGTGACGACGTGGGGTGGGCGCCGGCCGACTGTGGCCGGGGTGTTCTGTGCCGTCCTGCTCGCCGTCGGTGCCGCCGGCTGCGGCATTCCGGCGAACTCCGAGGTGCAGGTGGACGGCTCGGGGCCGGCGGTGGAGGCCGGGGCGTCCAGCTTCCGCAAGGAGCCGCCGACCCGGACGGCCAGCGGGACGAACCGGGGGGCGTTCGTCGACAACTTCCTGTCCGCGGCGGCGGGTGAGCCGGAGCGGGCGTACACCCGGGTGCGGCAGTTCATCGACCGGGACAGCCGCAACCGGTTGCCGGACAAGCCCGGCAACGAGACCGTGATCAACGTGATCCGGCTGACCGACCGGCCGGTGATCACCGAGAACGTCGGCGGCGACATCAGTGTCGTGCTGACCGTCGAGCAGGTCGGCCAGCTGCGCGCCGACGGGGTGCTGTCGCCGCCGGTGGCGACGGAGGACACCTACCGCTTCTCGCTGCGCAACGCCGGGCAGGAGGGGACCGACGAGGCCGGCCTCTACGTCACCAACCCGCCGAACGTGCTGCTGATGAGCACCGACGCGCTGCGCCAGTACTACCAGCCCCGCAACGTCTACTTCTGGAACTCCAACCAGAGCCGGAACTCCAACCAGAGCCGGCTGGTTGCGGACCAGCGCTACCTGCCGCAGGCCGTGGCGAGCGAGCGCCTGGTCAGCGAGGTGGTCCGGTGGCTGACCGGCGGGCCCTCGGAGTGGTTGGGCACGGGCGTGGCCCGGTTGCCGAAGGGCACCAACCTGATCAACAACGCCGTCGAGACGGACGGCCGCTGGGAGGTCGCCCTCGACCTGCCCGGTGACGACCACAGCCGGCTGGAGCAGCTCGCCACCCAGCTCGCCTGGTCGTTGCCGGACCTGCACGGCCAGCTTCAGCTGACCACCCGCAACCAGTCCCAGGTGCGCATCGACGACCTCGACAGGCACCGGCTCGCCCACCCGCTCTATCCGCTGGGTGACAGCCCACAGCCGTTCACCGTCTACGACGGCGCCATCCACCCGCTGTCGTTCCCGGAACAGTCCACCGGCGCCGTGCCGGTGGCGACGACCGCCAACCGCGGCATCGTCTCGGCGGCGGTCCGCCGCGCCGACGACCGCGTCCTCGCCGCGCTGGTGACCACCGTTGCGGGCAACCGGCAGCGGTTACGGGTCGGCTACGGTGCCGCCCCGTTGCCGGCGACGCGCGAGTCGAAACAGACGTTCCCCGCCATCGGGCGGCCGGTCTGGCTGCGCTCGCCGGATCCGGCCCAGCCGTACGGCCTGGTGACGGCCGGCGGCCGGCTCTACCGGTTCGACGACGGGGCCGACATGCTGCCCGTGCCGCTGAACGTCCCCGGCGCGGTGAGCGCGGTGGCCGCCTCGCTGGACGGGCAGCGGATCGCCCTGATCGTCGGCGGCAGGCTCTACGTGGCGGTGGTCAGCCTGGATGGCGGCGTGGTGTCGCTGGGGCCGGCCCGGGAGGTGCACACCTCCCTGACCGACCTGTCGGCGGTGGACTGGGCGGGGGAGAACGCCCTCGTGGTCGCCGGCACGGCGGAGCGGTCGGGGGTGTACGAGGTCGGCGTCGACGGGACGGTGGAGACCCCGCTGGTGAGCGACGTGGGCGCCAAGGTCACCCACCTGGCCGCGTACCCCACCAACCCGGTCCTCACCCGGCCCGGCGCGTTGATCATGTATGAGGCCAACGGGGTGGCCTACCGCTACCCCTCGGCGGAGAAGATCCTCGGCGACCAGGTGCTGGACGTGACCCCGCCGCCGGCCGGCCCCCGGGCGAGCAGCCCGACCGCGCCCTTCTTCCTCTTCTGAGCCCCTCGTGCGGGACGTCGGCGGGCTCTGGGCGGACCTGACCGACCTGGTGCTGCCGGCGGACTGCGCGGGGTGCCGGCAACGCGCCACGTCCATCCGGCGGGGCTTCTGCCCGACCTGCGCCGGGGCCCTGGCGGCGCTGCGCCCCGCCCCGGTACGCCCCGACCCGGCGCCGCCCGGCCTGCCCCCGTGCCACGCCCTGGGGCCGTACGGAGGGCCGCTGCGGGAGGCGCTGCTGGCGTACAAGGAACGCGGCCGGCACGGGCTGGCCCGGCCGCTGGGCGCGCTGCTGGCCGAGGCGGTGGCCGCCTCGGTGGGCCCGGCGCGGCCGGTGCTGCTGGTGCCGGTGCCGGACACCGCAGCGGCGGCCCGGGCCCGTTACGGCGACCACCTGACCCGGCTGGCCCGGCACGCCGCCGCCCGGCTGCGGGGCGCGGGCTGGGACGTCCGGCTGGCCCGACCGCTGCGCGCGGCACCCCGGCCCGACTCGGTGGCGCTGGACAGTGCCGGGCGGGCCGCGGCGGCGGAGGCGGCGTTCCACCCGCGCGGCGCGGTAGGCCGGGGCGCCGACGGCCGGGCGGTGGTGGTGCTGGACGACATCGTCACCACCGGCGCCACCCTGGCGGCGGTCAGCCGGTCTTTGCGGCTCGTGGGAATGACGCCAAAGGGAGCGGCGGTGCTCGCCGCAACGCAAAAGCGACGTCATTGGTGACGCTTCGTGTTTCCGTTTCACCCCTTGGTGTACGAGGTGTGAAAATTCCTGAGCGTTCTCGGCAACCGGGGGTGACGGCTTCCCGAACAGGAGTTAGCGTTTTCCTGTCGGGGGTACCAGGGTCCGCACCCCACCCCGACGGTGGAAGGAGGCGTAGCCGTACCTGACCGGTCGACGCCCGCACGGACGCTCCACGGGCCGGTCGACCGGGTTCGAAAATGAGACGACCATCCGAAAAAGGGAGGTCACGTGGACATCGTGGTCAAGGGTCGAAACGTCGAAGTGCCGGACCATTACCGGGTGCACGTAGCGGAGAAGCTCGCGAAAATCGAGCGCTACGATCACAAGCTCATCCGCGTCGATGTGGAGCTGTTTCACGAGCGCAATCCCCGCCAGTCCGACACCTGCCAGCGAGTGGAGATCACCTGCGTCTCCCGTGGGCCGGTGATCCGGGCGGAGGCCTGCACGAACGACTTCTACAGCGCACTCGACGCGGCGATCGCCAAGCTGGACACCCGACTGCGCCGCGCGGCCGACCGCCGCCGGGTGCACCGGGGCCGGCACGCGCCGCTCTCCGTCGCCGCCGCCACCGCCGACCTGCCGGTGGACGACCTCGCCGGGGCGGTCACCCGCACCGCCGCCACCGCCACCGCGGTGGCCGAGCGGGACGAGGATCCGGCCGACCAGTACGACGACCAGCCCTGGCACATCGCGCGGGCGAAGGTGCACCCCGCCGAGCCGATGACCGTGGACGACGCCCTGTTCCAGATGGAACTGGTGGGGCACGACTTCTACCTGTTCCACGACAAGGAGTCGGGCCGCCCGAGCGTCGTCTACCGACGGCACGCCTACGACTACGGGATCATCTCGCTCGACATCGAACCCTGATCCCCGTCCACCCCGCTACGCCGGTCACGGAGCCGGGGGCGGCTGTCCCGCCCCGGCTCCGTGACCGACCCCGTCTGCGCGTCGGTCCTCCGCGAGCAGGCCGAAGATCAGGTCGTCGACGCGAGAGCCGTCCAGCCCGGGCAGTCGGCCGCGCAGCAGCCCCTCCCGGCGGAAGCCGACCCGCTCCAGCACCCCGTGCGAGGCGGTGTTCTCCGGCATGGTGCCGGCGGCCAGCCGGGCCATCCCCGCCGGCCCGAACGCCCAGCCGGTGAGCAGCCGGAGCGCGCGGGTGGCGTACCCCCGGCCGCGCCAGTCGGGCAGCAGCGCGTAGCCGACCGTGCCCTCCCGGGCCGCCGGGTCGGAGACCGACAGGCCGCAGGTGCCCGCCGGCTCTCCCGTGGCCGCGTCGACGATCAGCAGGCGGGCGATGACCCCGGTCAGCCATCCGCTCTCGGCCAGCCGGCAGCGCCGCTCGATCGCCTCGCGGGTCGGCGGCACCGGCGGGGCCTGGTTCGCCACCACCTCCGGCCGGGTGTGCAGCCGGTGCACCAGCTCCGCGTCGTCGGGGCGGATCGGGCGCAGGACGACCACGCCGTCGGTGAGCCGGCCGTCCGGCAGGTCGGGCAGCAGCCGGGGCGCCGGGGCGTCCGAATCGTCGGCGAGGCGTACCCAGGCCAGCAGGTCGTGCCGGCCACCGCCCCGGCTCGGGTTGGCGCCCCGGCGGACCCCCTCGAAGCGGAAGCCGGCGGCGAGGGCCACCCGCTGGCTGCCCGCGTTCTCCTCGTGGGTGAGCAGTTCCAGCCGGGAGATGCCGGCGGCGAAGGCGTGCGCGGCCAGCGCGCGGGTGGCGGCGGTGGCCACCCCCCGGCCCCGCGCCCAGGGCGCCACCCAGTAGCCGATCTCCGCCTGCCCGCGTGTCGGCACGACCTGGCTCAGGCCGGTGCCGCCGAGCAGCCGGTCGGAGGCCGGGTCCGCGATCGCGTACGCCGAGCCGCCGGCGGCCCAGGCCGCGGGCGCGCCCTCGGTGACCCACCAGCGGGCGCTCTCCTCGGTGTACGGGTCGGGCATGCCGGAGATGAACCGCTGGGTCAGCGGGTCGGAGCAGGCGGCGGCGGTGTCCGCGGCGTCGTCGAGCCGGAACGGGCGCAACCGGACCGCGCCCGCGTCGATCAGTTCGGGAGTCACCGCAGGTCCTCCGGGAGCAGCCCGGCCACCCACGCGTCGGTCGACTCGCCGCGGTGCCGGACGCCGCCGCGCGCGGTCCCCTCGAAGGTGAACCCGACCTTCTCGGCGACCCGCCGGGAGGCGGTGTTGCCGACGTTGGCCCGCCACTCGATCCGATCCAGGCCGAGGGTGGTGAAGCCCCAGGCGCTCAGCGCGCCGAGTGCGGCCGGCATGTACCCGCGGCCCCGCGCGTGCGGCGCGGTCAGGAAACCCACGTCGGCCCGGGGAGCGGTCGGGCTCAACCGCAGGTCGATGGTCCCGGCGTACGCGTCGTCGGCGTCGGCGATCACGAAGGTGGCGCTGGTGCCCCGGGCCCAGCCCAGCCCGGCGTGGTCGAGGTAGCCCTCCGCGTCGCCGCGCTGGTACGGATGCGGCACCGTCGTCCAGCGCACGGTGTCGAGGTCCTGGCAGGCCGTCACGATCGCGTCGAGGTCGCGCTCCTCGATCGGGCGCAGCCGCAGCTCGGTGTCGCCGGCGGTGGCGAAGAGGACGGGTTGCGGCCGGCCGAACACGGCGGCCCGCCGGGCGTCCAGGGTGTCCGGGCCGGCCTGGCCGGGCTCGCCGGCGGCGGGCACCTCACCGGGGAGCAGCGAGCCGATCCAGCCCTCGACGCGCCCGCCCTCGGCGGGGTGGGCCAGCCGCAGCTCACCGGAGATCTGGAAGCCGGCCCGGAGCGCGACCAGTCGGGAGTAGTGGTTGCCGACCTCGGCCTGCCAGATCAGCCGGCGCAGCTTCAGCGTGTCGAAGGCCCAGCGGGCGACCGCCCGGGTGGCCCGTACGGTGACGCCCCGGCCACGCGCCCACGGCGCGGTCCAGTAGCCGATCTCGCCCGAGTCGAGGCCCCGGTCGATCGAGACCAGGCCGCAGGAGCCGAGCAGCTCACCGGTGCCGGCGTCGCAGACCGCGAAGGGCGCCCCGGTGCCGTCCGCCCAGGCCGCCGGGGCGACCTCGGCGACGAAGCCGTGAGCGTGTTCCGGCAGGTACGGGCGCGGTACGGTGGTCCAGCGCTGGATGTCCGGGTCCTGGCACGCCCGGAGCACGTCGTCCGCGTCGGCGGCCCGCCACGGGCGCAGCAGCAGGCCGTCCTCGATGATCTCCACAGGCTCCATCCGAGCCATCGTGCCGGATCGTTCGCGGTGGGCGTAACCGGATAAGCGTCGGCGGCGGCGCCGACCGGGAGTTATGTCGGTTTCGCCGGGCCCGACCGCCGCCACCAGTGACCATCGCCGCAACGAAGCGCCTACGATGGTTCGAGACTGTCTAGGGGAGCGTTGATCCGTGTCGATTCTGGAAAAGGTCCTTAGCGCTGGCGAGGGCCGTATGGTGCGCCGGCTCAAGGCCATCGCCGCCGCCGTCAACTCGATCGAGGACGACTACGTCAACCTCACCGACGAGGAGCTGCGTGGCCTGACCGAGCAGTACCGCGAGCGGCTCGCCGACGGTGAGACCCTCGACGACCTGCTGCCCGAGGCCTTCGCCACGGTGCGGGAGGCGGCCGCCCGGGTGCTCGGCCAGCGCCCGTACGACGTCCAGGTGATGGGCGGCGCGGCGCTGCACTTCGGCAACATCGCCGAGATGAAGACCGGTGAGGGCAAGACCCTGACCTCGGTCATGGCGGTCTACCTCAACGCGCTCTCCGGCAAGGGCGTGCACGTGATCACGGTCAACGACTACCTGGCCCAGCGCGACGCCGGCTGGATGGGCCGGGTGCACGAGTTCCTCGGGCTGACCGTCGGCGTCGTGCTGCCGAACCGGCCGTCCAGCGAGCACCGCGCCGCGTACGAGTGCGACATCACCTACGGCACCAACAACGAGTTCGGCTTCGACTACCTGCGCGACAACATGGCCTGGTCGAAGGACGAGCTGGTGCAGCGCGGCCACAACTTCGCCGTGGTCGACGAGGTCGACTCGATCCTCATCGACGAGGCCCGGACCCCGCTGATCATCTCCGGCCCGGCCGAGCACTCCGCCCGCTGGTACTCCGAGTTCGCCGGCGTGGTGGCCCGCCTCCAGCCCGGCACCGACGGCGAGGGCGACTACGAGGTCGACTACGCCAAGCGGACCATCGCCATCACCGAACGCGGCGTGGCCAAGGTCGAGGACCGGCTCGGCATCGACAACCTCTACGAGTCGGTGAACACCCCGCTGGTGGGCTACCTGAACAACGCGATCAAGGCCAAGGAGCTCTACAAGCGCGACAAGGACTACATCATCAGCGACGGTGAGGTCCTGATCGTCGACGAGTTCACCGGCCGCATCCTGCACGGCCGCCGCTACAACGAGGGCATGCACCAGGCGATCGAGGCCAAGGAGGGGGTGGAGATCAAGCAGGAGAACCAGACCCTGGCCACCATCACCCTCCAGAACTACTTCCGCCTCTACGAGAAGCTCTCCGGCATGACCGGCACAGCCCAGACCGAGGCGAGCGAGTTCAACAAGGTCTACAAGGTCGGCGTCGTGACCATCCCGACGCACCGGCCGATGGTCCGCCTCGACCGGGCCGACGTCATCTACAAGACCGAGAAGGCCAAGTTCAACGCGGTCATCGAGGACATCGCCGAGCGGCACCAGGCCGGCCAGCCGGTGCTGGTCGGCACCGTCTCGGTGGAGAACTCCGAGATCCTCTCCCAGCTGCTGCGCCGCCGCGGCATCCCGCACTCGGTCCTGAACGCAAAGTTCCACGCCCGCGAGGCGGAGATCGTCGCCCAGGCCGGCCGCAAGGGCGCCGTCACCGTCGCCACCAACATGGCCGGCCGTGGTACGGACATCCTGCTCGGTGGCAACCCCGAGTACCTCGCCGCCAACGAGCTGCGCCAGCGCGGCCTCGACCCGGTGGAGCAGGAGGAGGAGTACGCCAAGGCGATGGAGGAGGTCCTGCCCACCTGGAAGCAGGCCTGCGACGTCGAGGCGGAGGAGGTCGCCGCCGCCGGTGGTCTGTACGTCCTCGGCACCGAGCGGCACGAGTCCCGCCGGATCGACAACCAGCTGCGCGGTCGCGCCGGCCGGCAGGGTGACCCGGGCGAGTCCCGCTTCTACCTCTCCCTGCAGGACGAGCTGATGAAGCGCTTCCGGGCCGGTGCGGTCGAGGCGGTGATGGAGCGCTTCAACATCCCGGAGGACGTGCCGATCGAGTCGAAGATGGTCACCCGCCAGATCAAGAGCGCCCAGGCGCAGATCGAGGGCCAGAACGCCGAGATCCGCAAGAACGTCCTCAAGTACGACGAGGTGCTCAACAAGCAGCGCCAGGTGATCTACGCCGAGCGGTTGCGGGTCCTCAACGGGGAGGACCTCTCCGACCAGGTCCGCAACATGATCGACGACACGATCACCGCGTACGTCACCGGCGCCACCAGCGACGGCTACGCCGAGGACTGGGATCTCGAGCAGCTCTGGTCGAGCCTGAAGCAGCTCTACCCGGTCGGGTTCACCATCGAGGAGCTGGAGGAGGAGGCCGGCGGCTCCAGGGCCAGCATCGACGCCGACTTCCTGCTCGCCCGCCTCAAGGAGGACGCGCACGCCGCGTACGACCGGCGTGAGGAGCAGCTCGGCGAGGAGGGGACCCGGCAGCTCGAGCGGATGGTGCTGCTCCAGGTCATCGACCGCAAGTGGCGCGAGCACCTCTACGAGATGGACTACCTCCAGGAGGGCATCAGCCTGCGGGCGTACGCCCAGCGCGACCCGGTCATCGAGTACCAGCGCGAGGGCTTCGACATGTTCGCCACCATGATGGACGGCATCAAGGAGGAGACGGTCGGCTTCCTGTACAACCTGGAGGTGCAGGTCCAGGAGCCGGAGCCGGAGGCCGAAGAGGTCCAGCTGCTGGAGAAGCCGGTCGAGATCCGGGCCAAGGGCCTCAACCGGGCGCCGCAGCAGCAGGGCCTGCAATACTCCGCGCCGACCATCGACGGCGAGGCGGGCGCTGGTGCGGTCGTGGTCGAGCGGCCCGAGCAGGAGCCGCCGGCCCGCAGCGTGGGCGGCAACCCGGAGACGCCGGCCCGTCCGGCGGCGCCGGGCCCGTCCGGCGCGCCGCGTCGGCCGGCGGCCACCGGGGCGAGC
>NZ_JBAKHO010000045.1:0-43451 GCF_036902735.1 Micromonospora lacuserhaii | reverse complement strand
CTGGCCCTTCGACAACGCGTTCATCGCCTGGGGCCTTCGGCGCTACGGCTTCACCCACGAGGCAGGGCGCATCGCCGAGGGGATCATCGACGCCGCCGAGTTCTTCGACGGCCGGCTGCCGGAGGCGTTCGGCGGCTACGACCGCCAGCTGACCAGGTACCCGGTCCTGTACCCCACGGCGTGCAGTCCGCAGGCGTGGTCCACGGGCACCCCCTTGCTGTTGCTGCGGACAATGCTCGGAATGGAGCCGCGCGGGGACCACCTCGTGACCAAACCGGCCGTGCCCCCGGGCATGGGCCGCATCGAGCTGCTCCACATCCCCGGACGGTGGGGCCGGGCCGGCGCCCTCGGTCGCGCCCACGCGGCGCGACACTGACCGCGGCATCGCGTTCGCCGGTAGACCTGCGACACGCCCCGGCGGCCGGCAGCAACTACTACGCCAGGCGTACGTGGAGAGTCGCCCTACGGACGACGGCTCCGTTGCCTTCGTCACCTACCGTGACGAAAGACGGCGCGGCGGGGTTGACCATGACGTGGCGTCAGGTCCTAGCGTCGACGCTTGCGCTGTCCCGGGGTGCGGGAATCACGGTCGACCGTCGACGGCTCAGGGGCAACCCTGAGCCGGGGTCGGGGCCGACCCGCAGCGGGAAATCCGCCCCGGGTCACCCCGGAGGCGGAGGGATCCGGGCGGCACGGCGTCGAGGATGGGATCAACCCCACCGACCAGCGGGGGCGGTGGGTGCCGCAGGCAGACGGAAGAGGTAGATGAACGTGACCGCGACGGTAGGCCGGCAGGCGCAGGCCGCGGCCCGGGCCAGTGACGTGTGGAAGGTGTACGGCAGCGGCGAGGCGCAGGTCGTCGCGCTGCGGGGGGTCAGCGCCGAGTTCGAGCGCGGCCGGTTCACCGCCATCATGGGCCCGTCGGGCTCCGGCAAGTCGACGCTGATGCACTGCCTGGCCGGGCTGGACTCGGTCACCCGGGGCACCGTGTCGATCGGCGACACCACGGTCACCGGGCTGGGCGACGCCGGCCTGACGAAGCTGCGCCGGGACAAGGTCGGCTTCATCTTTCAGCAGTTCAACCTGCTGCCCACGCTGACCGCGCAGGAGAACATCGTGCTGCCGCTGTCGATCGCCGGCCGCCGGCCCGACCCGGCCTGGTACGACACGGTGATCGACACGGTCGGTCTGCGGGACCGGCTGGGTCACCGGCCGGCGCAGCTCTCCGGTGGCCAGCAGCAGCGGGTCGCCTGCGCGCGGGCGCTGGTCTCCCGCCCCGATGTGATCTTCGCCGACGAGCCGACCGGCAACCTGGACTCCCGGTCCGGCGCCGAGGTGCTGCGGTTCCTGCGCGACTCCGTGCGCGAGCACGGCCAGACCATCGTGATGGTCACCCACGACCCGACCGCCGCCGCGTACGCCGACCGGGTGATCTTCCTGGCCGACGGGCAGATCGTCTCCGAGCTGATCGAGCCGACCGCGGACACGGTGCTGGACACGATGAAGAAGCTCGACGCTCCCGCCGAGGTGGGTCACTGATGTTCCGCGCGACGTGGAAGAGCCTGCTGGCGCGGAAGGTACGCCTTCTGCTGTCCGGCCTGGCGGTGGTGCTGGGCGTCATGTTCGTCTCGGGGGCCTTCGTGCTCACCGACACCCTGGGCCGGTCATTCGACGCGGTCTTCGCCGACGGTTTCTCCGAGGTCGACGTCAACGTCGAGGGCAAGCCGAAGGTCGCCCTCGGTGAGACCGAGGGCGAGCAGGTGCCCGCCCCGGTGCCGGCGGCCGCCGTCGAGCAGATCCGCCGGCTGCCCGGCGTGGCGAAGGTGACCGGCCTGGTCAACGCCGACGGCGCCCGGCTGATCGGCAGCAACGGCAAGGTGGTGACCTCGTTCGGGCCGCCGCAGCTGGGCGAGAACTGGGTCGGCGAGGGCGAGCTGGTGGAGCTGCGCCAGGGGCGCGAGCCACGGTCCGACGGCGAGATCGTGATCAACCAGGCGCTGGCCGACGCGGCGAAGGTGAAGGTGGGCGACCGGGTCGGCGTGCTGACCCTGCAGCCGAAGAAGGAGTTCACCCTGGTCGGCGTCTTCGGCTACAGCGGCGGGCGCAGCAGCATCGGCGGCGTCAACGAGGTCGCCTTCACCACCCCGGTGGCGCAGCAGCTGATGCTGGGCGAGCCGGGCACCTTCACCAGCATCGGCGTCCGGGCCGCCGACGGGGTCAGCCCGGAGCGGCTGCGCGACGACGTCGCGGCGGCGCTCGGCGACGGCTACCAGGTGAAGACCGGCGAGCAGGCCGCCGCCGACCAGGCCGCCGGCCTGAAGGAGGGGCTGTCCTTCTTCAACAAGGTGCTGCTGGGCTTCGCCGCGGTGGCGCTGCTGGTCGGCACCTTCCTCATCCTCAACACCTTCTCGATCATCGTGGCGCAGCGGACCCGGGAGCTGGCCCTGATGCGGGCCCTCGGGGCGAGCGGCCGGCAGATCATCGGGTCGGTGGTGCTGGAGGCGATCATGGTGGGCCTGATCGCCTCGGTGCTCGGGCTGGCCGCCGGCATCGGGGTGGGCGCGCTGCTGGCGTACCTGTTCGGCAAGCTGGCCGGCGGGCTCAGCCTGGCCGGGCTCGGGGTGCCACCGGCGGCGGTGATCGGCGCGTTCGGGGTGGGCCTGGTGATCACCGTGGTGGCGGCGCTGCTGCCGGCGCTGCGCGCGGCCCGGATCCCGCCGATCGCCGCCATGCAGGACGTGGCGACGCCGGACCGGCCGCTGACCAAGGTGACGGTGGCCGGCGGGGTGGTCACGGCGATCGGCGCGGTGCTGCTCTTCCTCGGCCTCGGCGGGCACGCCGGTGACAACACCCTGGCCACCATCCTCGGCGGGGTGCTCTTCGCCTTCATCGGCGTGGCGCTGCTGACCCCGCTGATCAGCCGGCCGGTGGTCTCCCTGCTGGGGGCGATCTTCGCCTGGTCGGTGCCGGGCAAGTTGGGCCGGCTCAACTCCGGGCGCAACCCGCGCCGCACCGCGATCACCGCGGCCGCGCTGATGGTCGGCATCGCCCTGGTCACCGGGGTGACGGTGATCCTCGACTCGGCCAAGGGCAGCATCAGCAAGGTCGCCGCGGACACCATCAAGGCCGAGCTGGTCATCTCCGGGGCGCAGAGCGGCCCCCGGCCGCCCAGCTTCGACCCGGCGGTGCTGGAGAAGGCCGCGGCGATCCCGGGCGTCCAACTGGTCGACGGCGAGTACGGCGACATGGCCACCGTCAACGGCACCCGGACCTGGGTGGCGGCGTCGAGCGACGTCAGCGCGCTGGAGCGGATCTTCGGGGCGAAGGCCACCGCCGGTGACATCGGCCGGCTCGGCCCGGACCAGATGCTGTTCAGCTCGGACACCGCCAAGTCGCGGAACGTGTCGGTCGGCTCGACGGTGACGGTGCAGCTGTCGCGCGGGGAGGCCCGCACGTACACGGTCAGCGGCATCTACGAGAGCACCCAGCTGACCAACCCGGTGGTGCTGCCGCCGCAGGCGACGCGGAACTTCGCCATCCCGCAGCCGATCCAGGGCTTCGTGCAGCTGGCCCCCGGCACCCGGGTGGCCGACGTGCAGCCACGGGTGGAGACGCTGCTCGCGGACAGCCCCGAGGTGTCGGTGGCCGACCGGGACGCGTTCATCAAGCAGCAGACCAGCCAGCTGGACACCCCGCTGCGGATGATCCAGATCCTGCTCGCCCTGGCCATCGTGATCGCGGTGCTCGGCATCATCAACACCCTGGCCCTGTCGGTGCTGGAGCGGACCCGCGAGCTGGGTCTGCTGCGGGCGATCGGGCTGCGCCGGTCGCAGACCATGCGGATGATCACCGTCGAGGCGGTGGTGATCTCGATCTTCGGCGCGTTGCTCGGCCTGGCGGTCGGCACCGGCCTGGGCGCCGCGGTGGTCCGGGCGCTCAAGGACGAGGGCATCACCGACCTGCGGCTGCCCTGGGGCCAGATGGCGCTCTTCCTCGGCCTGGCCGCGCTGATCGGCGTGATCGCCGCGGTGCTCCCCGCGATCCGGGCGGCCCGGATCAACGTGCTGGGCGCCATCGCCCACGACTGACCCGGGCACCACGCAACGGCCCCCGCCACCGGAGTGTGCGGGGGCCGTCGCGCGTCCGGCGACCGGATCACCCGATCGCGACCGCGGCGTCGGCCGACCTGACAGGCTGGGGCTGCCGGGGGACGGCACGGGGGTGAGGATGTGACGGAGGGAGGCCCGCACGCGGGCGCTGGGGCAGGGGGTGACCCGCCCGCTCAGGCCGGGGGCTCCCCCAGCAGCGCCGCCAACAGCTCCAGGTCCGCGGCGGTGAGGCTCTCCACCTGGTGTACGCCGTCGGCCGGCGGGATCGGCACCTCCAGCGGTACGGCCAGCACCGCCGCGCCGGCGGCGAGCGCGCTGGCCACCCCGGTCGGCGAGTCCTCGATCGCCACGCACCGTTCGATCGGCACACCGAGCAGCCCGGCGGCGGTCAGGTACGGCTCCGGATGCGGCTTGGCCGCGTCCACCTCGTCGCCGCAGACCACCGCGTCGAAACTGTCCCGCCCCAGGGTGTCCAGGGCGACCTCCACCAGCGGCCGGCCGCTGGAGGTGACCAGCGCGGTCGGGATGCCGGCGGCGCGTACCGCCCGGAGCAGGGCCAACGCGCCCGGCCGCCAGCTCAGGCCGGTGCGGAACAGCTCCAGGATGCGGGCGTTGATCCAGGCGGCGCTCACCTCCGGATCCCGGTCCGGCTGGCCCAGGTCGTCGTGCAGGATCCGCATCGAGGCCGCCATGCTGGTGCCGACGATCGCCCGCCGGGCGGCGTCGGACAGGGTTCCGCCGTACTCGGCCGCCAGCTCCTGGAGCGCGACGTCCCAGAGCTTCTCGCTGTCGACCAGCGTGCCGTCCATGTCGAAGAGCACGGCGGCGGGGTGTGGGCTGCTCAGCGGATCCTCCCGGGTTGCGGTGGCTGCCCCGATCCTGCCAACCGGGCGCCGCCGCGGTGGTCGCCGGGTGCGCCACGGTGACGCAGATCAAAGCCACCGGCCGTGCTCACCGGTCCAGGGCGGTGACGTCGAGCGCAGCCAGCCGTTCCGGGTCGGAGAGCACGTCGATGGCGATCACCTTGCCGGCGGTGACGGTGAAGCCCATCACGGACAGCACCCGGCCCGGCGCGGTGACCACCACCCCGGCGGCACCGTTGACCAGCGCCGGCCGGACGAACGGGGCGAGCCCACGGAACATGATCGCCTGCGCGGCGACCTGGCGCGCGCCGTGGATCGTGACGGTGCCCCGGCCGCCCGGGCCGGCGTCGGCCCGCAGCACCACGTCGGGATCGAGGACGGCGACGAGGGCGTCGAAGTCGCCGTCCCGGGAGGCGGCGAAGAACGCGTCGACGACGTCGCGTTGCCGGCCGGGGTCGGGATCGGGTGCCGGGGCCTGGCCGCGGACCCGGCGGCGGGCCCGGCTGGCCAACTGGCGGGCGGCGGCCGGGGACCGGTCGACCAGCACGGCGATCTCCTCGAACGGCACCGCGAACAGGTCGTGCAGCACGAACGCCAGCCGCTCGGCCGGGGTCAGCGTCTCCAGCACCACCAGCAGGGCCAGCCCGACCGAGTCGGCCAGCAGGGCGTCCTGCTCCGGGTCGACGCCCGCGGCGGGGCTGATGAGCGGTTCGGGCACGTGCACGTCCAGCGGGTCTTCCCGGCGGCGGGTGCGGGAGCGCAGCACATTGAGACACACGCGCGCCACGATGGTCGTCAGCCAGGCCTCGAGGTTCTCCACCTCGCCCGTGCCGGCCCGGGCGACCCGCAGCCAGGCGTCCTGGACGGCGTCGTCCGCCTCGCTCACCGAGCCGAGCATCCGGTAGGCCACCGCCCGCAGCCGGCCCCGGTGCTCCTCGAAACGCTCCGCCAGCCATTGCTGATCGTCCACCGTGTCACACGCCTTTCCCCGCAGGTGTCTGAGTAGTAGACCCACGACATCCGGTGGGTGTGACCGGGGACCGGTTCCCCGGTCGGCGAACTGGAGAGAGTCATGACGTCAACCGTTCTGGTCACCGGCGGCACCGGCACCCTCGGGCGGCACGTGGTGCCCCTGCTGCGCGACGCCGGCCGCCCGGTCCGGGTGCTCAGCCGACACCGGCACGAGCCCACCGACGGCGTCGACCAGGTGACCGGCGACCTGGACAGCGGCGCGGGGATCGAGGCGGCGCTCGCCGGGATCGACACGGTCGTGCACTGCGCCGGCAGCGCCAAGGGCGACGAGGGGAAGGCCCGTACCCTGGTCCGGGCGGCGTCCCGGGCCGGCGTGCGGCACCTGGTGAACATCTCGGTGGTGGGCGCCGAGCGGATCCCGGTCACCGGCCGCGTCGACCGCGCCATGTTCGGCTACTTCGCGGCCAAGCGGGGCGCCGAACAGGTGGTCGCCGACTCGGGCCTGCCGTGGACCAACCTGCGCGCCACCCAGTTCCACGACCTGATGGCGACGGTCCTGGGGCAGCTGGCGAAGCTACCGGTGATCCCGGTGCCGGCCGGGTTCCGGTTCCAGCCGGTCGACGCCGGCGAGGTGGCCGCCCGGCTCGTGGCACTCGCCCTGGACCCGCCGGCCGGCCAGGTGCCGGACCTGGCCGGCCCCCGGGTGTACGGGATGGACGAGCTGGTCCGCGGCTACCTGCGCGCCACCGGGCGGCGCCGGCGGCCGATCGTGCCCGTCCCGGTGCCGGGCGGGGCCGCCCGGGCGCTGCGGGCCGGCGCGAACCTGGCCCCCGACCGGGCCGTCGGTCGCCGCAGCTGGGAGGACTTCCTCGCCGAGCGGGTACGGCCGGGCCGGTGACCCCGGCGTCAGCTCAGGTCGCAGGCGTCCAGCGACTTCTGGTACCCGCGGAAGAACGAGTCGGTGCGCTGCTCGGCGGTGCCGTGGGAGCCCTCGGCGAACCACGGCTGGTCGGGGTCGTCGCCGACCGCGAGCAGCCCCTCCCGGAACTCGTCCAGGTCACCCTGGTCGAGGGTGAGGACGCCGGAGCGCACCGAGTCGCCCAGGTACGCCCCCGCCATGCAGTCCGCCTGCAACTCCTGCTGGATGGTGAAGTTGTAGCGGATGCCGAGGCGGACCTGGACGCCGTGGGCGTACTCGTGGCCGAGCAGGTAGAACACGAACGCGTCGCCGACCTGCCGGAACGCGGCCACCGACCAGTTGACGTCGTAGGCGATGAAGTCGCCCTGCGAGCAGTAGACCGCGTTGTTGCGGGGCAGCGCCTGCCCGCCGCAGGAGACCTCGCCCTCACGCTGGTAGGGAACGATCCGGCGGATCGGGCGGAACTGCTGCCCGGACGCCTTGAACTGCGCGGTCCAGTAGCGCTGCGCGATGGTCACCGCGTCGTCGATGTCGCCCTTGAACTCCTCGACGCTCTTGGTGCCGTCGGGCCGGTTGGTCTGCGTGCCTGGCGAGGCGGCGGGCCCGGACTGCTGAGGTCGGGGCTCCTGCGGCTGCTCCGGGCCGCTCTCCCCCACCCCGCCGACGGCGCAGCCGGCGGCCACGACCAACGCCACCAGCGCGGCGGCGAACCCCCCGCGCGACTGCGGTCCCGAGCGTGCCGTCACAGTTGCCCTCCCAGGCGTGCGAGCCGATGAGATCCGGTACCCCGGCGGTGGGTCGATCATGCCGGGCGCGGACCGCATCGGCCACGGGCCGGACCGGGCACCGCGATCAGTGGGGATCCTGGCCGCGATGGATCACATTGCCCTGGGCGACGTGCCGGGCGCCCTCGTTGCGCTGCTGCGCCTTGAGGGCGGCCCGCGCCGCCGTGTGGTCCTCAGCGGACTGGATCCGCGCCCGGTCGCGCCAGGCCACCCAACCGAACGCCCCCACGAGCACGAGGCCGAACACCGCGAGCACCACCCATGCCGTCGTCATTCATCCACGGTACGACCGGCCCGCTAGGCTGCCCCACCATGACCAGCTTCGATGATCATGAGCGGGATCGCTGGGCGGGCCGGGCGGAGGCGTACCGGCGCAGTTTCGCCCTGCTCTGCGCGTACCCGGTGGGTGAGCTGCTCGACGCGGCGGGCGTCGGGCCCGGCGGCCGGGTGCTCGACGTGGGCTGCGGCACTGGGACGGTGACCGCGCGGGCCGCCGACCGGGGCGCCGCGGTGGACGCCGAGCCGGGCATGCCCGCCCTGCCCACCGCGCTGCTCGCCTCCGGCGTCGTGGGCTGACGGTCGCCTAGTCTCGGCCTGGTCGGGTGTCCGGAACGCCCGGCCGGCTCCGACGTCCCTGTTGCCCGGCCCACACGGGGCCGGCCGAGAGGAGAGACCGTGAAGTACCTGATCATGCTGTACGGCTCGCAGCAGGACTACGACGCGATGGCCGGGCGCCCCGGCGGCCGGCCGCCGATGACGGCCGAGCAGGTCGCCGCCATGCACGCCCACATGGAGGCAGTCCACAAGGACCTCGCCGAGTCCGGCGAACTGGTCGACGGGCGGGGCCTGACCGCTCCGGTGCACGCCCGGCGGGTCCGGCTGCGCGGTGGCGCGCCGGTGGTGACCGACGGGCCGTACCCGGAGACGGAGGAGGTGCTGGCCGGATTCACCGTGGTCGAGTGCGCCAGCTTCGACCGGGCCACCGAAATCGCCGCCCGCTTCGTCGACCCGGCCGCCGAGGACCAGTACGTCGACGTGCGCCCGGTCGCCGACGGCATCGAGGACCTCGACGGCTGACCACCCGGTGACCCCGCACCCCGTCGAGGACCTGCTGCGCTCCCTCGCGCCGCAGGTCCTCGGCGCGCTGGTCCGCCGCTACGGGCACTTCGACACCGCCGAGGACGCCGTCCAGGAGGCGCTGCTGACGGCCGCGACCCGCTGGCCGGCCGAGGGCCTGCCGGACAGTCCGCGCGGCTGGCTGATCACCGTGGCATCGCGCCGCCTCACCGACCTGCTCCGCGCCGAGCAGGCCCGCCGGCGCCGGGAGGACGAGGTGGCCCGCGCCCTGCCCGCGTACGCCGCCCCGGCCGATCGGCGGGAGCCGGACGACGACAGCCTGGTACTGCTCTTCCTCTGCTGCCACCCCGCGCTCCCGCCGCCGGCGCAGATCGCGCTGACCCTGCGGGCGGTCGGTGGGCTGACCACCACCGAGGTCGCCCGCGCCTTCCTGGTGCCCGAGGCCACGATGACCCGCCGGATCACCCGCGCCAAGCAGCGCATCCGGGACAGCGGCGTACCGTTCGCGCTGCCCGGCGCGGCCGAACGGGAGGCCCGCCTGGACGCCGTGCGGCACGTGCTCTACCTGGTCTTCACCGAGGGGTACGCCAGCACCGCCGGCCCCCGGCTGCGCCGCGTCGACCTCTCCGCGGAGGCGATCCGGCTGACCCGGATGCTGCACCGGCTGCTCCCCGACGACCCCGAGGCCACCGGCCTGCTGGCGTTGATGCTGCTCACCGACGCGCGCGGGCCGGCCCGGGTGGGCGCCGACGGGAAACTGGTCACCATGGCCGAGCAGGACCGCCGGCTCTGGCGGGCCGACCAGATCGCCGAGGGCGTGGCGCTGCTCGACGACGTGCTGCCGCGCGGGGACGTCGGGGCGTACCAGCTCCAGGCGGCGATCGCCGCGGTGCACGACGAGGCGCCGAGCGCCGCGGCGACCGACTGGCCGCAGATCGAGGCGCTGTACGCGCTGCTGCTGCGGATCGCCGACAACCCGGTGGTGGCGTTGAACCACGCGGTGGCGGTGGCGATGGCCCGGGGCGCCGCCGCCGGACTGGCCCTGCTGGACGGGCTGGACGGCGACCCGCGGATCGCCGACGACGCCCGGCTGCACGCCACCCGGGCGCACCTGTTGGAGCGGGCCGGCGACCTCGACGGGGCCCGCGCGGCGTACGAGCGGGCGGCCCGACGGGCGACGAACCTGCCCCGGCAGCGCTACCTGTACGCGCGCGCCACCCGGCTGACCGACCGCCGGTGATCGCCCCGGGCTACGGCGGCAGGTGACCGACGGGTCAGCGAGGGGCCGCGACGACGTGGAAGACCGGGTGGCGCTCGGCGACCGCGGCGAAGTCGGCCAGTGGGGCGCGCCGGTCGACGGGCACGTGCGGACGGGCGCCCGGCGCCAGGTCGAGGTAGCGGCGCAGGATCGGCGGCCGGTCGGCCACCGGCACCTCGCGCAGCAGCACCGGCTCCCGACCCCCGCGCCGCAGCACCGCCCGACCGCCGGCCGCCCGGACGTTGTGCACCCAGTTGGCGTCGCGCCCCAGCATGGACACCAGGTAGCGCTCGCCCTCCAGGTCGGCCACCACGACCGGCACGGCGACGGTCCGACCGGTGCGGCGGCCGGTCACCTCCAGGGTGACGGCCCGGCGCGGGGAGAGCCGGCCGGCGGCGAACTGGGCGGCGTCGGCCCAGATCATCACCCCGGCCAGCCGACCCGGCCGGTCACCCGGGTACATCCGGCGTTTGACCTCGTACAGCAGCGCCCCGATCCGGTTCACGATCCACCTCCGCCGTCCTGACTCCAGGGTCGGCCCGGGCCGGCGACGCCGCCAGGGGCGTTGGTCCCCCCGGGGCGGAGGGCGGCCGGGGACCGTCCCGATCGGGGCGGCCGAAGGCCCGCGCGGCGGCGGCACGGCGTCCGGGCGCCTGACGGTGCGATGATGGCCCTCGACCGACCCGTCCGGCGGGAGGACGTGCGATGCGAGCGGTGCGGGCGTTCTGGCTGGACGAACCGGTCGACCGCGAGCAGGCCGCGGACGGCCGCAGCCGGTACGACGCCGAGGTGTGCCGGCGGATCGACGAGTTCCGCGACGCCTGGGGCGACATCGCGCCGGTGACGTTCGCGGTCGCCGCCTGGCGCCTGGCCACCGGGTTGACCCCCGGATTCGTCCGCTGGCACCGGCGGATCGTGGCCGCCGACTGCCGGCGCAGCCCGTGGGACGGCAGCCTGATCTGCGCGGTGACCGTGGTGGCGCCCTGGCCGGCGGAGCTGACCTGGACCCGGCAGTGGGGGCACGACCGGGGCTGGCGGGACTGGCCACAGCTCTTCGGCCAGTACGCGCCGCCGTCCGAGCAGGACCTCACCCGCGCCCCGCACCTGCGGGCGACGCTGCTGGTGGAGGCGCCGGTCCCGCCCGACGACCTGCCGCCCGCGCCGGACGGCCCGACGGACCAGGTGGCCCCGGCCGCCCGGCGCGCCGTCACCGTGCTGGTCCGTCAGCTGGACGAGCTGCTCGCCCCGATGGTCGGGCAGCTGGAGGCCGGGGTGCCGACGGACTCGTGACCGCACGGCCCGCCCGCGCGGCGTCCGGGCGGAGTCACCACAGGTCGCCTGGCACGAGGACCCGCGCTTCGTCGGGCAGCGAGGTCAGCATCCGACGCCGGCCGGTGGTCGGGTCGGCGGCGACCAGTTCGACGGCGCCGGCGGTCCAGCGTTGCAGGAGGAGCTCGGCGCCGGCGAGGCCAAGGAAGTGTTCCCCCGCGCCGCGCCGGGACGCCACGAGGTCGATCCGGCCCGCCGGTCGGCCGGAGCGCAGGTCGACCCCGACCACCGCCGTCGCGGGCACCGCCGGCGCGCCCTCCGGCTGACCCGTCGGGACCTGCTCCTGCCGTGTGAGCATCACCCACGCCGTCGGCGGATCGCCGCCGCCGCGCACGAGCGGGACGATCGCGTTGTAGAACTCGCCGGGGCGCAGCTGGTCGGCGGTGGCCAGCGACACCGACCGGGTGGCGCCCCCGTCGACGTCCCGCACCGTGACGGTGAGCTGGCGTAGCGGCCGCCAGTTCAGGCCGCCGACGCCGAGGTCCACGGTGGCCAGCTGACGCCCGTCCAGGAAGGCCGCCACCGAGCTGAGCTGCTCCCCCCGTACCGCCAGTGGGCGCAGCTTCCCGCCGGGCAGGGTGAGCGCGGTGTACGTCTGACCGGCGGCGGAGAGTTGGACGAGCAGGGCCGCACCCGAGTCGGTCGACCACTGCGACAACTCGTACCCGGGCGGGACGGCCCGCTCGGTGGCCCCGGCGAGGTCGCGGATCCACCACTGCCCATCCCGGCGTACGGCGAGCCACCGGCCGTCCGGGGAGAGCGACTGGCTGGGCTTGCCCAGGCTGGCCGGCGTCAGCCCGACGCCGAACTGTTCACCGGAGGCGGTCACCAGGTAGATCGGGCGTCGAGAGAAGGTGCCGGTCTTCTCGTCGAAGCCGTCGGGGTCCTCGATCTGGTAGAGCAGGGCACCCCGTCCCACCGCTCGGTCGGTGGGCAGGGCGGTCGGGGTGGCCGGCGGCAGCAGCCGGCCGGGCAGCCCGGCGAGGAGTTCCCGGGCCGTGACCGGGGCGGCGGCCTCGGCGGGCGCCGGTGACGGCGGGCTGCTCGTCCGCCAGAACGCCACCCCGGCGGCCCCGCCGACCAGCACCCCGGCCAGCGCGACCGCCAGCCACCCCCGAAACGGGTGCGGTCGCGGCGGCGGAGCCGGTGCCGGTGGCGGTGCCGTGGATTCCATCGTGCTGTCCCCCGATCCGGGCGGTCCCGCCCGCGCACAGCACAAAGGAACCGGCCCGAACCGGTCAACGGCGCGGTCGGATCCGACGCGCGATCGGGGTCGAAACGTGATCTTCGGGGGCTCAGCCCTCGGCGAGCACCTCGCGCAGCCGGGCGGCGAAGGCCGCCGGGTCCTGCACGAAGCCGATGTGGCCGCCGGGGAACATCGTCGGCGCGACACCGAGCGCGTCGGCCAGCGCCCGGGAACTGCGGTCGCAGAGCTCACCGGCGGAGTGCTCGCCGATGCCGACGACGACCCGGACCGGGCCGGCGCGCAGCGCCGCGACGTCGGGCTGGAACCGGGTGGTGAGGCTGAGCATGTGCAGGTACTGGAAGCGCTCGTCGGCCGCCGCCTGCGGCGCCGGTTCGCCGCCGTACATGGCCAGCACCACCTCCTCGGGAAGGTGGATGTTGGCCGAGGCGAGGAACTTGCGGCCGGCGCCCAGCCGGTCGCCCGCCCGGTAGGTGGCGATCATGTCGTCCTCCCGGGCGCGCAGTTCGTCGCGGTCAGGGACCAGGTCGATCAGCGGTGGCTCGTGGGCGATCACCGTGTGGACGCCCTCCGGGTGGGTCTGCGCGAGGGCGAGGACGGTGACCGCGCCGCCGCTGGAGCCGAGCACCGCGGCCGGTCCGGCGTCGAGGTGGGCCAGCAGCCGGAGGACGTCGTCGGCGCGCAGCTGCGGGGTGGAGTCGCTCTCCGGATCGTGCAGCCGGCTGCGCCCGATGCCGCGCGGGTCGGTGGTGAGGACGGTGTGGTCGACGGCGAGCAGGTCGGCCAGCGGGGCGAAGGCCCCGGCGTCCATCGGCGCGGCGACCAGCGCCACCAGTGGGCCCTGGCCGCGTACCTCGTAGTGCAGGATTCCGTCGGGGATCTCGAGGGTCGCGACGGTGACGTTGTCGGCGGATGTGGTGCTCATCGGCTCTCCCGGGTCGTGGCGTGCGGTGCGTTCACGGTGGAGACTTCCGTCGTACGGCAGAATCGTCGCTGTGAGCGTGACTTTCGCGAAGGCCGCCACGCCGGCGGCCGCCGACCTGGTCCGGGCACGCGCCGGCGACCCCGCCGCGTTCACCGACCTGGTGGCGCCGCTGCGGCGGGAGCTGCACGCGCACTGCTACCGGATGCTCGGCTCCCGCCACGACGCCGACGACGCCCTCCAGGACGCGCTGCTGCGGGCCTGGCGGGCACTGCCCCGCTTCGAGGGGCGCAGCTCGCTGCGCTCCTGGCTCTACACCGTGGCCACCCGCACCTGCCTGGACCTCGCCGCCGGCCGGGCCCGGCGGGCGCTGCCGGTGGACCTGGGCCCGGCCAGCGAGCGCGCCGTGCTGGACAACGCGCCCGCCGGCGACGTCGCCTGGCTGGGGCCGTATCCCGAAGCCGGGCTGCCCGCCGGTCCGGCCGCCCCGGACGTACGCTACGAGCAGCGCGAGGCCGTCGAGCTGGCCTTCGTCGCCGCCCTCCAGCACCTGCCCGGCAACCAGCGTGCCGCGCTGCTCCTGTTCGACGTGCTCGGCTTCTCCGCCGCCGAGATCGCGGCCATGATGGGCACCTCCGCCACCTCGGTGAACTCGGCGCTGGCCCGGGCCCGCCCGATGGTCGCCGACCGGGTGCCGCCGGTCAGCCAGCAGCGGGCCCTGCACCAGCTCGGCGACGCCCGGCTGCGGGCCCTCGTGACCGGCTACGCCACCGCGCTGGAGAACGGCGACGCGGACGCGTTGGTCGCGCTGCTCACCGAGGACGTCACCTGGTCGATGCCGCCGATGCCGCACTGGTACCGGGGCGTGGACGCGGTGCGCGACTTCGCCCGGGAGCTTCCGCTGACCCGCTGTGGCGGCTGGCGGCACCGGCTCACCGCGGCGAACGGGCAGCCGGCGGTCGCCTCCTACCTGCGCGGACCCGGCGAGTCCGGCGGGTACCGCGCCTGGTCGATCAACGTGCTGACGGTGCGGGACGGCCGGATCGCGGCGATCACCTCGTTCCTGGACGTGGCGGAGTTCGCCGCGGTCGGGTTGCCCGCGTCGCTGCCGGCGCGGCCCTGACCAGCACCGTCCGCTCAGCTCCCGGTGGGGGCGGTGCCGATGCAGGCCTCGTTGCCCTCGGCGTCCGCGAGCACCCACCAGGCCGGCGCATACTCGTCGGTCACCAGATGGCCGCCGGCGGCGATCGCCGCTGCTATCCGCGCCTCGGCCTGGTCGTGCGGCACCCAGATGTCGAGGTGGATTCGGTTGCGCTGCGGACGCGGCGCGTCCATCCGCTGGAAGTAGACCAGTGGTCCGCGGCCACGCGGGTCGATCAGGTCCTCCGGGCTGTCGCCCCGATCCCGGTAGCCGAGCACGGCACGCCAGAACGGCAGCACGTCGGCGGCGACGAGCGCGTCCACCGAGATTTGGACGTTCTGCACCACGGACGGGTCGGCGGGCACGCCCAGCCTCCGCGCCACGGCGGAGATATGCCGGGCCAGTTCGACGTCGCGCCTGGTCATGCCGTAGAAGCCGGGCCGGCTCGTGACCAGGCGCACGGTCACGCCCGCCGCGCGCACGTCGACGGCGGGTTGGTGGTCCTGACCGGTCAGCTCGCTGATCTCCTGCACCAGGCGGGCACCACCGGCGAACGTTCCGGTGTGGAAGTACGCGCACGCCCCGTCGCCCAGCACCCGCCAGTCCTGCACGCCGTCGGCCTGGTGGAACTGCGCCGGGCTGATCTGCTCATCCAGGCCACGCACCGTGTCTGCCATGTCGCTCCGTCCGTCCGGGCGTCGCCGGGTCGCGCCGCCGGACCGAGTCTCACCCGAGTTCCCGACACCTTCTGTCGTATATGTGCGCGACCATGGCACCGTGCGTGCCTCGCGGATGATGACGCTGCTGCTGCACCTCCAGGTGCGCGGTCAGGCCAGCGGCCGGGAGCTGGCCCGGCTGCTGGAGGTCAGCGAGCGCACCGTGCAGCGGGACGTGGAGGCCCTGGTGGCCACCGGGATACCGGTACGCGCCACCCGAGGACCGGCCGGCGGGTACCGGCTGGACCGTGGCTACCGGACCCGGCTGACCGGCGTCGGCCTCGACGAGGCCGGGGCGCTGGCGTTCCTCGGGCTCGCCGGCCCGGCCGAGCAACTGGGGCTGGGCGAGCTGCTGCAGGGCGCCCGGACCAAGGTCCTCGCCAGCCTGACCGGCGAGGCCCGGGAACGCGCCGGCCGGACCGCGGAGCGGTTCCACCTCGACCCGATCCGCTGGTACGGCACCCCGGAGCCGGTGCCCTGCCTCACCCCGCTCGCCGACGCGGTCTGGCGCGACCGCCGGGTGCGCCTGCGGTACGTGCGCGACGGGCGGGCGACGACCCGCGAGGTCGACCCGCTCGGGCTGGTGCTCACCGCCGGCGACTGGTACCTGGTGGCGCTGCGCGACCGGCAGCGGCGCACCTACCGGATCTCCCGGGTCCGCTCCGTGGAGGTGCTCGACGAGCCGGCGGTGCGCCCGCCCGCCTTCGATCTCGCCGTCGCGTGGGCCGACGTCCGCCGCGAGTGGGAGGACGAGAAGATCGCCGTGGAGGTCACCCTCCGGGTGGCACCCCGGGCGCTGCCGCGGCTACGTCGTCTCGTGCCCGTGCAGGGGCAGGACCGGCTGCCGGTCACCGCGACCGGCGAGGTCGAGCTGACCGTCCCGTTCGAGAGCGGATCATGGGCCTGCTCGGCGCTGGTCGGCCTGGGCTCCGCCGTCGAGGTGCTGGCGCCGGCCGAGCTGCGGCGGCGGGTGGCGGACGAGTTGCGGGCCGCCGCCGCCCGGTACGCGCCGACGCCGCCGGTTCTCCCCGACGTCGCGGCCCCGCCGGCCGGCCGATAGCTCCGTGCCCTGTTCGTCAGGGTCCGTGCGGCAGGGGCTGGGCCAGCGCCCCCAGGTCGGCCGGCAACTGGGCCAGCACGTCCTCGAGCTCCCGGTGCCCGACCACCCGGTGCAGGGTCTGCAGGACCGCCCGCACGCCCCGCTCCGCGACACCCCGATCCACCCCCGCGCGCTCGGCCACCCGGCGCAGGAACTCGTCGTACCCGAAGACCTCCGGCTCCTCCGCGCCCTTGACCAGCAGCGGGCTCAGCTCGTCGGCGACGTGGCCGGCCAGGGCGGCCGACTGCCCGCCGCTGAGCCGCTGGGCGAGGGTGCCCAGGGTGGCCTCGGCCAGTGACCGCGCCGTCTCCGGCGGAACACCCGCCCGTGCCGCGACCTTGTCGACGAACCCCAGCTCGGCCATTGCCACGTCCTTCCGTCCAGCAGGCACCGTGGCTACCCGCCGCCACCGGCCGCAAACGCGCGTTCCGACCGGGCGCACCGTCGGCGTTGCTCGCGCCCGCCGCACCGGCGGTCGCTCGCCGGTGGACCACTCCCCCGCCGACGGACCAACGCCGCTATCGTGCGCGGATGCGCCTGCAACCGGGACAGACCGCCCTGCGGCGGAGCATCCACCCGGACGGGCGCATCGCGTCCGTCCAGTGTGGCCGGGTGATCGCCGACGACCATCGCGGCCTGCTGCTCTGGGTCGACGTCGGTTCCGCGACGGTCCAGCGCACCGCCCTGGACGGCACGCCGACCCGCGCGCTGCCGATCCGCACCGAGCTGACCATGCCGACGCTGCTGCGTCCCGCCACCTGGGGGCCGTACCGCACGCTGATGCTGACACCGCCGGACGCCGCCCACTCGGTCTGGTGGTCCTGGACCGCCGAGGGGAAGTTCGCCGGCTGGTACGTCAACCTGGAGGCGCCGGTGCGCCGCTGGAGGGGCGGGTGGGACTACCGGGACCACACGCTCGACGTGCTGGTCGCCGCGGACCGCAGCTCGGTGTGGAAGGACGAGGACGAGTTCGCGGCCCAGACCGGTGACCCGTGGTTCTGGGACGCCGAGGGCGCCGCGCGGATACGCGCGGAGGGGAAACGGCTCATCGCCCTGGCCGAGCGGGGCCGGTTCCCGTTCGACGGCACCTGGTGCGACTTCCGGCCGGACCCGGCCTGGTCACCGACCGGCCTGCCGTACTGGTGGGACCTGCCCGGCGACCAGCGCTGACCGTCGTTGGTTGCGCCGGTCCTGGTTGTACCTCACCGGCTGGTGCGGCACGCCGCCGACAACGAGGCCAGCACACCTGCCGGATCATGCACGATGCGGTGTCCGTCCGTGACGACCCGGCGGGTTCCTGGATCGACAGGGTCGGTGTCCGCCCAGCTCACCGGCACGACGCCCAGCTCGACCTCAAGACCTGAGGGTCGCCGTACGCGGACTTCCCGGAGCGGGCCCCAGTCTCCCAGCCGGACGACCCCACCACTGAGCAGACCCGTCCAGACGTCCACCTTCGTATGATGTGGATTGTCCGTGAGGACCAGGATGTCCACGTCGGAGTCCATTCGCGCGGCTCCACGAGCCCAGGAGCCCACGACCAGCACCCCCCGGACGTCCTCGCGCGCTGCCGCCCATCCGGCCACCAGGTCGACGACCGATCGAACTTCTCGGGTCCGCTCCTCCGTCACCACGCGGCCGAGTCTGACACGCGAGCCAGAACACCTACGACCTCACCTCCACCAAGGCACACCAGCCCCTCGCCGCAGTCGGCCGAAGTTCACGCCTGAGGTCAGGCAGCTGAACCAGGCCACTGCGTATTTCGTTCGGACGCGCCGCAGCCCCTCCACCGCCACCAGTTCGAGAGCAAGGTTCAACAGCGCGGGACCGAAGAAGCGCAGCTCTCGGAAAGAGCCGAGAGCCTCGTTGCCCTTGTCAACTGCATCGCCTGAAGAAGCCAGACCCATGGCTGCCCCAAGAGGATGAGAGCCATCCCGGACCCGGAGGATGGGCTCGACCCCGAACCGGTCTTTCGGCTCGTCCACGAGCGTCAGCTCATCGGAGTACTTCTTCGGTGGCTGCCACGGATGACTTCCTTGAGCTCCATCAGAGCATGATCGAAAGCCTCCGAGTTGCCGGGGGAACCTCACATCACCGGAACTGAAAGGCGATAACCGCCTCACCCACAAAGATCCGGACAGTCCCCCGCCCGGGTGGCTGGTTTGACGCCTATCGGTACGGGAAGTCGGGCCGCGACCGGCTCTACGGGAGTCGGGGAGATCCGTCAGCGGTCCGGACGGACGTACAGAAAAGGGATGCCGCATGGGTGCGATCGCGATCGAACCCATGCGGCCGCACCGGCACTGACCGAACTGCCACGCGACACCCGATCGAGGAGGGATCGTGCAGGATCGGTTCGACAATCCAGGGCGTACCCGGTGGCGGCGGTTCGCCGCGATGCTGGTGCCGGCGACCGCCGTCGCTGGCGCGATCGTGGCGAGCGTGGCCAACGGGGCGGTCGCGGCCTCGTTTGCGGTCTCGGGGCAGACATTCAAGGTCTCCGCCTCCGAGCTGCGCGGTGAGGGCTTCGTCCAGTTCGGCGGCATCGCCGAGGAGATCGACGGCACGAAGCATCCGGTGGCCGTTACCGGTATCCGCAACGCGCGGATCTACGACCTCTGCCAGTCGGCGAAGGTGCCCGGCGCTCCCGTGGTGCTCACCATCAACGCCGGCGGCGGCGGCAACCCCGCCACCGCGAGCGACCTGCTGATTGACGTCGACTCGCTCGAGGGCGACACCACGTTCACGAACATCAACATCGGACAGGACGCGTCGACCCTCAAGGGCGGTCCCGACGGCGCGACGGGCGACAGGAAGGGGTTCGGCCAGCAGGCCGACACGGTGACCATCAAGAACCTCCGCCAGGTGGCCCGCTCCACCCACGCCGGGACGTTCCTCCTGACAGGGCTGAAGTTGAAGGTCAACGTTGGCGCGGACGCCAAGGAATGCTTCTGAGCTGACCACCGGGGCCCCAGGGCACGCTCCGCGTGCCCCTTCCCTGCCCTCGACCCTCACCCGGCAGGAGGCATGCGTGACAACCGCCCGACCGCAGCACGCCCGGCGTGACCGGCCCCGCGAGGCATGGCGTGGCCCCCGCCGCTGGCGGCGGACACGGCCGTTCTGGGGCGGCCTGCTCACCGCCCTGGCCGGCCTGGAGATCTTCGGCACCAGCCAGATGTCGCTCGGTGGCCTCTCCTTTCAGATGGGGCCGACCGGCTTCCTTGCCTGGTTGATCCCCACCATCCTGGTGACCTGCGGACTGCTGATGTGGTTCAGGCCGCAGCACCGGATCCTCTACGCCGTGGTCGCCGCGGTGACCACGCTCTTCTCCCTGATCGGGGTGAACCTCGGCGGGTTCTTCGTCGGTCTGCTGCTTGGCTTGGTGGGCAGTGCCCTCGGCTTCGCGTGGGTGCCCGACCCCCACCCGACCGCCCGGCCCGGTCGCGAGTCGGCAGAGGACAGGACGGGGCGCAACGAGTCGGCAGGCGACGGGACGCCGCGGCACGAGTCGCCCGGCCACGAAACCGTGCGGAACGAGTCGCCGGACGACGCGACGGGGCGGGACAAGCCAACGGCCGGCGCGGGCCATGACCTGCCGGCCCCCGACGCAGCCCCCCCGGCACCGAGCGCAAGCAGCCGGCCCTCGTCAACGAGCTGATGTCGAGCCGGAACGGCATCGGTCCGCGCGTGGCCCAGCCGCAACCCACCGCATACGAGAAGACCGGCGGGCCCGGGACGTTCCGGCGAGCCGGGCGGCCGGAGGCGGGGCTGACCCGACAGCGCGATCCGCGGTTCTTCGCGGTGCTGCTCGGGCTGCTCGGTCTCTCCGCTGCCGTGGTCCTCGCTGCACCCAGCCCGACGCGGGCGTCCGCGCTGCTCGCTGCAGGGCGGGACGGGCCCACTTGCCCGACCTGGCCGTCCGCGACCGTGCTGGCCAGCCCCCGGCCTACGGTTTCCGGCGTCGACTGCGCCCGCCCGAAGCCGTCGCCGAGCCCCACCGACGGCGTCCAGGCCGGGAAGCCGTTGCCGCGGATCGCCGCCGAACCGGGGCAGCCCGTGGTGGCGGCGACCTCGTCGAGGCTGACCGGCTCCAAGGTGACCATGACCGGGCTCCAGTTCGAGGGGGTCGTCGCCCTACCCACCGCAGACGGCACCCTCACGGCGTTGAAGTTCAGCATGAACCAAGCGGTCATCGACGATTTTTTGCTACGCACGCCCGGCCCGGCCGGCCGGACCATACGGTTGGCCACCGACCGGCTGACGGTCAGCGGCGACGTCGCCTTCTACACCACCCGTTTCGTCGGGCGACTGTCCGGCACCGAGATCACGCTGGCCCCCGACCTGCCGTTGCCCGACGGTATCCCGATCACGTCGCCAATCCCGACCACCTTCGCCGACCCGGCCATCGACCTGGCCTTCGTGGACAGCGACCTGCTGACCGCGCGGCCGAAGCTGAAGCTGACCCTCGGCTGAACTCGCTCTCCAGCACAGGTGGAATAGTCGGTGAGACCCTGCGATCGATCACGCCTTCGCCGATGATCCGCCGACCCCGGACGGCCTGGAGACGGCATGATCATGCGAATCCGGGCCACTCCGAGTGCTCGGCCGCAGGTCAGAATGCCTGCGGTGATCACTTGGCGTTGAAGTAGTTCGCCTCCGGGTGGTGCACCACGATCGCGTCCGTCGCCTGCTCCGGGACCAGCTGGAACTCCTCGGACAGCTGCACCCCGATCCGCTCCGCGCCCAGCAGCCCGACGATCTTCGCCCGGTCCTCCAGGTCCGGGCAGGCCGGGTAGCCGAACGCGTACCGGCAGCCCCGGTAGTCGTTGCGCAGCAGGCCGGCCAGGTCCGCCGGGTCGTTCTCGGCGACGGTACCGCCGCCGGGCAGGGTCAGCTCGGAGCGGATCCGCCGGTGCCAGTACTCGGCGAGGGCCTCGGTGAGCTGCACGGACAGGCCGTGCACCTCCAGGTAGTCCCGGTACTCGTTGGCGGCGAACATCTTCGCGGTGTAGTCGCTGATCGGCTGGCCGACGGTGACCAGCTGCAACGCCACCACGTCCAGCTGGTCGCCCTTGGGTCGGAAGAAGTCGGCCAGGCAGAGCCGGCGCTCCTGCCGCTGCCGGGGGAAGGAGAACCGGGCCCGCTCCGCGTTGCCGTTCTCGTCCAGCACCACCAGGTCGTTGCCCTCGGCGTACGCCGGGAAGTAGCCGTACACCACGGCCGCCTCCAGCACCTGGTCGGCGGTCAGCCGGTCCAGCCAGTACCGCAGCCGCGGCCGGCCCTCGGTCTCCACCAGCTCCTCGTACGAGGGACCCTGGCCGCCCCGGGCGCCGCGCAGCCCCCACTGGCCGAGGAACGTGGCCCGCTCGTCCAGCAACGCCGCGTAGTCGGCCAACGGCACGCCCTTGACCACCCGGGTGCCGAAGAACGGCGGCGTCGGCACCGCCACGTCGGCGGCCACGTCGGAGCGGACCGAGGAGTCGTGCAGCTCGGGCAGCGCCTCGCTGACCATGGTCCGCTGCTTCTCCCGTCGGGCCCGGCGGGCGGCCAGGGCGGCCTCCCGCTCCGGATCGACCATCGGCGCGCCGCCGCGCTTGGCGGCCATCACCCGGTCCATCAGGGACAGTCCCTCGAACGCGTCCCGGGCGTAGTGCACCTGGCCGGGGAAGAGCGCCCGCAGGTCGTCCTCGACGTACGCCCGGGTCAGCGCCGCCCCGCCGAGCAGCACCGGCCAGCGCTCGGCGACCCCGCGCGAGGCCATCTCGGCGAGGTTCTCCTTCATGATCACGGTGCTCTTGACCAGCAGGCCGGACATCCCGATCGCGTCGGCCCGGTGCTCCTCGGCCGCCTCCAGGATCGCGTTGATCGGCTGCTTGATGCCGATGTTGACGACCTCGTAACCGTTGTTGGACAGGATGATGTCGACCAGGTTCTTGCCGATGTCGTGCACATCGCCCTTGACGGTGGCGAGCACGATGCGGCCCTTGCCGCCGTCCTCGGCGGTCTCCATGTGCGGCTCCAGGTAGGCCACCGCCGTCTTCATCACCTCGGCCGACTGGAGCACGAACGGCAGCTGCATCTGCCCGGAGCCGAACAGCTCGCCGACCACCTTCATCCCGTCCAGCAGGATGTCGTTGATGATGGAGAGCGGGGCCCGGCCGCCGGCCATCGCCGCGTCGAGGTCCGCCTCCAGACCGTTGCGCTCGCCGTCGATGATGCGGCGCTTGAGTCGCTCGTCCAGCGGCAGCGCGGCCAGCTCCTCCGCCCGGGTGGCCCGCGCCGAGGCGGCGTCCACCCCCTCGAAGGCCTCGATGAACCGCTGCACCGGGTCGTACCCCTCGCGGCGCCGGTCGTAGATCAGGTCGAGGGCGATCTCGCGCTGCGCGTCCGGGATCTTCGACATCGGCAGGATCTTGCTGGCGTGCACGATCGCGGAGGTCAGGCCGGCCTGCACGCACTCGTGCAGGAAGACCGAGTTGAGCACCTGCCGGGCGGCCGGGTTGAGCCCGAAGGAGACGTTCGAGATGCCCAGGGTGAAGTTGACCCCTGGGTAGCGGGCGGCGATCTCCCGGATCGCCTCGATGGTCTCGATGCCGTCGCGGCGGGTCTCCTCCTGACCGGTGGCGATCGGGAAGGTCAGCGCGTCGATCAGGATGTCCGACCGGTCCATCCCCCACCGGCCGGTCAGGTCGTCGATCAGCCGGGCGGCGACGCGTACCTTCCAGTCCTTGGTGCGGGCCTGGCCCTCCTCGTCGATGAGCAGCGCGACCACCGCGGCGCCGTGCTCGGCGACCACCGGCATCACCCGGGCGTAGCGCGACCCGGGGCCGTCGCCGTCCTCGAAGTTGACCGAGTTGACCACGCAGCGACCGCCGAGCATCTCCAGCCCGGCCTCGACCACCGCCGGCTCGGTGGAGTCCAGCATGATCGGCAGGGTGGATGCGGTGGCGAAGCGGCCGGCCAGCTCCCGCATGTCCTGCGTGCCGTCGCGGCCGACGTAGTCGACGCAGAGGTCCAGCAGGTGCGAGCCGTCCCGGGCCTGGCTGCGCGCGATCTCCACACAGGCCTGCCAGTCGGCGGCGAGCATCGCGTCCCGGAACGCCTTGGAGCCGTTGGCGTTGGTCCGCTCCCCCACCATCAGCACCGAGGCGTCCTGGGCGAACGGGACCGGGTGGTAGATCGAGGAGACGCCGGCCTCGTGCCGCGGCTCGCGGGCGACCGGGGTGGCGCCGTGCAGCCGCTCGGCCAGCACCCGGATGTGCTCCGGGGTGGTGCCGCAGCAGCCGCCGACCAGGGACACGCCGTAGTCGGCGATGAACCGCTCCAGCGCGTCGGCCAACTCCACCGGGGTCAGCGGGAAGTACGCCCCGTCGGCGGTGAGCACCGGCAGGCCCGCGTTCGGCATCACCGACAGCGGGACCCGGGAGTGCTGGGACAGGTAGCGCAGGTGCTCGCCCATCTCGGCCGGCCCGGTGGAGCAGTTCAGCCCGATCAGGTCCACCCCGAGCGGCTCGATCGCGGCCAGCGCCGCGCCGATCTCGCTGCCCAGCAGCATCGTGCCGGTGGTCTCCATCGCCACCTGGCAGATGATCGGCACCGGTCGCCCCAGCTCGGCCATCGCCCGCTTCGACCCGACGACGGCGGCCTTGACCTGGAGCAGGTCCTGCGAGGTCTCGATGATCAGCGCGTCGGCCCCGCCGGCGATCAGGCCGGCGGCGTTCTCCTGGTACGCGTCCCGCAGGCTCGCGTACGCGGCGTGCCCGAGGGTGGGCAGCTTGGTGCCCGGCCCGATCGAGCCGAGCACGAACCGGGGACGCTCCGGCGTGCTGTGCGCGTCGGCCGCCTCCCGGGCGATCCGGGCCCCGGCCTCGGCCAGCTCCCGGATCCGGTGCGCGATGCCGTACTCGCCGAGGTTGGGCAGGTTGGTGCCGAAGGTGTTGGTCTCGACGCAGTCCGCGCCCGCGGCGAGGTACGCCTCGTGCACGCCGCGCACCACGTCCGGGCGGCTCACGTTGAGGATCTCGCTGCAGCCCTCCAGCCCCTCGTAGTCGTCGAGGGACAGGTCGGCAGCATGCAGCATGGTGCCCATCGCCCCGTCGGCGATGAGAATCCGGTCGGCAAGCACATCCAGCAACGAAGTCCGCACGGCACCAGGTTAGTGCGAAGATCCGGCCACCGGTAACGACCCCTGGCGCGGTCCCACATTCTGCCGCGGTCGACCCGTACCCGTTTCGTGGCTTTCCGCCACCGGGCGCGGCGGCGGACCGGCGCGGCCGACGGGCCGCATCCGGACCCGGCACGTAGGCTGACGGACGTGAAGGACATCAGGGACGCCGCCGTGCACGGGGGGCGGACGACCGGGCCGGCGCCCGGCGCCGGCCCCGACGAGCAGGGTGAGGTGACGGCGTGACCGAGTTCGACGGGCTGCCGGTGCTGCGGTCCCCGGTGGCGATCGCCGCCTTCGAGGGCTGGAACGACGCCGCGGACGCCTCCACCGCCGCCGTGGAGCACCTGGAGCAGGTCTGGCAGGCCCGCCCGGTCACCGAGCTGGACCCGGAGGACTTCTACGACTTCCAGGTCAGCCGTCCGACCATCACGATGGCCGACGGGGAGACCCGGCGGGTGGAGTGGCCCACCACGAAGTTCACGGTGGCCAGCCCCGAGGGCACCGAGCGGGACGTGGTGCTGATCCGCGGCATCGAGCCGAGCATGCGCTGGCGCACCTTCTGCGAGCAGGTCCTGGAGATCTGCCACAGCCTCGAGGTGGAGAGGGTGGTGCTGCTCGGCGCGCTGCTGGCCGACGTGCCATACACCCGGCCGCTGCCGATCAGCGGCAGCGCCTCCGACGCGGAGGCCGCCCAGCGCTACCAGCTCACCCCCACCCGCTACGACGGGCCGACCGGGATCGTCGGGGTGCTCCAGGACGCCTGCACCAAGGCCGAGGTGGACGCCGTCTCGTTCTGGGTGCACGTGCCGCACTACGCCAACAACCCGCCCTGCCCCAAGGCAACCCTGGCCCTGCTGCACCGGGTCGAGGAGGTGCTCGACCTGCCGGTGCCGATGGCCGACCTGGCCGAGGAGGCCGCCGAGTGGGAGCAGCGGGTCCGCGGCGCCGCCGAGCAGGACGCCGAGCTCGGCGAGTACGTGCGTGAGCTGGAGGAGCGGGTCGGCGACGCCGGCATCACCCCGTTGACCGGCGACGAGATCGCCCAGGAGTTCGAGAAGTACCTGCGCCGCCGCGGCGGCTCCGCCGGCCCCACCGCCGGCTCCTGGTGACACTGATTCACTGATCCGCATCCGACGCCGGCGGGGCCCAGCCCTGTCGGCGTCGTTCGTCGTGGGTTCGGGGAAGGGACCGTGTCGGGCTTCCCTCGGCACACCCGCTAGGGCATCCTAGGAACCTAGCTGTCATGAGGAGGCGGCATGCAGATCAACCCGGGGGCGGCCGAGTTCCCGCACCGGCAGATCGCCGCGCAGCTCAAGGCCCAGGTGCGCCGGGGGGACTGGGCGCCCGGCGAGCGGCTGCCGTCCATTCCGGCCATCGCCGAGATGTTCGGCGTCGCCAAGCAGACCGTGCAGCGCGCCGTCGACCAGCTCCGGGTCGAGGGCGTCCTGATCACCAAACCCGGCTCCGGTACGTACGTCCGGGGCACCCGGCGCCGGCTCAACCGGCTCTCCCGGGGCCGGTACGGCGGCTTCCGCGGCTACCACACCGACCTGGCCGCCCGGTACCGGCAGCAACTGGTCTCGGTCGGCCGCGCCCCCGCCCCGCCCGAGGTGGCCGACGCGTTCGGCGTCGCGGACGGCACCGACCTGCTCTGCCGGCGGCACCTGGTGCGCACCGAGGACTCACCGGTGGAGGTGGGCGCCTCCTGGTTCCTGCCCGCCGAGACCGCCGGCACCTCGCTGGAGCGGGCCGAGGCGTTCGGCCGCCCGCTCTACCAGGAGGCCGAGGAGGCCACCGGCCGGCGCTACGCGTCGGCCACCGACACGATCAGCGCCCGCCAGCCCAGCCGGGAGGAGGCGGAGACCCTGCAGATCCGCCCGGACACGCCGGTGCTGCACCTGCTGCACGTCGCCTACGACGCCCACCGCAAGCCCATCGAGGTCGCCCAGGCCACCTGGCCCGGCCCGATGACCACGCTGACCGAGGAGTACCAGATCCCCGCCCCGGCGCCGGACGCCGGCCCGGACCCCGGCCTGGTCCTCGGCTGACGCCGCCGCCGGGCCGGGTGACCCGAGGGTCAGAGGCGGATGCCGAGCAGGGCGTCCACGGTGTCGGCGAAGAGCTTCGGGGCGTCCGCGTCGTCGGCCACGCCGGCCAGGGCCTGCGCCGCCCACTCGTCGGCCAGCGCGATCGCGCCGGGGCTGTCGAGGTCGTCGGCGAGGCGGGCGCGTACCCCGGCCAGGAACGCCGACCCGGACGGCCCGGCGGGGGCCGCGGCCGCCCGGCGCCAGCGGTCCAGCCGCTCCAGTGCGGTGGTGAGCAGGTCGTCGGTCCAGGAGCGGTCCGCGCGGTAGTGGCCGGACATCAGCGCCAGCCGGACCGCCATCGGGTCCACCTGGTCGGCCCGCAGCCGGGAGACGAAGACCAGGTTGCCCCGGGACTTCGACATCTTCTCGCCGTCCAGGCCGATCATGCCGGCGTGCACGTAGTGACCGGCGAACGGCGTCTGGCCGGTGAGCCGCTCGGCGTGCGCGGCCGAACACTCGTGGTGCGGGAAGAGCAGGTCGTTGCCGCCGCCCTGGACGTCGATCCGGTCGCCGAGCAGCTGCAGCGCGATCACCGCGCACTCGATGTGCCAGCCCGGGCGGCCGGCGCCCAACTCGCCGCCGGGCCAGGACGGCTCGCCCTCGCGGGCACCGCGCCAGAGCAGCGGGTCCAGCGGGTCGCGCTTACCGGGCCGCTCCGGGTCGCCGCCGCGCTCCGGGAAGATCTCCAGCATCTGCTCACGGGTCAGGTTGGACTCGTAGCCGAACGCGGGGGCGGCGCTGATGTCGAAGTAGACGTCGCCGGTGCCGTCGTCCAGCCGGTACGCGGCGCCGTCCTTGAGCAGGACGAGGACCTTCTCGGCGATGTCCGGGATCGACTCCACCGCGCCGACGTAGTGCGCCGGCGGGATGATCCGCAGCGCCTCCATGTCCTCGCGGAACAGCGCGGTCTCCCGCATCGCGAGGACCTTCCAGTCCTCGCCGTCGCGGGCCGCGCGCTCCAGCAGCGGGTCGTCGATGTCCGTGACGTTCTGCACGTACCGCACGGGCAGCCCGGCGTCGCGCCACATCCGCTGCACCAGGTCGAACGTGATCATGGTGGCGGCGTGGCCGAGGTGGGTGGCGTCGTAAGGGGTGATCCCGCAGACGTACATGGTGCCGGCGCCGTCCGGCCGGCTGGGGTGGGCACCGCGCCGCGCCGAGTCGTACAAGCTCAGTGGCGCACCGTCACCCGGCAGCCGTGGCACATCGTGTCCCGCCCAAGACTCCATGACCGTCAGCCTAACGAGCCTCCGGCCGCCCGGGAGCGGCCCCACGGGTGATCAACGTGACAGCCGCTCACATCGGTGGCCAGGGCATCGACGGCCACTCCTCCGGCGGCAGCGGGAAGTGCCCGCCGGCACGCAGCCGGTCGATCCGGGCGGCCACCTCGCCGACCTCGCCGATCGTCAGGTGCTCGGCCAGCTCCTCGCCCAGCTCCCCGGCGACCTGCCCGGCCAGCCCGTCGAGCATCTCCACCGCGTCCGGGGGGAGCTGTCGGCCGGCCCAGCCCCAGAGCACGGTGCGCAGCTTCTCCTCCACGTGGAAGCAGACCCCGTGGTCCACGCCGTAGAGCCGGTCGTCCGGGCCGACCAGCACGTGGCCACCCTTGCGGTCGGCGTTGTTGAGCACCGCGTCGAGGACGGCCAGCCGGGCCAGCCGGGGGTCGTCGGCGTGGGCCAGGGCGTACGCGGCGCCGTCGTCGTCACGCGCCGCGGCCACCGGGAACCAGCGCGGCGGCACCGCCTCGGCGGGCACGAACCCGACCAGCGGCTCGGCGTCCTCCGGCTCGTCGATCCAGAGCTGGCAGGAGCCGGGGCCGAACGGGCCGTCGCGCAGCACGGTCGGCGGGACCAGATCCCACCCGGTGGCCCGGGAGACCAGGTACGCCGAGACCTCCCGACCGGCGAGGGTGCCGTCCGGGAAGTCCCAGAGCGGCCGCTCCCCCCGGACCGGCTTGTAGACGCAGCGGGCGCTCTGCCCGTCCAGGGTGAGGATGCCGCGCAGGGTGGTGTTGGAGGCGTCGACCAGCCGACCCTCCAGGGTCAGCTCGCCGTCGCGCAGCAGCCGGAGCGCCGCGCTGCCGTCCAGGCGCCGCAGCTCCGACGAGGTCACCGGTGGTAGCCGTTGTGCCGGGGGCAGAGGTGACCGGCCGGATCCAGCGGCTGGCCGCAGAGCGGGCACGGCGGCCGGCCGGCGTTGACCACCCGTTTGGCCCGCTCGATGAACTCGCGGGTCGCCTCGGGAGTCAGTCGCACCCGGAGCCGGTCGAGGTCCTCGTCCGGCTCCTCGTCGTCGTCCTCGTCGTCCTCGTCGCCCAGCTCGACCTCGGCCTCCACCTCGCCGGCGGCGATCGCCTCGATCACCACGGTCGCGCTGTCGACGTCGAAGGCCAGCCCGAGCGTCCCGACCCGGAACTCCTCGTCGACCGGGGTGTCCAGCGGGTCGTTGTCGCCGACGGCGGTCACCGCCTCCGGCAGGTCCACGCCGAACCGGCGCTGCGCCTCGGAGAGTAGCTCCTCCAGCTTCTCGGCGAGCAGGGACACCTGGACCTTCTCCAGCGCGACGCTGACCAGCCGGCCACCGCCGCGCGCCTGGAGGAAGAACGTGCGCTCCCCCGGCGGCCCGACGGTCCCGGCGACGAACCGCTCCGGCGGTTCGAAGGCGTGCACCTGGTGGGTCATACCCACGACCCTATCCGGCCCGTGGAGGCGTCGCGCACTGCACCGACGCCGGTTCAGCCGAGGGCGAAACGCCGGGGGCCGCCCGGCCCGCCCCGGGCGTGGCGACCCGGCTCACCCCGCCGCCCCCGCGCCACCGCCGACCGCGGCGTCCGAGTCGGTCGGCTTGGTGGCCCGCCGGCGCCGCTTGCGCGGCGGCGGCACCAGCCCGGCCAGGTCGCCGCCGGTGTCGTTCAGCCGGACCAGGAAGGGCCGCAGCGGGGTGTAGCGGATCGCGGTCACCGAGGCCGGGTCCGCGACGATCCGCTGGAACAGATCCAGGTGTACGCCGAGCGCGTCCGCCACGATGGCCTTGATCACATCGCCGTGGCTGCACGCCAGCCAGACCGCCTCCGGACCGTGCTCGGCGCTGACCCGGGCGTCCCAGGACCGGACCGCGGCGACCGCCCGGGCCGACATCTGGGCCATCGACTCCCCGTCGGGGAAGACCGCGGCGCTCGGGTGCTGCTGCACCACCGGCCAGAGCGGCTCCTTGGCCAGCTTCTTCAGCGGCTGCCCCTCCCAGGCGCCGTACCCGCACTCGATCAGGCCCTCCTCCACCACCGGTTCGGCCTGCGGCAGCGCCAGGTCGAGGGTCTGCCGGCAGCGGATCAGCGGGCTGGTCACCACCGCCGCCAGGGGCAGCCCGCGCAGCCGCTCGCCGACCGCGCTCGCCTGGGCCCGGCCGGTGTCGTCCAGCTCGACCGGCTGGCGCCCGGCCAGCCCCCCGTCGGCGTTCGCCGTCGTCCGGCCGTGTCGCAAGAGCAGAAGGGTCGCCACGACACCACCCTAGGTGCCCCGCACGTGCGACGGCCCCCGGCACCGGTGGTGTCGGGGGCCGTCGCGGCGGGGCCGGCTCAGGTGGCGCTGATCGTGCCCGTCAGCAGCAGCGACAGCACCAGCGTGCCGAGCGCCACCCGGTAGAGCACGAAGACGTACAGGGTGTGGTGCGCCACGTAGCGCAGCAGCCAGGCGATGGCCGCGTAGCCGATGCCGAAGGCGATCAGCGTGGCCACCACCGTCTGGGCCACGCTGGGTACCGAGGTCCCCGGCGCGGCCGGCTCGAACACGTCGCCGATGCTGAACACGCCCGACATGACCACCGCCGGGATGGCGAGCAGGAACGAGTACCGGGCCGCCGTCTCCCGGGTCAGGCTGAGCAGCAGGCCGGCGGTGAGGGTGCCGCCGGAGCGGGACACCCCGGGGATGAGCGCCATCGCCTGGGCGAAGCCCATCACGATGCCGTCGCGCATCCGGAAGTTCTCCAGGGTGCGGGTCTGCCGCCCCCAGTACTCGGCGAAGGCCAGCACGAAGGCGAAGACGATCAGCGTGGTCGCCACCACCCACAGGTTCCGGCCGGCGGTGCGGATCTGGTCCTTGAACACGAAGCCGAAGAGCCCGATCGGGATCGAGCCGACGATCACGTACCAGCCCATCCGGTAGTCGAGGCTGGAGCGCACCGAGCGGTCCCGGATGCCCAGCAGCCAGACCCGGGTGATCCGCCAGATGTCCTTGGCGAAGTAGATCAGCACCGCCGCCTCGGTGCCGAGCTGGGTCACCGCCGTGAACGAGGCACCCGCGTCCCGTTCGAAGAAGATCGCCGAGGTGATCCGCAGGTGACCGGACGAGCTGACCGGGAGGAATTCGGTGAGCCCCTGGACGATGCCCAGGACGATGGCCTCGACCCAGGTCACTCGCCGACCCCGGAGAGGTCCAGCGCCTCCGCGACGGTCCGCAGGGTCTGCACGCCGCTGTCCCGGTCGGCGACGAAGAGGGTCACCGAGAGGGTGGTGACGCCGGCCGCGGCGTACTCCCGCATCCGCTCGGCGATGCGCTCCTTCGGGCCGAGCAGCGAGGTGCGGTCGATGAACTCCATCGGGATCGCGGCGGCGGCGTCGCGCTGCCGCTTGGCCAGGTAGAGATCCTGGACCTCGCGCGCCGCGTCGCCGTAGCCCATCCGGGTGGCGAGCTGGTTGTAGAAGTTCTGCTGCCGGCTGCCCATCCCGCCGACGTAGAGCGCGGCGTACCAGCGGACCATCTCGGCGCAGGAGGCGACGTCGTCGCCGACCACCACCGGGACCGAGGGCACCACGTCGAACCCGGCCAGCTCCTTGCCGACCTTCGCGCGGCCGGCCCGCACGGAGGCGAGCTGCTCCTCGGCGAACTCGGGGGCGTAGAAGACGGCCAGCCAGCCGTCGGCGATCTCGCCGGCCAGCTCCAGGTTCTTCGGGCCGACCGCGGCGAGGTAGATCGGGATGTGCTCGCGCGGCGGGTGGAAGCCCAGCCGCAGCGCCTTGCCGGGCCCGTCGGGCAGCGGCAGGGTGTAGTGCTCCCCGTCGTACGCGACCTCCTTGCGGGCCACGGCGAGCTTGACGATGTCGACGTACTCGCGGGTCCGCGCGAGCGGCTTGGCGAACCGTACGCCGTGCCACCCCTCGGAGACCTGCGGGCCGGAGACGCCCAGGCCGAGCCGGAACCGGCCGCCGGAGAGCGCGTCGATGGTGGCCGCGGTCATCGCGGTCATCGCCGGGGTCCGGGCGGGGATCTGCATCACCGCGCTGCCCACGTCGATCCGCTGGGTCTGGCCGGCCATCCAGGCCAGCATGCTGGGCGAGTCGGAGCCGTAGGCCTCCGCCGCCCACACCACTGAGTAGCCGAGGCGGTCCGCCTCCTGGGCGAGCGCCAGGTGATCGGCCGGCGTGCTCCACGCTGTCTGGTATCCGAGGCTGAGCCCGAGTCGCACTGATCCTCCCCCATCCCGCACCACAGGTCGCATCAGGTTACGCAATACCGGCCGTGGGACCGATCACCGGCTCACCCCAGCGCCCCGGGGGCCGCCGATCGTCCCCGCCGGGCGGTCCGGCCCGTTCGGGCCCCGCTGTCGGGGACGCGACGGGCGAAGATGCCGGGAGCGAGGATATCGGTGACGCCACGTTCGAAATAAGGTTCACCCATGCAGCAGCGACCGCTCGGCCGAAGCGGGCTGGCGGTTTCCCGGCTCGCGCTCGGCACCATGACCTGGGGCCGGGACACCGACGCCGACGACGCGGCCGCCCAGCTGAAGAGTTTCCTCGACGCGGGCGGCAACCTGGTCGACACCGCCGACGTGTTCGGCGACGGCGACGCCGAGTCGGTGCTCGGCGAACTGCTGGACACCCTCGTCCCTCGCGACGAGGTGCTCATCGCCACCAAGGCCGGCCTGCGTCCCGGCAGCGGCCGGCGGCGGGACGGGTCCCGTGGGCACCTGCTGCGCACCCTGGACGCGTCGCTGCGCCGGCTGGGCACCGACCACGTGGACCTGTGGCAGGTGCACGGGTACGACCCGGACACCCCGCTGGAGGAGACCCTGGCGGCGCTGGACCACGCGGTGGCCAGTGGCCGGGTCCGCTACGTCGGGGTGTCGAACTTCTCCGGCTGGCAGACCGCCCGGGCGGCGGCCTGGCAGGCGGCCTGGCCGGGGCGGGCCCCCGTGGTCGCCGCCCAGGTGGAGTACTCGCTGCTGGAGCGGGGCGTGGAGCGGGAGGTGCTGCCCGCCTGCGCGGCGCTGGGGCTGGGGGTGCTGCCCTGGTCGCCGCTCGGGCGGGGGGTGCTGACCGGCAAGTACCGAAACGGCCGGCCGGCGGACTCCCGGGCCGCCTCCGCGCACTTCGAGCGGTTCGTCGCCACCTACCTGGAGCCTCGCTGCTCCAGCATCGTGGAGGCGGTCACCATCGCCGCCGGCGGGCTGGGGGTGTCGCCGATGGAGGTGGCGCTGGCCTGGATCCGGGACCGGCCGGGGGTGACCGCGCCGATCCTGGGCGCCCGCACGGTGGGCCAACTGCTCGGCGCGTTGCAGGTGGAGCGGATCACGCTGCCCGAGGAGATCACCACCGCGCTGGACGACGTCTCGGCCGTGCCGGTGGGGTACCCGGAGCGCGACGGCTGACCGGGGGGCGTCGCGGGCGACTGCGGGGCAGCTCGGGTCGTGACGGGACGAGGCCCGGGCCTCCCGCTGCCAGTAGGTGAGGTCGTTTCGGACGGTCACGGTGTCGGGGTGATCGGGGTGGTCGGGTCGAGCCCCTTGTGCCGCAGTTCGACGATCAGCTACGCCAGTGGCTCGGACTGATCGGGGTCAGCAGCTAAATCATTGTCCTGGCATTGACTGCGTTCGCTGTCGCCTCGTGGATTGGGCCGACGAAGCGGGCCGTCTCGGGCGCGCGTACCGCATACCGCGCGGCAGGCTCTGGCTTCTCCAAGGCAGTCAGCATGTCGCCCATAAGGCGTCTTCTTGCGGTTTTCGCAACTGTCCTGGTGCCAACCGCTCAGCTGTCTCTGCTGCTTCTCTGCTACTTCGAATGGAACGTAGCGTCCGTCTTCCTTCGCCAGGACTCTGCCCGGTCGGCTGTTTTGGAACACCACATCCGCAGAGCGATTTTTAACCGCGAGTTTGAGGGCCTGTGGAGTGCTCTTGTGCTGGGGCCTGCCAGGCTTCGGTCAGTGGATCACGCCTGGTTGTTGAGATGTGGAGACCACTGCGACGTCAGTAGCCCACCACTCCTGGAAGGACGGCGCCACCGACTGCGTCACCGGCTGAAGCCGGAACCGGGCGTCCGGGACCACTCGTGCCGACACCACCCCGCACGACCGGCGGACGCGGCGCGGGTCACCGGCGAGGGGGGTGGCGAAGGGCCGCCGGGCTGGGCAGCATGGTTCACATGGACTACGAATACGCGCCGCTGCGGCTGCCGCCGAACGTCGACCGGTTGACCGCCGCGGCGCAGCTGGCGATCCAGGCGGAGTTCTCCGGATGGGAACTGGCCCGGGTGCAGCTGTTCCGGGACGGCACGCGCAAGGTGATGCTGCGCCGCCGTCGGGTGAACCAGCCGCAGCCGGGCCTCTCCTACTGACCCGGGGCACGCCCCCGGCGTACCCCGGACAAGCGCCCGGGCCCGGACCGTGCGGTCCGGGCCCGGGGCGACGCGGGCTCAGTGCTGGTGGCCGGCGTGGTCGTGCTCGTGGTCGTCCTCGTCCAGGAACGGGTGCTCGTCGAGCCGCCCGACCAGCCGGTCGTCGGCGGCCGGCTGGAACGGGCCCACCGGGTCGTCGTCGTCGAAGGACTCCAGGTCCACCGGGGTGCCGACCTCGCTGACCATCACCACGCCGTCCAGCGGCTCCAGCTCGGGCACGTCCAGCGCGCTCAGCGAGCCGTCGCCGCTCTGCAGCAGCTCCAGCACCGCCTCGCCCACCCCCTCGACGGGGGCCGGCTCGTCCTCCTCCGGGGTGCCCTCGCGGCGGGCGATCTCGGCGACCCGGAGCAGCGCCGAGACGCTCGGCACCCGGTAGTCGCGGCGCTGGCGCACCGAGATGACCCGCGGGTGCGGGTCGGTCGCCTCGGCGCCCTCGACCCCGCCGAACCGCTCGTCCGCCTCGTCCGGGTCGATCGACTCCACGTCCCACGGGGTGACCTCGCCGAACGCGTCCAGCAGCTGCTCGTCGTAGGCGAACGAGGCGTTGTTCAACGCGACGTACGCCTGCCAGACGTCGTCGTCGTCGATCCGGCCCTTGGCGGCGCGGACGGCCGACAGGTGGGCCCGGGCGGCGTCGATCACGCGCTCCAGGGCAGCGTCCAGCTCATCGTGCTGGTCGGTCATGAGGCAGTCCCTTCGACTGTGGGGGGAAGGTGCGGCACCGGGGTCGGTCAGCAGTTGCGGAGGAACCGGTCGAGGACCCGCACGCCGAACTGTAGTCCGTCGACCGGGACCCGCTCGTCGATGCCGTGGAACAGGGCGGAGAAATTGAGGTCGGCGGGCAGCCGCAGCGGGGCGAAGCCGAAGCAACGGATGCCGAGCTGGGAGAAGGCCTTGGCGTCGGTGCCGCCGGAGAGCATGTACGGCACCGGCCGGGCGCCCGGGTCCTCCGCGCGCAGCGCTGCCGACATCGCCTCGACCAGGTCACCGTCGAAGGTGGTCTCCAGGGCCGGCTGGCGCTGGATGTACTCGATGTCGATGTCCGGGCCGACCAGCTCGCGCAGCTGCCGCTCCAGCATCTCCGACTGCCCGGGGAGGCTGCGGCAGTCGATGGTGGCGGTGGCCCGGCCGGGGATGACGTTGTCCTTGTAGCCGGCAGCCAGCCGGGTCGGGTTGGCGGTGCTGCGGATGGTCGCGCCGATGATGTTGGCGATCGGGCCGAGCTTGGCGATCGCGGTCTCCGGGTCGTCCGGGTCCAGCGCGACGCCGAGGACGTCGGAGACCTCCTCCAGGAACGCGCGGACGGTGGCGGTGACCGTCACCGGGAAGCGGTGCCGGCCGATGCGGGCGACCGCCTCGGCCAGCGCGGTGACCGCGTTGTCGTCGTGGATGAACGAGCCGTGGCCGGGGCGGCCCTTGGCGTGCAGGCGCAGCCAGTCGATGCCCTTCTCGGCGGTCTCGATGAGGTAGAGCCGGGTGGCGTCGTTCACCGAGTAGGAGAAGCCGCCCACCTCGCCGATCCCCTCGGTGCAGCCGTCGAAGAGATCCCGGTGCCGCTGGGCGAGGAAGTGCGCGCCGTAGTCGCTGCCGGCCTCCTCGTCGGCGGTGTAGGCCAGCACGATGTCGCGCGGCGGCCGGACCCCGGTGCGCTGCCAGTGCCGGACCACCGCCAGCACCATCGCGTCGAAGTCCTTCATGTCGATCGCGCCGCGGCCCCACAGGTAGCCGTCGCGGAGCTCGCCGGAGAACGGATGCACCGACCACTCGTCGGCGTCGGCGGGGACCACGTCCAGGTGGCCGTGCACCAGCAGCGCGTCGCGCCCCGGATCGGCGCCGGGGATCCGGGCGACCAGGTTCGCCCGACCGGGCGCGGACTCGTGGATCTCGCTGTCGATGCCGACCTCGGCGAGCTTCTCCGCGACGTACTCGGCCGCCCGGCGCTCACCGGCGCTGGTGTCGTTGTCGCCGGTGTTGGTGGTGTCGATGCGCAGCAGGTCACGGCAGAGGTCGACGACCTCGTCGGTGGGGTCGGGTCGGGCGGAGGCGACGTCGGGGGTCATCGGCTCTTTCTACCAGCAGCGGGTCCGCGACGAACCGCGCCGGCCGCCGCCGGAGTTTCACGATCATCGGGTACGGGTACCGCGTCGGCGTCCCCGCACCGCCCGTCGTACCGGCCGTGACGCGTGCTCCGGCCACCGTCGAGGAGGGCACCATGACCGTCCCCCTGCCCCCGCTGCCGCCCACCGCCGACGCCGCCTACCGGCCGGGCGGGCGCAGCATGGCCGACATCGCCGACACCGAGCACCGGCAACTGCTCGGCCTGGCTGACCAGGCCACCGACCCGGACCTGCCGCCGGACCGGCGCCGCCAGGTGGTGGAGGTGCTCACCGCGGCGCTGTCCCGGCACCTCTCCGCCGAGGAGCAGTACCTCCTCCCCGCCGCCCGGGCCGCGGTCCCCGAGGCGAGCGAGCGGGTGGACCGGGAGATCGAGGCGGACGCGGCGCTGCTCACCGCGCTCAAGGCGCTCACCGGCCCGGACGACCCGGCGCTGGCCGACGTCGCCGACCGGGTCCGCCGGCACGTCCAGGCGGTCGCCGCGCTGATCACCCCGTTGCGCGAGGTGGCCACCGACGCCGAGCTGATCCGGCTGGGCAACCGGTGGGAGATCGCCGAGGAGGCGGCCCCCACCCGGCCGCACCCGGGCACCCCGTCCGCCCCGCCGTGGAACCGGATCGTCGAGCCGGCGGTGGGCGTACTGGACAAGGTGCGCGACGCGGTTTCCGGGCGGCGGACGTACCTGGCCGACCTGAAGCGGCGTACCCGCGACTGAGACATCGGCGAACGCCGATCCGATCGGGCCCTTCCGCCGACCGGCGCGTGGTCCTACCGTCACCGTATGAACCTCGAGCTGCGGCACCTGCGGGTGGTCTGCGCGATCGCCGAGACGGGGAGCGTGACCAAGGCGGCGTCGACCCTCGGGCTGGCCCAACCGGCGCTCACCGCCCAGCTGCAGCGTATCGAGCGGACCCTCGGCGGGCCGCTGTTCGAACGGGACCGGCGCGGCGCGCGCCCGACCGCCCTCGGCGAGCTGGTGCTCGCCCGGGCCCGGGTGCTGCTGCCGGCGATGAAGGGCCTGCAGGACGAGGCGGCCCGGCTGGCCGGCGCCGACGACACCCTCGGCCGGTACCGCTTCGGCGGGGTGAACAGCCCGATCCTGGGCCGGCTGGTGCACCGGCTCGCCGCCGAGCAGCCGCAGGCCCAGCTGAGCACGTACGCCTCCTGGTCGGCCGGGGAGCTGGCCGCGCTGGTGGCGGGCGGGCGGCTCGACTTCGCGCTCACCGGCGTCTGCGGTGACGCCACGCCGTCGGCCGAGTTCGGGCTCTGCTGGCAGGAGGTGGCCGTCGACCCGGTGCTGGTGCTGCTGCCGGCGAGCCACCCGATGGCCGGGCGGGACGAGATCGACCTGGCGGAGCTGCGCCGCGAGCAGTGGGTGGCCGCGCCGGGCGACGGCTGCTTCGGCGACTGCTTCGCCGCCGCCTGCGCCCGCGCCGGCTTCACCCCCCGCAAGGTGTACGAGACGGACGTGCGCGGGTGCGTGGACCTGGTCGACGCCGGCGAGGCGGTGGCGCTCTGCCAGGCCACCTTCCGGCCGGTGGACGGCCTGGTCACCCGACGGCTGGCCGGTGTGCCGCTGCGCTGGCGGCTGCTGCTCGGCTGGCACCCCGACTCCCCCGCCGCCGGGGTCGCCGAGCTGGTGCTGGAGACGGCGGTGGCCGCGTACACCGACTCGCTGGCGCCGCACCCCGACTACCTGGCCTGGCTGCTGCGCCACCCCGGGTTCGGGGCCCGGCCGGCCGGTGGGGGTGCGAATCGCCTGACGGCGGGTACGCCGGGCGCATGACCGATCTCTACCCCGCCGCCGACCAGCGGGAGCTGCTGCGTCAGGCGGCCGCCGCACACTCCGCCGCCGTCCGGGACGTCGAGGCGTTCCTGCGCCGGCTGCCGGAGGTGCCCGCCGCGGCCGACATCACCGAGTACGCCACCCTGCTCGCCAGGGAGGAGCAGACCCGCGGCGAGCGGCAGGCGACCGCCGACGCCGCCGGGCTCCAACTGCCCAGCGTGGGCACCGAGCAGTAGGGCCCGCCCACGACGGCACCCGGGACCACGGTGGTCCCGGGTGCCGACGGCCGTCGCCTCAGCGTTCGACCAGGACGTCGTGGCCCAGGTCGAGCAGGGAGTGCCGCCACTCGTCGTCGGCGTTGCCGCGGCGCGGCTTCTCCGCCGACAGCGCGCGGATCTGGTCGATCGCCGCCCGCATCACCTCGATGTCCTCCGGGGTCAGGTCCACCTTGCGCTTGCTGAGCACCCGCAGGATCTGCCGGCCCGGCTCGGGCAGGTTGAGGTCCGGGTTCGGCCCGAACGACTCCTCCCCCGAACCCCGGGTCAGCAGCCACTGGCGCAGCTGCTCGGAGGGGACGTTCACCTCGGCGTGGAAGTCGTCCCAGATCACCTCGACCTCGGGGTCGATTCGCTGCTCGCGTGCCATCACGCCTCCTCTTCCGGTGGCCCGGGCGGCGCCGGGTCCCCGTCGTCGGTCTGCTGCTTCAGGCCCTCCGGCGGCACCTTGACCCGGGCCGGGTTCGCCGTCGGTGGCGAGAGGATCGGTTCGCTGCGTTCGGCATGCTCCTCGGTCTGCTCGCGTTCGGTCATGTCCGCCCTCCGGCTCAACGGGGATGGGAGGTGGTGGCGGCGGTGTAGCCCCGCTCACCGGCGCCCACGTCGAAGGTGAGCTGTCCGTCCCGCGCGTCGACGGTGACCTTCTGCCCGGGCGAGATCCGGCTCTCCAGCAGCATCCGGGAGAGTCGGTTGTCCAGCTCCCGCTGGATCACCCGGCGCAGCGGCCGGGCCCCGAACTCCGGCTGGTAGCCGTGCTCGGCGAGCCAGTCCACGCCGGCCATGGTGAACTCCACCTGGATGTCCTGGGCGTGCAGCCGGCGTCGGGTGTCCTCCAGCAGCAGTCCGGTGATCTGGCGCAGCTGCTCGGCCTCCAGCCGCTGGAAGATGATGGTCTCGTCGATCCGGTTGAGGAACTCCGGGCGGAAGTTCTCCTGGAGCCGGCGCATCAGCCGCTCACGCAGCTCGTCGGCCTCCTGCTGGCCGCCGGGCGCGCCGACCCCGAAGCCGACGGTGCGCTGGCTGCCGGTGATCAGCTCCGACCCCAGGTTGCTCGTCATGATCAGCACGGTGTTCTTGAAGTTCACCGTCCGGCCCTGGCTGTCGGTGAGCCGGCCGTCGTCGAGTACCTGGAGCAGGATGTTGAAGACGTCCGGGTGCGCCTTCTCGATCTCGTCGAGCAGCACCACCGCGTACGGGCGGCGGCGCACCGCCTCGGTGAGCTGGCCGGCCTCCTCGTACCCGACGTAGCCGGGCGGCGCCCCGACCAGCCGGGACACGGTGTGCCGTTCCTGGAACTCGCTCATGTCGACCCGGATCATCCGGTCGGCCTCACCGAAGAGCGCCTCGGCCAGGGCCCGGGCCAGCTCGGTCTTGCCGACCCCGGTCGGACCGAGGAAGAGGAAGCTGCCCATCGGCCGGTTCGGGTCGGCCAGCCCGGTCCGCGAGCGGCGCACCGCCTCGGCGACCGCGCTGACCGCGGCGTCCTGGCCGACCACCTTCTCGTGCAGCTGGCCCTCCAGCCGCAGCAGCCGGTCCCGTTCCTCCTCGGTGAGCTGGGCGATCGGGATTCCGGTGGCCCGGGACACCACCTCGGCGATCTCCTGGGTGCCGACCGACGGGACGTGGTTGCCGCCCTCGTCGCCCTTGGCCCGGCGTACCTGCTCCTCGATCTCGGCGAGCCGGTCGCGCAGGCTGGACGCCTTCTCGTACTGCTCGTCGGCGACCGCCTGCTCCTTGTCCCGGCGCACGTCGTCGAGCTGCTGCTCCAGCTCCCGCACGTCAGAGGCGGGGGTACGGGTGCGCAGCCGGACCCGGGCGCCGGCCTGGTCGATCAGGTCGATCGCCTTGTCCGGCAGGAACCGGTCGGTGACGTACCGGTCGGAGAGCTCGGCGGCGGCCACCAGCGCCTCGTCGGTGAAGCGCACCTGGTGGTGCGCCTCGTACCGGTCGCGCAGGCCGCGCAGGATGGCGACGGTGTCCTCGACGCCGGGCTCGGGCACCAGCACCGGCTGGAACCGGCGGGCCAGCGCGGCGTCCTTCTCGATGCTCTTGCGGTACTCGTCCAACGTGGTCGCGCCGATCACCCGCAGCTCACCGCGGGCCAGCGCCGGCTTGAGCATGTTGGAGGCGTCCATGCCACCCTCGCTGCCGGCGCCGCCCGCCCCGACCAGGGTGTGGATCTCGTCCAGGAAGACGATCAGCTCGTCCCGGTGGGCCCGGATCTCGTCGATCACCTTCTTGAGCCGCTCCTCGAAGTCGCCCCGGTAGCGGGTGCCGGCGACCAGGCCGGCCAGGTCGAGCTGCACGACCCGCTTGCCGAGCAGGGTCTGCGGCACGTCGCCGTCGCAGATCCGTTCGGCCAGCCCCTCCACGATGGCGGTCTTGCCGACGCCGGCCTCGCCGATCAGCACCGGGTTGTTCTTGGTCCGGCGGGACAGGATCTCCACCGCCTGCTCGATCTCGGCGGCCCGGCCGATCACCGGGTCGATCTGGTCCATCCGGGCCAGCTCGGTGAGGTCCTGGCCGTACTGGTCCAGGGTGGGGGTGCCGCGGTCCGGCTTCGGGCCGGACGTCGGGCCGCGTTCGGCGCTGGCCGCCTGCAACGACTCCGGCTGGATCCGGCCCGCGGCGAGCATCCGCCCGGCCGGCGACTCCGGGTTGAGCGGCAGCGCCATCAGGATGTGCTCGGGGCCGATGTAGTTCGCCCCCATCGCCCGGGACAGCTGGTGGGCGTCGAGCAGCGCCCGCTTGGCCGCCGGGGTGAGCGAGAGGTTCGGCGGCACCTCCCCCCGCGGGGCCCCTTCGCCCCGCCCACCGAGGGCGTTGACCAGCGCGTCGGGGTCGGCGCCGGCGCGGCGTACCAGGTCGCGCAGCGGCTCCCGCTGCAACGCCGCCCAGAGCAGGTGGTCGGTGTCCAGGTCGTTGCTGTGCTTCTCGGCGGCCCGCCGGGCCGCGTCGGCCAGCATCTCCCGGGCGTCGGCGGTCATCAGCCGGGTGATGTCGACCCGGTGGGCCGGTCGGCGTCCACCCTCACCCCGGCCGAAGTACCGGGCCAGGAATTCGTCCCACGGGTCGGAGCCGAAGTCACCGGGTCCCATCATCTCTGTCCTCCGCTGTCGGGGCGCGGCACGGTCGCCGGGGGCGACACGGGCGCGGCACGGTCGGCGGTGGCTACCCGGCGGTCGGCGCGACAAACGCCGCCGGGTGGCAGGGTGGGGGCATGGATGCTGAGCCGCTGCTGATCGTCGACGGCGCCAACGTGGTCGGCTCCCGCCCGGACGGCTGGTGGCGGGACCGGGCCGGCGCGGCCGCCCGGCTACGGGACCGTCTGGTCCCGCTGGCCGACCACGGGCTGCCGCCGGAGCTGTCGCCCCCGGTCGAGGTGGTGCTGGTGGTCGAGGGGGCGGCCCGGGACGTGCCGGGGGTGCCCGGGGTACGCACGGTGGGCGCGCCCGGTTCCGGGGACGACACGATCGTGGAGCTGGTCGCGGCCGACCCGCAGCGGCGGCGGCTGGTGGTCACCGCCGACCGGGAGCTGCGCGTGCGGGTCGGCGCGCTGGGCGCGGAGGTGCACGGCCCGCGCTGGCTGCGCGGGGAGGCCGGCTGAGCCGGTCCCGTGGCCGGGACCGGCCGACTCGGGTACGGGACCACGGCACGCCCGTCAGGGCCTTGCGCCGCACGTCAGGGCGGTAATCGGACACCCCGGTAGGAACACCGACAGGGCGGATGTTCTCTACCCGCCGGGGATACGTTGTAATGGAGATCTCCCCGCCCCCAGGAGGTCACCGTGGCGAGCGTCGCCGAGCTGAAGGCAGCGATCGATGTCGCGCTCCAACAGATCGGTGACGGGCAGACAGCCGTGCAGGCCGCCGGCGAGAAGCTCTCCGAGGCCCAGCAGACCCTCGCCGGGGCGCTGGAGGGCAGCGGGCACGAGACCGTCGAGGCCGCCCAGGCGTCGCTCACCCAGGCCGGGCAGGAGCTGGAGGAGTGTCTCGCCGCGACCCTCGTCGCGGTGGAGCAGGCGCAGCTCTACGTCGCGTCGCTGTAGCCGCCACCGTGTCCATCATCGAGGACGTCGGGGCGCAGGTCCGCGCCGCCGCCGAGGAACTGCCGCTGGCCCCGCTGGCCCAGGCGCTGGAGAAGTTCGGCCAGGCCACCGAGCGGCTGCGCTGGGTCCGCCAGGAGTCGGCCGACCCGATGGGGGTGCCGGAGCTCTCCGCCGCCGTCGAGCACGCCGAATCGGCCGGGCACGCGCTGCGGGTGGCCCAGGAACAGCTCTCGGCGTACCTGGCCGCGATCGGGCTGGCCCCCGACGGTGCGCCGCCGCCCCGGGCGGCCACCCGCGGGCCGGTCCACGACGCGCCGCGCTCCGACGCCGTACCGCCGGCCGGCCCGCCGCCGGAGCGGGAGGCCGACCCGGAGGTGAAGCGCTGGTGGTCGGTGCGGGTGGCCGAGCTGACCGGCGGCCGGGCAGGCCCGCCGGACGAGCCGGACGAGCGGGTCGGCGACTCCCGCGAGCTGCTGCGCCGGGTGGTCACCGGGATCCGCTCCGGCGACCGGGACCGGCTGCACCGGGAGCTGCGCCGGGCGCACGCCGACGTCGGTCTGGGTCTGGCGGCGATCGCCCCGCCGCTGCTGCGCGACCTCGCCGGGGAACTGCTCGGCCATCCGCCCCGCTCCGCCGACCTGGGCCGGCTCCGCGGCGAGCTGGGCGGGCGGGTCCACGACCTGCTGCCCGGGCTGCCGCCGCCGGTGCTGGAGACCCTGCTGACCCGGGTCTGCCGGATGCCCCCGCCGCGACGCGGCGAGGCGGAGCAGCCGCACGCCGCCGACCCGGCGGTGACCGCCGGGGTGGTCGCCGGGGTGCTGCTGGCCCGGCTCGGCCGGGACCTCCCCCGCGAGCCGGACCGGCCGGTGACCCGCCCCCCGCAGCCCACCGCCGGGCGGCCGGCGGCGCGGCCCCCTGC
>NZ_JBAKHO010000044.1:0-43616 GCF_036902735.1 Micromonospora lacuserhaii | reverse complement strand
GCCCGCGCCGGCACCCGCCCCGGCCGCGCCGCCCATCATCGGCGGCAGGCCCGGGCTGACCGGCCGGCCCAACGCGCCACCGCCGGGAATCATGCCGCCGGCCGCCCCTGCGCCGCCGCCGGCCCCCAGGCCGGTCGTACCGGGAAGGCCGCCACCGCCACCGCCGAAGCCGGTACCCACCCCGGGCAGGGTGCCGGTACCCGCGCCGGCCAGGCCGGTGCCGTAGTCCTCGTCCAGGCCGGTGCCGCCCGGGCTGTAACCAGTGCCGGTGCCCGGGGTCCAGCCGCTGCCGGAGCCGTCGTACCCGCCGCCGGTGGAGAGGTCAGGGTGGGCGCCCGAGCCGAAGGAGGCGCCGCCGGAACCGGTGCCGGGCAGGCCACCGGTGCCCAGCGAGGGGCCACCGCCGAGGCCGCCCGTCGAGGGCATGCCGCCGAGCCCGGGCACCTTTCCGGCACCTCCGGTGCCCGGACCGCCACCCAGATCGGGCCGGGTCGTCGTCCCGCCGTCGTACGGCGAGGCGCCCGCGCCGCCGGGCGTCTCGCGCTCCCGGTCCCGGTAGTCGTCGCTGACCTGGTCGTACGCCTGGCGCGCCTTCTCGGTGTTGTCGTTGAAGAACTCGCCGACCCAGTCGTTGAACTGGCCGATCTTCTCCACCGGCCAACTGCCCATGAAGTCGGCCCGAACGCTCGCCTCGAACAGCCCGGTGTCGAGGACCATGTCGCCGTTGCGGGCCGCCATCAGATCACCGACGCAGCCCTGCGGGATCGGCATCGCGTTCTGCGCCCGCTCCAGATCGCTCGCGGCCGTCTGCAGCACGGTCACGATGCTCTGCTGACCGTGCCCCGGCTTCCGCGCACCGTCCACGATCGCCTCGGCCTGCTTGGTGAGCCCCTCCATGTGCGTGCGGAACGCCTCGTACGCCGGGCCCTTCCAGCTCTCGCCGAGGCCCTTGACGTCGGCCTCCACCAGCCGCTTCACCTCGTCGATGTTGCCCAGCAGCGCCTGCCAGCCCAGCGCAGCGCCGGTGACGTCGCTCGGCCGGCCGGCGACGAGCACCTGCCGTGCCATGTCCTCCCAGCTCGGACCACCCATGTCAGTCCCCTTTCCCCGGTCAGACCGCGGGCCCGCCGGCCTCGAAGGCCCGCTGCATCTCCTGCGCCGACATCTTGTTGGCGCCCTCGGCGGTGTCGTACTTCCGCTTCACCTCGCGCAGCGCGTCGGCGGCCTTGTAGAGGTCGGCGGAGAGCTTCTTCAGCCCCTCCGACGTCGTCTTGTGCAGCCCGTGATGCACGCCGGCCAGGTTCAGCGCCTTCGGGAACCCGCCGAGGGCGCCGCCCGGGTCGCGCAACGCCGCGTCGCCGCCGAGCAGGTCCTTGATCTCCTCCATGTCGAACGCGAGCCGGCGGAGGTAGCCGGCCTGCTGCTCCAGGTTGTCGGCGGCCGCCTCCAGGCGGTCCGCCTCCCACTCGGTGACATCCCGCTTGCCGGGCCCGCCCACCAGCGCGGAGGGCGCCGATCCCGCGCCCGCGCTCACGTCGTCGCGGCGGACGCCGAACGCCGGCCCGTGCGCGGCCACCGTGGCGATGGGCCGCAGCGGGCTGCCCGGCGGCAGCACGTCGGCGGCGCCGGGCGGCACGCGCACCCAACCTTCCACCTGCGGTGGGCTGTTGCCGTCGTCGGTCATTCCTGTCCTCCCCGTTGGTCGTCGGCGGTGCGTCAGCGCTGCTGCGGAGCCGCCCCCGGCTGGCCGAACCCGTCAGGCTGGCCGGGCGACGGCGTGGGCGGGTGGTGCGGGACCGGCTGGGCGAGCGGTCTCGGCTGATAGGGGTGCGGCTGCGGCGGCGCGCCGAACCCGCCGGGCGGTGGCCCGTACCCGGGCGGAGTCGGCGCGGTCGCGGGGCCGTACCCGGCGGGTGGCGGACCGTGGCCGGGCGGACCGTACCCGGGCGGCGGGACGGCCCCCGGCGGCGGGAAGCCCGGACCGCCCAACGGCGCGCCGGGACCCGACCCGGGGCCGAACGGCGGCGTCGCCCGGCGGCGGCTCCGGCGGCGGGCGACCAGCGCCAGCACGACCGCGCCGACCACCACGGCCAGGCAGAGCACCCCCACGATCACGGTGCCGGCCTTGTTCTTCACCTTGAACGCGACGGCCGGACGTCCGTCGTCCGCTTCCGGGGAGGCCGTCGCCCCACCCGGCTGCGGACCCGCCGCGAGCAGCGGATTGGCGTCCACGGCCGGCACCTGGCGCTGCAACGCGGCCAGCACGTCGACCGCGCCGAAGCCGAACTTCGGATCCCGGCCCGGCGCCCCCGCGTCCCGGGCCGTCCGGATCAGCCGGTTGATCACGTTGGCCGGGTCCAGGTCCGGGTAGCGGGCCCGCACCAGCGCGACCACCCCGGCCACGATGGCGGTCGCCTGGCTGGTGCCTGAGTTGACCCCGTAGCCGTTCGAGGAGACCACCGTCGGCACCGGGGCGATGATGTCGTCGCCCGGCGCGGCGAGTACCACCTCGGGACCCGGCACCGATGCGCCGGCGAGGGCGCCCGACCGGTCCGTGGCGTTGACCGCGATCACCCCGGGGGCGTTCGCCGGCGAGGAGACCGTCCGGTTGCCCTTCGTCCAGGCGCCGGTGGCCGCCACGAGCACCACGTTCTTGTCGAGGGCGTAGCGGACCGCCTCGACGACCCGGACGCTGGGGGCCTCCTCGAAGCCGATGGACATGCTGATCACGTCCGCGCCGGCGTCGGCGGCCCAGCGGATGTCCTCGGCGACCTCCCCGTCGCCGCGGGCACTGCTCAGCGCGATCGGCAGGACCTTCGCCTCCGGCGCGATGCCGAGCTGCCGGTTCCGGTCGCCGCCCCGCCCGACGATGAGCCCCGCCATCGCCGTGCCGTGCCCGTCCTCGGCGTCCCGGTCCACCCAGCCGTCCGGAGACCCCACCGGGCCGGTGCCGGGCCGACCGGCCAGTTGTCCGGCGAGCGCCGGATGCTTCCCGTCGACGCCGCTGTCGATGACGGCGACGGTCACCCCGCGCCCCTTGGTGATCTGGTGCGCCTGCGGGATCCGCATCGCGTCGAGGTACCACTGCAGGCCGCGCACCGTGTCGGCGGCGCGCGCCGGGGCGGGCGCACCCACCACCCCGGACCCGACCACCGCGCCGGCCAGCAGCACGGCGACCGCGGATCTCCACACCGGTCGACGACGTTCGCCCGTACCCATGACACTCCCCGGACCTCGGTGGCTGGCAACGCAGTGCGGCTCCGGTCCGGTCGAACCGGACCGGAGCCGCGACGGCTGGATTATCTCAGCCCCACACCTTGGCGTTGCTCATCTCGGTGGAGACGTAGTTCTCACGCGCGACGCCGACGGCGCCGCCGATCTCGTTCAGGATCCGGTTGATGTCCCGAACGGCGGTGTCCCACTGCGCCTGGTGCTGCTCGTAGGCGGCTCGGTCCTGCCCGTCCCACTGGAGCTTCGACAGCATCGACCGCAGCGTGTCCAGCTTCTCGTCGATCGTCCGCGAGATGCCCTGCATCTGCTGGTTGGCGCTCTCGAGGACCGCGTAGTCAACCTTGATCGTCATGATTCCTCCCCTGCTCTTCTCAGCGGATCACGGGTTGAGAGCAGAGTGGAACTTGTCCAGCATCTGCTGCTGCTCTTCGTCGTTGACCTGGTGCGTCGTACCCGACTTGTCGAGCAGGTCGGCGATGCTGTCCATCGCCGTCAGCAGCTTGACCGTGTCCTCGTTCCAGCGCTGCATGAGCGACTGGAAGCCCGTGGACGCCTGACCCTTCCAGGCGATGGCCAGGTCGTCGACCACGTTCCACAGCTTCTTCAGCTCGCCGTCAACCTCGCTGCGCGTGGACCGCACGTCACTCGCGGCGGTATGCAGAGTCGCTGCTTCGACCTCGAACGCCATGCTTCACACCCTTCCGTCATGTTGTGGCGGCGCACCTGCCGCGCCTCTCCCCCGCGGCAAGGCCTACACCCCACCGACGGACACTCCGCATGAGACGGTAGCGGACCGCATCCAGCCTCCGCAGCCCTGTGTGACCGGACGGCTCCGCACCACAGTGGATGACCAGCGGATCAGCCGGTGTAGGAAGAGACCATCCGCTGGGCGGTCCCGTCGTCCGGCGGGCCGAGCACGATCCACGAGCCGTCGGCGAAGAGCAGCGCGAGGCGCCCGATGGTGCCACCGGGCAGCGCGTCGACCCGGACCACCGACTCCCGGCCCACCTGCCAGACCACCTCCAGTGGGGCGTCGCGGTCCACCGGACCGGGCCCCTGCCACGCCGCGCGCACCTGGCGGGCCGCCGCCGACAGGCGGTCCCGGAGCCCGCCGCCGGACGGCTCGGTGACGGCGGGGCGACCACCCTGCCGGCGCAGCACCAGCACCCGGCGGTCCGTCAGCGCCAGCACCTGGGCGACCGTGGGCTCCGGCAGCTGCTCGTCCAGCCCGACCCCGACCGAACCCGGTGGGCCGCCGAGCACCCCGTTGCGGGCCGCCTGGTACCACTCGACCCCGGGCCCGGTGGACGCGGTGACCCCGGCGGCGTCCCAGGCCAGCCCCTCCGCCACCCGCAGCGGGTTCAGCTCGGCACGGAACACCTCGCCGGCCGAACGCCGGCCCGGGACGCGGGTGAACCAGCACGCCTCCCGCAGCGTCTCGCCCGGGGCCAACAGGGCCCCCACCCGACCGAGCAGCTCCGCCCGACGCGCCGCCGGCTCGTCCATCGACCCTCCCCGAGTCACGGCACCCGGTCGGCTGCCGGGTCCGTCCAGGAGCTCACCGTACGCCGCCAGCGGCTGCCGTCACCGTCGTCGCCGCGCCGCCGGTCCTCGTACTCGTCGGCGGAGGAGTTGATGACCAGATCGCCGATCGACTCCAACCCCTCGCCGACGATCGACCCGTCCAGCGGGGTGGCGAGCTTGATGCCCATCTTGAGCCAGTGCTTCGGGCCGTACAGCTTGTCGAGGGTCCAGGCGGCGATCTTGCCGACGGTGCCCATCGCCTTGAGGGCCTCCATCACCGCCTTGTACGCCTCCAGCGCCCGGTGCAGCTGCGCCATGATCCGGGTGGTCCGGCTGACCGCGACGCCGGTCTCGGCCGCCGAGGCGACGGCGGCGGCCGCCTCGGACGCCCCGGCGGTGATGATCGCCAGCGCCTGGGCGGCGAGCCAGGTGATCACCAGCCACTCGACCAGCTCCCGGATGATAGTCCGGATGATCTCTTCGCAGTCGCGCAGGTCCATCGCCGTGTCGCCGAGGCTGTCCCCCGTCCGGGCCATCTCCCCGGCCGCCGCCTCCAGCCCCTCGACCAGCACGGCGATCCGCCGGGCGTACGCGTCGGCCGCCGGGCCGGTCCACTCCGGACGGAGCGCGTCCAGGCCCTGCCGTTCCTGCTCGGCGAGCTGGCGCAGCTGGGTGGCGGCGTTGCGCCAGGCGCCCGCGTGCGCGTCGAGCTGGTCGGGATCGCCGACGCAGAGCTCGAGCAGTTGCAGCAGCGGCCAGACGAACGGGTAGAGCAGCGCGTCCAGTCCGGTGTTGAGCGCCTCGGAGGCGGGACTGGTCACCTGGTTCCAGGTGTCCCGGACCTGCTGGTAGCCCTTGGCGACGTCGACGGCGTTCGGCTGGGTCATGACCGCTCCCGGTACCGGCTCGCCAGGTGTTCGGCGTTGCCCGAGTCGGTGTGCTCGTACGCCTCGGCGTTGGCGCGCAACCCGTCGGCCAGGTCGCGCAGGTGCCGGGCGAGCCCGTCCAGCGAGGCGACCTCGTCGGCCACCCAGCCGCGGTAGCCGGCGTCCATGCCGGCCATCTGCCCGATCACGCCGAAGAGGTTGCCCTGCGCGGTGGCCGACTCGACGGTGCGGGCGGTGGACTCGGCGACCCCGGCCGCCGCCTCCTGACCGCCGGCCGCCGCGCGCAGCGCCTCGGGCTGGACGGTGAAACCGTCGCCGCTCACCGGGCCCGCCCTCCGGGCCGCAGCGCGGGCCGGCGCCACCGCGCGCTCACCGGCGCCCGCCGAACTGTTCGTCCGCCGAGTCGAGCCGTTCCGCGGCCTCGCGGAACCGGCCCCGGTCCACCGCCCGGTCGACCATCGCCCGCACGTCCACCGCCCCGCCGGTCGCCGGGCCGATCAGCTCCTGGACCGCCTCGGCCTGCCGCCGGCCGGCCTCGGCCGCGGCCTCCCGCTGGGTCGCCACGATGCGCTCCGCCAGCTCCTCCGGCCCCAGCCGCAATGCGGCGGTGCTCAGGGTCAGCCGGACCGGCATCCCGCCGGGCGCCACCACCGCGACGACGCCGTCGGGGGACTCCGCCTCGCCGTACAGCCGCTCCGGGTCGTCGCCGAGCTCGGCCAGCCCGGCGAACCGCTCCCGAGTGTCGGCCACCAGGCGCCCGAACCAGGCCCGGGTCTCGTCACTCACACTCACCGTCGCCCCCTGCTCCAGACCGTACGAGCGCCGAGCGTACCGATTCCGGTCCACCATGGATGCCCCGTCACGACGGCTCGGCCCAGGCCGTCTGGATGAGCTGCTGGCCGTCCCGGCGGCGCACCAGCGTGCCCCGGCCCGGCGGCTGCGGACTGGGCCGCAGCGTGCCGAAGACGGCACCCTCCTCCCGGCTGCCGGACATCAGCAGGCCCGGCGAGTCCAGCTCGCGCAGGCGTTGCAGCACCGGCTCGTAGAGCGCCCGGGCCACCCCGCCGACCCGACGCGTGACGATGAGGTGCAGGCCGATGTCCCGGGCCTGCGGCAGCAGCTCGTGCAGCGCGCTGAGCGGGTTGCCGCCGCCCGAGGCGACCAGGTCGTAGTCGTCGACCAGGATGTAGAGATCCGGCCCCTTCCACCAGCTGCGGTCGCGCAGCTGCGCGGTGGTGACGTCCGGGCCCGGCAGCCGGTTCTGCAGGGCGCTGCGGATCGAGCCGAGACCCTGGCTGAACGCCTGGTTGGACGGGGCGTAGTCGAGCAGGTGGTCACCCTCGACCGCGCCGAGCAGGCCCCGCCGGTAGTCGGCGATCACGATCCGGGCCTCCGCCGGGGTGTACCGCTCGACGATGCCCCGGGCGATCACCCGCAGCACGTTGGTCTTGCCGCACTCGGCGTCGCCGAAGACGGTCAGGTGCGGCTCGCTGGCCAGGTCCAGGTGGACCGGCGCGAGCGCCGCCTCGTTGACGCCGATCGGCAGGCCGGGCACCGACCGGTCGATCACCCGGACCAGCTCGGCCAGCGGCAGTCGGCGCGGCAGCAGCCGTACCTTCGGGGCCGGGCGGGCCGGCCAGGCGTCCGCGACGTGCCGGGCCAGCGCCACCGACGCCTCGGTCAGGTCGTCGATGTCGCGCTTGCCGTCGATCCGCGACACCGCGGTGAGGAAGTGCAGCTTGTCGCGGGTGAGGCCGCGCCCGGGAGCCCCGGTCGGCACGTTCGCCGCCCCGCGCCGGTCGATCTCCGACTCGTTGGCGTCGCCCAGACGCAGTTCCAGCTTGGTGCCGAGCAGGTCCCGCATGTTGATCCGGATCTCCGCCCAGCGCACCGCGGTCAGCACCACGTGCACGCCGAAACCCAGGCCCCGGTTGGCCAGGTTGGTGATGGTCTGCTCCAGCTCCTCGTACTCCTGGCGCAGGGTGTTCCAGCCGTCGACCACGAGGAAGACGTCACCGAACGGGTCGTCGGCGAACTCGCCGGCGGCCCGTCGCCGCCGGTACGCGGCCACCGAGTCGATGCCGTGCTGGGCGAAGCGGGTCTCCCGGTCGTCCAGGATCGCCGTCACCTCGGCCACCGTGCGGCGGACCGCCTCGGTGTCCCGGCGACCGGCCACCCCGCAGACGTGCGGCAGCCCCTCCAGGCTGCGCAGCGCGCCCCCGCCGAAGTCCAGGCAGAAGAACTGCGCCTCACGCGGGGTGTGGGTGAGCGCGAGCGAGGCGATCATCGAGCGGAGCAGGGTGCTCTTGCCGCTCAGCGAGGCGCCGACGATCACCACGTTGCCGCCCGCGCCGGCCAGCTCCACCATCATCGGGTCGCGGCGCTGCTCGTACGGGCGGTCGACCACTCCGACCGGCACGGTGAGCCGGCCCCGGCCGGGCCAGTTCGCGGTGGTCAGCCCGAAGGTCGGGTGCGCGGTCAGCGGGCCGAGCAGCTCGCCGAGGCTCGGCGGCTCGGCCAGCGGCGGCAGCCACACCTGGTGCGCCGGAGCGCCCCGGCCCCTGAGCCGGTCGATGAGCACGTCGAGCATCGCCACGGCCTTGCCGTCGGCCGGCTGCTCGGGCGCCTCCGCCTCGACCGGCTCCCGGGGCACCTGCACGGGCACGAAGTTCACCCCGTACGGCACGATCCGGCGCTGCACCAGCGCCCGTGAGGACCGCTCGCCCTGCCCCGGCGCCCGGTACGGCCCGGACACGTACGCCGCCCGGAACCGCAGCATGGTGCTGGTGTCGGTCTTCAGGTAGCCGTGGCCGGGCGCGTTCGGCAGCTCGTACGCGTCGGGCACGCCGAGCACGATCCGGCTCTCCACCGCCGAGAAGGTCCGCAGGCCGATCCGGTACGACAGGTGGGTGTCGAGGCCCCGCAGCTTCCCCTCCTCCAGGCGCTGACTCGCGAGCAGCAGGTGCACGCCGAGCGACCGGCCCAGCCGGCCGATCATCACGAAGAGGTCGATGAAGTCGGGCTTCGCGGCGAGCAGCTCGCTGAACTCGTCGCAGATGATCAGCAGGCTCGGCATCGGGGGGAGCGGTTCCCCGGCCGCCCGGGCCTTCTCGTAGTCGTACCGGGAGACGTAGTTGCCGGCCGCCCGGAGCACCTCCTGCCGCCGGGTCATCTCACCGGCGAGCGCGTCCCGCATCCGGTCGACCAGCGGCAGCTCGTCGGCCAGGTTGGTGATCACCGCGCTGGTGTGCGGCAGCGCCTCCAGCGAGGCGAAGGTCGCGCCGCCCTTGAAGTCGACCAGGACGAAGTTGAGCTCCTCGGAGGAGTGGGTCACCGCCAGCGCGCCGACGATCGTGCGCAGCAGCTCGCTCTTGCCGGAACCGGTCGCGCCGATCACCAGGCCATGCGGGCCCATGCCCTCGTGCGCGGACTCCTTGAAGTCCAGCTCCACCAGGTTGCCGTCGGGCCCGAGACCGAGCGGGATGCGCAGCCGGTCCCGGTGCCCGCGGGGCCGCCAGGTCTGCGCCACGTCGACCGTCGCCGCGTCGCCGACGCCGAGCAGGTCGGGCAGCTCGGTGCTGCGGGCCAGCGGCTCGTCCGAGGCGCTCTGCTGCTGCGAGAGCCGGTAGGGGGCGATCTGCCGGGCCAGCCCCTCGGCGGCCTCGGCGCTGAGCCGGTCCGGCCGGCCGAGCCGGGAGGTGGAGGTGCCGCGGACCAGCTCCAGCGTGCTGCCGTCCCCGGCGTCCAGGCAGAGCAGCCAGCGGCCGGCGTCCCGGGGCACCGTGCCGGAGAGGTCGACGACGGTCGCGCCGAGCAGGCCCGGCCCCATCAGCTGGCAGGTCGCCGAAACCTCTCCGCCGTCGACCAGCACCACTACGTGCGGGGCGGTGGTCAGCGGCTTGGCCTCCGGCGCGAAGCGGGGCCGCCCGGCCAGCTCGGCGGCGAGCGACTCCTCGGCCTCGGCCAGGCTGGCGAAGACCAGCCGCCGGGCGCCCGCCGCGTCGGTCCGCGCGGCGTGGTGGGCGTGCGGCAGCCACTTCACCCAGTCCCACGCCGCCTGCCGGTCCGGCGCGGCCACCACCGCGAGGATCAGGTCCTCCGGGGCGTGGAAGGTGACCAGCTGGGCAAGCGCGGCCCGGGCCAGGTCGAGCACCGGCTCCCGCTCACCGCGCAGCACGATCCGGCTGAACGCCCGCAGCGAGAGCGCGGTGGGCAGGTCCGGCACCGTGGAGTGGGCCCGGACGAAGCGGCGCAGCGCGATCGCGCTCATCGGCTCCAGGTCCTCCACCGGCTTGGTCTCCGGCGGAACGATCTCCACGGCGAGCCGCTGCGGACCGGTCGCGATCCGGGCCTCGCCGAAGTCGTCCTCGGTGATCCGCCGCTCCCACATCCGGCGGGACGCCGCGATCGACCAGAGCGCGTCCGGCTCCGGGTGCCGCCAGGCCATCGCGGCCCGCTGCTGCTCGGCGGCGCGCCGGGTGCGCTTGCGCATCTGCGCCAGGTAGCGCATGTAGTCGCGGCGCTCGGCGTTCAGCTCCGCCTTGTCGTTCCCGCCGCCGCTGCTCATCGTCCCGATCGCCATGCCCAGCATGGACACACCGAAGAGACCACCGGCGATGTACGTCACCATGCCGCCGCCCTTGCCGGCGTACAGGAACGCCATGGCGCCGACGCCGCAGAGCATCGGCAGCACCATCAGCAGCTGCCCCATGCTCCGGGGAGTCTGCTCGGGCAGCTCGGGCGGTGACTCCAGCAGCACCTCGCCGCGCGGCAGCGCGGGCCCCGGTTGACGCGGAAGCCGGCGGAACACCACCGTGCTCACGGCTGTCTCCTCCCCCAGAAGCGGCCCTGCTGCGGTCTGCGACCGACCGGAGTCGTCGGGTGGGCATCGTACGTGCCCGCCATCGTAGGTAATCTCCCGTGGGCGTCGTGGACCCGCGGGGGCGTTGCCACCGGCCGAGGTGGATCGAGAGCACGAGGAGGCCACAGTGGCGACGAAGACCGCGACCGGCGGGTTGAGCCGGATCACCATCGTGGCGCCGCGGACCCGGATGGATCTCGCACTCCCCTCCGACGTGCCGCTGGCCGACCTGCTCCCCACCCTGCTCCGCTACGCCGGCGAGGACCTCGCCGACGAGGGCGTACGGCACGGCGGGTGGAGCCTCTCCCGGCTCGGCGGCGCGCCGCTGGACGGCGGCCGAACCGCGACGCAGCTCGGGGTCCGCGACGGTGAGGTCCTCTACTTCAACCCGCGCACGGCGGCGGCCCCGGAGATCGTCTTCGACGACGTGGTGGACGCGGTGGCGACCGCCACCAACCAGCGCCAGGGCACCTGGCAGGTCGGCACCACCCGCTCCTTCGCGGTGCTGCTGGCGACGCTGACCCTGGCGGCCGGGGCGGCGGTGACGCTGTTCGCCGGGCCGCCGCAGCTGCCCGGCGCGCTCGCCGCCCTGCTGGTCGCGGTGCTGCTGGTGGTGACGGCGGCGGTGCTCTCCCGGGCGGCCGGCGACAGCCGGACCGGTGTGGTGCTGGCCGTCGCCGGGATCGGCTACGCCGCGATCGGCGGCCTGCTGGTGCTCGCCGGCGACCGCGCCCTGGACGGGCTGGCCGGCCCGCACGTCCTGCTGGCCGGGACCGCGGTGCTGCTGGCCGGCGCGGTCGCCGCGCTGGCGGTCGGCGACCGGATGCCGCTCTTCTTCGGCGCCGTGGCGATCGGCGCCGCCGTCGCCGGCGCGGCGCTGCTCAACCTGCTCTTCGGCCTGACCGCGGCGGGAGCCGCCGCGGTGGTCGCCGCGGTCGCCTTCGCGACGCTGCCGATGCTGCCGATGACCGCCTACCGGCTGGCCCGGCTGCCCGTGCCGTCCATCCCCACCGGCCCGGACGACCTGAAGACCGACACCGAGAGCGTCGACGGGCGGCGGGTGCTGCGGCTCTCCGAGCGGGCCGACCAGTTCCTCACCGGTCTGCTGTGGACGGTGTCGCTGCTGGTGCTCGGCAGCCAGGCCGTGCTGGCCACCGACGGACGGCTGCCGGCGGTGCTGCTCTGCCTGGTGCTGGCGCTGCTGTCGCTGCTGCGGGCCCGGCCGTTCATCGGGCGGGCCCAGCGCGTCCCGGTGCTGGTCGCCGGCACCACCGGGCTGGTGTGCACGGCGGCGGCCACCTTCGGCGACGCGGGGCTGCCGGTACGGCTCGGGCTGGTCCTCGGCGGCCTGCTGCTGACCGCGGTGGTCAGCCTGGTCTACGGGCTGTCCGTGGCCGGCAGGCGGATCTCGCCGGTCTGGGGCCGACTCCTCGACATCGTGGAGATCCTGCTGATCGTGGCGCTGGTGCCGCTGGCCGTCTGGGTGTGCGGCCTCTACGGCTGGATCGTCAACCTCCGACCCTGATCGTCCCCGCCGCGGTGGCCACCGGCGTGGTGGCGTAGACGCCCGGGCCGTGCTGGCCGTCGAGCGGGCGGGCCGGCATGCCGCAGCGGCCGGCCACGTCCCGGACGGCCGAGACGAGGGCCTCGACGTGGTCGTCCATCGCCGCCACCCGCAGCAGCGGCGGCACCGGCCGGCCGCCCCGCGTCACCACCGCGGCGACCGTGTGCGACGGGGCCGAGGTGGCGGTCACCGCGTCCACCAGCGCGCCGAGCGGCGCCCCGGGCCGGCGGCGCAGGGTCAGGCAGCGCTGGGCCCAGCCGCCGCCGCGCAGGCCGGTCCAGCTCTCCGCGGGGGGCTCCGGGGCCAGGTCGAGACCGGCTGCGGCGACCACCGCGGCGCGCAGCTCGTCCCGGCCCAGCACCCGGTGGTGCAGGCCGGCCGCGGTGAGCGCCTTGCCGAGCCGGCCGATGCCGGCGGCCATCGTCCGGTGCACGCCGGGCATCCCGCCGCCCCGGGTCACCGCCTCGGTGCGGGCGTCCGGCACCGACAGCCGCAGCGCCACCCAGACCGTACGGTGGGCGGCCGGCGGCGCGCCCGGCGCCGGGTACCAGACCAGGGTGTGCGACACGACCTGGGTGAGGGTGACCGGGCCGGCGAAGTCCGCCAGCACCGCCAGCGCCCGGTCCATCACGGCCGCCTCGACCGAGCCGACCGGCGCGCCCGCCGGGCCGGTCAGCGCCAGCGCGGCGAACCAGCCCCGGCCATCCTGGCCGATGCCGAGCCGGGTGCCCCGCTCGGTCAGCTCGGTGATGCTCAGCTCGGGGGTGAGCGCGGCCAGCCGGGCGTCCACCACGGCACCCGTCGCCACCGCCGCCCGGGCGTGTTCGCGGCGCGTCCGCAGCCGGCGGCGCAGCAGCAGGTCCTCGTACCACCAGCGGCCGCCGCGCCGGACGAAGGTGGCCAGCGCGACGGGGACGGCCACCGCGGCCACCACCCCGACCAGCCAGCTCGGCCCGGCCGTCGCCGCCCAGACGGCGAGCGCGCAGAGCTCGACCACGACGAGCTGGCCGACGGCCACCGGGCCGATCCGGCCCCGACCGCGCTCCGGGACCGGCGACACCGGACGGTCGGCGGGGACGGTGGGCGTACGACCGGGCGGCGCCTGGAGCTGCGTCATCGGTGGGCGTCCCTTCTGGACATCGCGGGCGTCCGGTCGCGGTGGCGCGACCGGAGGACGGGCGGGGGTCCCGGTGACCCACCGACGGCCCCTTATCGTAGGGAAGCCCGCGGCGGAGTTCGGACCTGATCGTCGCGGACCCACCCCCGCCGGAGGTCAACCATGCGGACCCGCCGCGATCAGGTGCAGGCGTACCGCTTCGTCACCCGCCGCATCGTCTCGGCGCTGCTCTCCGGCGACCCGGAGACCACCAACCTGCCGATGCGCCGGCTCGGCATGGCGGTGGCGGGCAGCGTGGTCGCCGCCGCCGTGGTGCTCGGTGGTGCCGGTGCGTACGGCCAGCTGACCGGGAACACCGCTCCGCTGGAGGAGAACAGCCTGGTCATCGAGCGCGAGACCGGTGCGACCTACGTCTTCGCCGCCGGGGTGCTGCACCCGACGCTCAACTACGCCTCCGCCCGGCTGATCGTCAACGAGCCGGACCCGGAGGTCCGCACGGTGTCCCAGGCGTCGATCAAGGACCGCCCCCGGGGCCGTACGGTCGGCATCGTCGGCGCCCCCGACGCCCTGCCCGACCGCACCGCCCTGGTCGACCTCCCCTGGTCGGTCTGCGACGTGCCGGACCCGGCGGACTCGCGCCGCTCCGGCGCCAAGGTGCTGATCGGCCGGCCGCTCACCGGTGGTGCCCCGCTGACCGGTCGGGCGGTGCTGGTCGAGTCCGGCTCGCAGCGCTACCTGCTCACCGGCGGTTCGCGGCTGCAGGTGGTCGGCGGCGAACGGGCGCTGGCGGCGTTGAAGATGGCCGCCGCGGACACCCTGGAGGTGGGCCAGCAGCTGCTCAACGCGGTGCCGGCCGGGCCGGCCCTGCGCGAGCCGGCGATCCCGGGCGACGACGCGTTGAGCGGCCGTCCGGTGGCCGGCCGGCCGGCCCGGATCGGCCAGGTGTTCCGGGCCGCCGGCGAGCACTACGTGCTCACCCGCGACGGCCTGGTCTCGATCGGCGAGGTCACCGCGCTGCTCCTGGTCAGCGACGGGGGTCAGATCACCGACATCACCCCGGACCAGGCCGGCGAGCTGCTGACCGACCAGCGGCTGGAGGCCGAGGGCGCGCTGCAGTCCCTGCCCGCGCTGTACCCGGTCCGTCCCGGCCGGACGGTGGTCTGCGCGACCTACCGGGCGGGCGCGGCGGGCGGGCCGCCCACCACCACGCTGGAGGCCTTCGACCAGGTGCCGGCCGAACTGGCGGACGCCGGGAACCCGGTCCGGCAGGGCCCGCGCGACGCGGTCCGCACCGCACAGGAGGTGGTGCTGCCGGGCGGCAAGGGCGTGCTGGTCCAGGCCGCTCCGGGAGCCGGCGAGGGTACCGAGCCGGCGGCCGGTGCCACGGTCTACCTGATCAGCTCGCAGGGCGTGCGCCACCCGCTGGGCCGGCGCGGCGGGGACGCGGTCGCCGCGCTCGGGTACGCCGGGGTGGCGCCGCTGGTCGTACCGGCGTCGCTGCTCTCGCTGATCCCGACCGGGCCAGCGCTGGACCGCCAGGACGCGCTGGACCACTTCGCCCCGGACGACTCGCGGGACGAGGAGCGGCCCAGCCCCTCGGGTACGCCTGACGCCGCGCCTGCTCAGGGGGGCTGACCGGGCCGGTCGCCGTCGCACGGGGTCGCCCGGGATGGCGCGGGTCGACTAACCTGGGCCTGGCCCTTGGATCGACTATGGACAACGGGGATGCTGCCATGACCGGGCGCACGACAGTCGACGTACTGTCCTTGGAGGACTTCCACCAGCGGTTGGCGGATCGACTGGCCCAGGCCGAGACGGCGCTGCGGAAGCTGAACAGCGAGATGCAGTGCCGGCCGCCCGCGCTCGGCTCATTCGCCGACGCCACCGGCAACGCCCGGCGCTACAGCGACGTCCAGGCCGACTACGCGGAGCGGGTCGCGCAGCTGCGCCGCGCGGTCGCGGCGGCCCGGACCGCGACCCACACGGTCATGACGAACTACCGCACCACCGAGGCGCGCAACGCGGCGAACGCCGCCGACATCGAGGCCGCCCTCAACGGGGTCGACAAGGTGCTCGAGGAGCGGGAGGACGGGCGTGTCTGAATACACCCAGCGTTACCAGCACGTCAGCCACAAGGAGCTCTACGACGCCGTTCGGGCGGGCGACCCGGGTCAGATCGACGGCCTCGCCAGCCAGTGGAGTTCACTCAAGGACACCTTGAGCGGCCTGGCCCGCGACCTCGACGGTGACCTCGACCGGCTGGCCGGCAGCTGGACGGGCGACGCGGCGCGCGAGTTCCAGGAGCGGCTGTCGCTCGTGTCGCGCTTCTCCACCGAGCTCGCCGACGGGATGTCCGACGTCGGGCAGGCGCTGACGATGATGGCCGGTCAACTGCGCGTCGCCCAGCAGCAGGCGGAGAGCCCGGAGGAGACCGACGACCACGACAAGCTGCTCGGCAACGCCGCCAAGGGCGCGGTGTTCGGCGTGGGCGGCATGGTGGTCGGCGGGCTGATCGGCCACCAGCAGGACAAGGCCGAGCAGGAGAAGGCCCACCAGCGGATGGTGCTGCTGGTGGCGGAGCTCTCCGCCGGCTACGACGTCTCGGCGTACGGGCGGGTGGTGGAAGCCCCGCCGCCGGACGGCCGGCTGCCGGGCGGCACCCGACCGAGCGACTCGACGCCGCGGTCCGGCCCGGTGTCGAGCACCCCGACCGCCGCCCCGACCACCGGTGTCGCGGGCCCGCGCGGCGGCGCCACCGTGGCCACCCCGACCGGCCCGGCGCACGGCCCGACGGCCGGCTCGGGCAGCACCCACCCGGGCGACACCTCGGGTACCGGCCCGGGCGGCGTGGGCACTGGCCCGGGCAGCGCCGGCCTCGACGACCTGGCCGGCGGCACCTCGCTGGCCGGCGCGGACCCGCTGCTCGGCGGGGCGGTGCTGGGCGGGGGCGCGCTCGGCGCGGTCGGCCTGGCCGGCGCGGTCGGCACTTCGTCGAGCACCCTCGGCGCCCTGGGTGGGCTGCCCGTCGGCGGCGTGGTGGGCGGGGCCGGTTCGCTGGCCTCCTCCGGCCGGGCGGCGACCCTGCCGGGGCGTACCGGCGTCGGGCCGACTGGCGCGGAGAACCGGTCGGCGACCGGCACGGGCCGGCTGACCTCCGGGCAGTCGGGCGGCGCGAACGGCGGTGGCCGCTCCGGCGGGGCCGCCAACCGGGCCGCCACGGCCGGCGGCGCCAGCCGCAACGGCGTACTGGGTGGCCGCGGCCAGCAGGGTGACGACGAGTCCGACGAGCGGCTCACCTGGCTGACCGAGGACGAGATGGTCTGGCAGGACGCCAGCTCGGTCGCGCCGCCGGTGCTCGGCGGCGACCGCTAGGGGGAGCGGTCCGTCCGCTGAGGACGGAGTGGCCCGGGTCACCTCCCGGCATGCCGTCGCACCGCTGCGCGGGGTGACCGGAGGCATTAGGTTGGGTGAATGCTGCCCGTAGCGACGATTCACCCCGCCTGGGTGGCGACGCTGCGCGTGATGCGCGATCTCGTCCGGCTGGCGATGACCGCCCTGGTGCTCGCCGTCGGCCTCGGCGCTGCGGTCGCCGGCCCGAGCGGTCCGGCCGCCGCCGGGTCCGCCCCGGTCCGGCCCAGCGTGGTGGCCTCCCGGGTGGCCGATCTGCCAGCCACCACCCCGTCGGCCGACGTGCGGGTCGACGACAGCTCCGCCGGGCCGCTCCCGGCCCGACCGGCCGCCACCTCCGTCCACCCGGCCCCGCCGGCGACGACGGTGCGGACGCCGGCGGCGGACCCGGTCCGGGGCGCCGCCGGCCGGCGCGGTCCGCCCCGGCACTGAGCCCGCGCGGCACCCGTCCGGGTGCCGGACCCGACGCGCCGTCCCGGCCACGGGTCCGCCACGGGTACGACCGCCGGCTCGCGCCGTCCCCGCTCGTCCCTCCACATCGTTCCCACCGTGAGGTGCTGGTGATGCAGACCGTTCTCTCCGCCGTCCTGCCCGACGTCCCCGCCGCCGCCCTGATCTGGCTGATCCTGCTCGCCGTCGCGGCCGTCGCCGTCGCGGGACTGTTCGTCCGCCCCGACGTGTTCCGGCTCGCCCTCGCCGGCCGGTTCCGCCAGGCGGCCCTCCCCACTCACCTGGAGTTGGCCGAGGAGCAGCGCGAACGCGCCCGGTACGCCGAAGAGGTGGCGGTGGCGGCCGAGCGGGCGGCGGCCACGGCGGAGCGCCGCCGGACGGCCTGGCTCGCCGTGCAGGAGGAGGTCGAGGCGGCCTGGCGGGAGTACGAGACCGCCGAGGCGGACGTCCGCCGGCTCTCCGCCGCCGCGGCGATGCCGCTGCCCCAGACGGTCCGCACCCCGGCCGAGTACGCCGACCGGGAGCGATACCTGCACCGGGCGGCCCTGGACGCGTACTGGCGCAAGGAGCTCTCCGTCGAGCAGCTCAGCGATGTCTTCGGTCACCGCGGCGGCTGGGACCCACGGCGGCACCCGGTGGAGCAGGAACTGCTGCTGCGCCGGGCGACGCGGGACAACCTGGCCGCCCGGCACCGCACCGCGGTGGAGCGGGAGCGGGCAGCGTGGCGGGACGCGGACCTCGCCGCCGCGGCGGCGCGGAGCCTGCGGGAGGAGGCGTTCGCCGCGCTGGACCGCCGGCCGGAGGAGGCGCAGTCGGTGGTGCCGATGCCGGAGACCCGGCACCCGGTGGTGGAGCCGGCCCGGGAAGCGCCGACCGTGGCGCACGGCCGGGCGGCGGTCGCCGCGTACTGATCGCGATGCCGCAGCGGCCGGGTGACCGGCGCGCGAGCCCGGCGGTGCGGGCGCGGTTCGGTTAGCGTGACGGCATGTCCCGACAGACGTGGGTCCTCGTGGTGGTCGGCGGCATCCTGGCGCTCGCCGCGCTGGTCGGCGCGATCGTGCTGGCGGTCCGGGTGGTACGCACCCGGCGGCTGCTGGGGGCGCTCGGTGTGGGCGGCAAGGTGGCCTTCTACGGCGCGCTGATCTACACGATCTCCCCCGTCGATCTGCTCCCCGACCCGATCTACCTGGACGACCTCGGGGTGCTCGCCGGGGCGCTGATCTACCTGACCCGACTGGTCAACCAGCACCGGGCCGCGACCCGGTCGTTGCCCGGCCAGCCGGGTACTCCCCCTGATCAGGAACGGGTACGCCGCACCGTGCCATGATCCGGGCGGACCGGGACGACGCCGGCCACGAGACGGGGGAACGGACATGGCCGGCGATCACCGTCTGGACCGGTGGGACGAGCGGGTGCTCACGTTCTGCCGGGAGCGGCACCTCGCCACGCTGACCACCCTGCGCGCCGACGGCACCCCGCACGTGGTCCCGGTCGGGGTCACCTTCGACCCGGACGCCGGACTGGCCCGGGTGATGACCTCGGCGACGTCGGCGAAGGCCCGGCACGTCGCCGCGGCCGGTCCCGCCGGCACCCCGGTGGCGGTCTGCCACGTGGACGGCCGGTGGTGGCTCACCATCGAGGGCCGGGCGGTGCTCCGGTCCGATCCGGCGTCGGTGGCCGAAGCCGAGCGCCGGTACGCCGAGCGCTACCGGCAGCCCCGCCCCAATCCGGAGCGCGTGGTCATCGAGATCGCGGTGACCCGCCTGCTGGGCAGCCTGCCCCCGGCGTCCGGTTCCTGACCCTTCCGGGTTCGAGCGGGACCGGACGTCTCATCCCGCCGGGCCGCCTTTCGGACGCTACGAACTTGATGCCGTCAGCGAATCGGATGTCCGGTTCTTCCGGCGGAGGATGTCCGGTTAGCCGGCGGAGGATGTCCGGTTCTTCCGGCGGAGGATGTCCGGTTAGCCGGCGGAGGATGTCCGGTTCTTCCGGCGGAGGATGTCCGGTTAGCCGGCGGAGGATGTCCGGTTCTTCCGGCGGAGGATGTCCGGTTAGCCGGCGGAGGATGTCCGGTTCTTCCGGCGGAGGCGTGACCACCATCCGCGATTCGTTCGCGTCATCAAGTTCGTAGCGTCCGAGTCCGGCCCGGGCCTGCCGGCCACACCGCCCGAGGTGTGCACGAATGTCCGGTTCGTGATGACCAGCGTCACCCGCCCGGTGGAATCGCGACCCGCCGCCGGTCGTTACACCCTCCGTACGACCGAGTAGGACGAGCGCAGCGGCTGGAATGGCCGGCCGCCCGCGGTCGTTACCTTGCCGGTGGGCGAGCGGGCCGAGCGCCCGGTCCACCGATCCCCGATCCGAGCGCCCTTCCCGGTGCTTGTGTCCGTGTCCCCGACGCGGACGTCAACCCCCGAACGGAGCTTCGACCATGAACACGATCTTCCGGAACAGCATGCTCTCCGTCGCCGGCCTGATCATGACCGGTGGCGCCATCGCCGGCCCGGCCGTGGCGGCGCACGCCGCGCCCGCCGGCAAGCCGGCCGCCTCGGTGGTGGCCGACAAGCCGGACAAGGGCAAGGCCGACAAGAGCAAGGCCGACAAGAGCAACGCCGACAAGGGCAAGGGCGGCAAGGGCAAGGGCGGCAAGGCCGAGCGGCGCGCCGGCTACGAGTACCAGGCGCAGCCGAACTTCTACTACTGCGGCCCGGCGTCCACCCGGATCGCCCTGTCGGCCGAGGGCAAGACGATCAGTCAGGACGAGCTGGCGAAGAAGCTCGGCACGACCGAGAACGGCACCGACTCGGCCATCGACATCACCCGGGTGCTGAACGAGTACACCGGCGGCAAGTACAAGACCACCGAGATCAGCTCGGACACCGCCTCGAAGGAGCAGGTCGAGCGGCTGCGGGCGGACATCAAGGCCTCGGTGGACGACGGTGACCCGGTCGTCGCCAACATCCTCGGCGGCGCGCTGGACGTCGACGGCGTCGAGCACAACTACCCGGGCCACTACCTGACGGTGGTCGAGTACAAGGACGACGGCAACACGGTGAAGATCGCCGACCCGGCGGCGCCGGACATCCAGGAGTACTGGATGGACGTCACCGAGCTGGCCAACTGGATCGCGGGCCGCGGTTACAGCTCCTGATCCCGCACTGCTGAAGACCGAGGGCCGGTCTCCCCACCCGGGGAGGCCGGCCCTCGCGTCGTCCTAGCGCCGGCCGACCTCGTCGATCAGGCCGGCGAGCAGCGCGACCCGGGGCACCACCGAGTCGAGGTCCAGCCACTCGGTCGGGCTGTGGTCGTCGCCGCCGACCGGGCCGAGCCCGTCCAGCACCGTCGCCCCGGCCTCGGCGAGCAGGTTCGCGTCGGCGCAGCCACCGGTGGCGGTGTGCGACACCGGCACCCCGAGGCCCGCGCCGACCTTGGCGGCCAGCTCGGTCAGCCAGCGCTCCTCCGCGCCGGGCTCCCAGGGCGGGGTGGGCGCGTGCACGGCCAGCTCGGCGCGTACCCCGGCAACGGTCGGCTCGTCCACCAGCCGGCGGATCGAAGCGAGCGCCGCGGCGTACTCTCCGGTGCGCCAGGCCCGCAGGTCGACCAGCATCCGGGCCCGATCGGCCACCACGTTGGGCCGGCCGCCGGACTCCAGCACCCCGACGTTGACGGTGACCCCCGGCCAGCGGCCGTTGAGCGCGTCCAGCGCGACGGTCAGCCGGGCGGCGGCGAGCAGCGCGTTCGCCCCACGTTCCGGCTCGATGCCGGCGTGCGCGGCCCGGCCGCGCAGCACGATCTCCAGATCGGCCACGCCCTTGCGGGCCGACACCAGGTCACCGTTGTCGCGGGCGCATTCCAGGCAGAGCGCCACGTCCGCCTCCGCGCCGAGGGTACGCAGCAGCGGGCGGCTGCCCGGCGAGCCGATCTCCTCGTCCGGGGTGCAGACCAGCACCAGCTCGCCGTACTCCTCCCGGCCCAGCGCGTCGAGCACCTCGACGGCGGCGAGCCCGGCGAGCAGGCCGCCCTTGTCGTCGCTGACCCCCGGCCCGTACGCCCGGCCGTCGTGCACCCGGAACGGCCGGGTGGCCGCGGTGCCGGCCGGGAAGACCGTGTCGAGGTGAGCGGCGAGCAGGATGCGCCGCTCGCCCCGGCCGCGCCTGCGGGCGACCAGCACGTCGCCGAGCGGGGTGCCGGACGGGTCGCCCACCGGTTCCCGCTCGACCGACAGCCCGGCGGCGAGGCACCAGGTCTGCACCAGGTCGGCGGCCTCGCGCAGGCCGTCCACCTGGCCGGAGCCGGAGTCGATGCCGACCAGCCGGGCCAACCGCTCGTGGTACGCCCCGAGCCGGTCGCCGGCCGCCGTGAGCAGAGGATCCATCAGAGCACCTTGTCCAGGAACGCGCGGGTGCGCTCGTGACGGGGGTTGCCGAGCACCTCGGCCGGGGTGCCGGCCTCGACCACCACCCCGCCGTCGAGGAAGGCGACGCTGTCGGCGACCTCGCGGGCGAAGCCCATCTCGTGGGTCACCACCACCATGGTCATTCCGTCCGCGGCCAGCCCCTTCATCACGTCCAGCACGTCGCCGACGAGTTCCGGGTCGAGCGCCGAGGTGGGCTCGTCGAAGAGCATCAGCTTCGGGTGCATGGCCAGTGCCCGGGCGATCGCCACCCGCTGCTGCTGGCCGCCGGAGAGCTGGCCCGGGTAGTTGCCCGCCTTCTCGGCCAGGCCGACCCGTTCGAGCAGCCGCAGCGCCTCGGCGCGGGCCTTCTCGCGCGGGGTGCCGAGCACCCGCACGGGCGCCTCGACGACGTTGCCGAGCGCGGTGAGGTGCGGGAAGAGGTTGAACCGCTGGAACACCATGCCGATGTCCCGGCGTCGGCGGGCCACCTCGCGCGCCTTGAGCTCGTACAGCTTGTCGCCCTGCCGGCGGTAGCCGACCAGGTCCCCGTCCACCCAGAGCTGACCGCCGTCGATCCGCTCCAGGTGGTTGATGCAGCGCAGGAAGGTGGACTTGCCGGAGCCGGACGGGCCGAGCAGGCAGGTCACCTCACCGGGGGCGACGGTCAGGTCGATGCCCTTGAGCACCTCGACCGGGCCGAACCGCTTGGTCACGCCGTCGGCGCGCACCATCGGCCTGGTCGCGGTCGCCACCGGACCGGTCTGCGTCTCGTCGGTCACGGTCATCGGACACCTCCCCGGGAGAAGCCGCGGCCGAACCGCCGCTCGATCAGCCACTGGCCCGCCGAGAGCAGGCTGACCAGGGCGAGGTACCAGATGGCGGCCACCACCAGGAGCGGGATGACCTTGTAGTTGTTCTGGTAGACGGTCTGCACGGCGGTCATCAGGTCCCGCCCGGCGATCACCGAGACCAGCGCGGTCGACTTGAGCATGGTGATGGTCTCGTTGCCCATCGGCGGGATGATCACTCGCATCGCCTGCGGCAGCACCACCCGGCGCAGGGTCAGCGTCGGGCTCATGCCCAGCGCGGCGGCGGCCTCGGTCTGCCCGTCGTCGACGGCGAGGATGCCACCCCGGATGACCTCGGCGGCGTACGCCATCTCGTTGAGCGACAGGGCCAGCACGGCGGCCACCGTCCCGGTCACCACCACGCTGGTGGGCTTGTCGAACAGGATGGTGCCGGTGAACGGCACGGTCAGGCTGATCCGGGGGAAGAGCGCCCCGAGGAAGCCGAAGAAGATGATCTGGACCAGCAGCGGGGTGCCCCGGAAGACCCAGATGAACGCCCAGGAGACGCCGCGCAGCACGGGGTTCTCCGACAACCGCATCACGGCGAGCAGTACGCCGCCGACGGTGCCGAGCACCATCGCCAGCAGGGTGAGCCAGAGCGTGGTGACCACGCCGTCGAGGACGTAGTCCTTGAACAGGTAGTTCGCGATGGTGCCGGGTTCCAGGTTGGGGCTGTCGAACAGCGCCCGGAGGAACAGGGCGGTCAGGCCGACCACGAGCAGTGCGGTCGCCCAGCGTCCGTAGTGACGTACGGGCACCACCCGTACGGTCTCGGTGTCGCTCGTCATGTGCGGTGCCTCCTGCGGCGGAAGGGTGCGGCGGTCGCCGGACGCCCCCGGGCCCGCCCTCACGGAATCGGAGGACGCCCGGCGACCGCGGTCCTAGGGGGTGGTGGTCCGCCGGGTCAGTCGATGGCCTGGTCGATGGTGGCCTGCTTGACGGCGATCGGCTCCTGCTTCCACTGCGCGAGGATCTTGCCGTAGGTGCCGTCGTCGATCAGGGACTGCACGGCCGCCTGGTACGCCTGCGCCAGCTCCTTGTTGGCCTTCAGGAAGCCGAAGCCGTTGGGGCTGGCCAGCCAGCCGTTCGGGGCGGACCGGTCGTCGACCAGCTCGGCCTTGCCGGCGAGCGAGCTGGCGGTGTCGACCAGGTTCACCTTGGTCGCGGCGACCACCTCGACGTTGCCGGCGAGCATCGCCTGCACCGCCTGCGGGTTCTCCGGGTACTCCTTGACGTCGATGGCCTTGCCGGCGCAGCTGTCCTTGGAGTAGGTGGCCAGGTTCTTTGCCTGGTTGCTGGCCTTCTGCACGGCGACCTTGCGCCCGCAGAGGTCGGCCACGGTCTGCACGCCCAGTGGGTTGCCGGTCCTGACCAGGAAGCCGGTGCCGGAGGCGGAGTAGTCGACGAAGGTGGCGACCTGCTGGCGCTCCTTCTTGTCGGTGATGCCGCCGGCGATGGCGTCGTACTTACCGGCCTGCAGGCCGGGGACGAGGCCGTCGAAGGGCTGCTGGCTGAAGGTGGCCTTCAGGCCGAGCCGGGCCGAGGCGGCCTGGAACAGGTCGTAGTCGAGGCCCTTGAACTCGTCGTTCTTGCCCTCGACCTTGAAGTCGATGAACGGCTGGTAGGGGGCGTTGGTGGCGACGGTCAGGGTGCCGCGGCCGCGCACGTCGGTCGGGACCTTCTTGGCCAGCGCGGTGTCGGTGGCGACCGCGCCGACCCCGTCGATGGTGACCGAGACCTGCTTGACGTCGTCGCCGGAGCCGGCGGCGTCGGTGGTGCCGCCACAGGCGGCGGTGGCGGCGAGAAGGGCCGTGGTCGCGCCGACCAGGGCCAACTGACGGATGCGCATGAGGTGTCCTTCCGGGGGCCAGAACGAACCAGCCCCCGGACTGTAACGCACGTTACGATTTCGGTGGGGTTACGATTTTCTGTAACGCGGAGTTCAGTCGCTGCCGAACGTCTGCTGGGCCGCCTCCATCGCCTTCAGCCGGCCGCCGGCGACCGGTCCGAGCCGGTCGATCAGGGCCGCCACCAGCGTCTCCACCAGCGCCAACGCCGGCACGAAGCTGTCGTACGGCGAGGGCGACTCGACCCGGCTGGGCAGTACCACCTCGGCCAGACCGGCGACCGGCGACAACCACCGGTCGGTGAAGAGCACCACCTTGCCCCCCCGCGAGGTCACCTCCCGGGCCAGCGCCAGGGTGGGCTCCTCGTACCGCCGGAAGTCGAACAGGGCGAACAGGTCCCGGCGGCCGACGTCGACCAGCATGTCGGTCCGCTCCACCGGGGTGCGGGGCAGCAGCCGGCTGCCGCCGCGCACCTGCATCAGGTGCAGCACCAGGTAGTGGGCGAGCAGCCCGGAGAAGCGGCCACCGGCGGCGGTGACCCGCAGCTGCTGGTCGGCGAAGAGGCGTACCGCCGCGTCCAGCTCGCCCTGCGGCAGCTCGGCGAGGGTGCCGGCGACCGCGTCCGGCAGGGTGGCCGCCGACCGGGCCAGAGCCCCCTCCGGCGGTGCGCCGGTCCGCTCCGCCGCCCGGTACGCCGACAGCGGTGAGGTCTCCCGCTCGGCCAGCTCCTCGCGCAGCGCCCGCTGGAACTCCGGGTACCCGCCGAAGCCGAGCCGGGACAGGAAGCGCAGCACCGTCGGCCCGCTCACCTCGGCCCGCTCGGCCAGCGCAGCGACGGTGCCCAGCCCGGCCGCCGGGTACGAGGCGAGCAGCGCCCGGGCCACCCGACGCTCGGCCGGGCTGCACTCGCCGAGCCGCTGCCGGATCAGCGCGGCGACACCGACCGCATGCGGCTCTTCGACATGATCGGGATTCGACACGCGCTGAGCGTAACCGGGCTGGGAATCAGGACTTGGTGACCGTGCAGGTGTAGTCGGCGGTGCCGGAGCCGGAGTACGCCTCCAGGTCGAGGTAGTAGGTCGCCGACCCGGACGTGGTCCGGGTGAGGGTGACCGCCTCGTCGGCGCCGGCGCCGTCGTTCACCGACCGGGTCAGCGTGCTCCCGGCGGAGCTGAGCAGGTAGAGATCGGCGTCGTACGCGGTCGGGACGTCGCAGTTCGCGGTCAGCGTCTGTCCACTGCCGAGGGTGAGCGCGAAGTAGTCCCGGTCGGTGGTGCTCTTCATGTCACCGGTCAGGGTCAGCGGGTAGGACCTGGCGGAGATGTCGTTGGCCGCGGTCCGCGAGTCGTTCGGCTCCACCTCGGCGTAGCTCGACCCGCCCGACGGCGGCGGGGTGGTCGAGCAGTCGGTGACCGGGGTGCCGCTGTAGAGGCTGCTGCTCGGCACGCCGGCGTTCACGCTCTTGAGGTAGTAGCCGCAGGTCGGCCGGTTGGCGAAGTGGTAGGTCTGGCCGCTGGTCAGCTTCCAGATCTTGAAGTTCGAGTAGGTCAGCGGCTGCCCGGAGACGGCCACCTCCGGCTGGTGGTCGCCGAGGACGATGTACGCGCTCGGCCCGCTGAGCGTGGCCAGCCCGTTCTTGTCGATGTAGAGCGACGCGCCCTCCTCGACCCCGACCCCCCACGCCTTGCCGCCGCTGGCCAGCCCGTCCTTGATCGCCCGCGCCACGAAGGCCATCGTCCGGCCCATCCGGTCCCGGGTGACGAAGTGCGAGTCGTTGATGGTGTTGGCGTAGTTGGGCCAGCGGAACATCCCGGTGGTGAACGTCAGCGACCGGTCGTACGGGTTGGCCAGGGCGGTCGCCGAGGTGGCGCTCGCGGCGCAGGCGTCGTACACGATGTCGCTGTTGATGTGGTGCCCGGCGCTGCCGCCGCCGACCCCGCCGCCCTTGGCCACCACGGACTCCACGGAGGCCTCCAGCGCGGTGCCCTTCCAGGCCACGTAGTTGCACTGGTTGCCGCCGGCGAAGTAGACGAACTCGGCGTTGCGGATGTCGGTGTTGACCTGGGCGTCGTCACCGTCCCGGGCGGCCGTCAGGGTGAGCGTGGTGCAGGAGTTGACCCCGGCCAGCGGGCTGATCACGTCGCACTCGGGGGTGGTGGTGCCGGAGCCGGCGATGACGACCACGTCGATGGAGCCGGTACCGCCGCGGATCGCGTTGATCGCCTGGTTCATGGTGGCGGTGATGATCCCGCCCGAGCCGTTCATGGTGTACGCCGGGCCGGACCAGGCGGTCCGGCTGACGTCGGCGGCACTGCCCTGGCGGACGCGGGTGACCTGGGCCTGGGCTGCGGTCACCCCGACCGGGGCGATGGTGAGCAGGGCAGCGGCGGCGGCCACCACCGTCAGTCGGCGGGGGTTGCGGGCAGGGAACATGGGCACCTCCGAGGGGCCACGGATCGATGAAACAGAAGTTACATCTATTAAGTTCCATGCTCAATACGTAACTTCTGTTACAGCTCGATGACGGTCCTTCGCCGGAGTGTCCGGATAGCATGCGGCGATGCCGCGGGCCGTGATCCTCGACCTGTTCCACACCCTCGTCCAGGGCGCCGACGCCGAGCGCGACCGCGTCGTCGCCGAGATGGGCGCGCTGGTCGGGGTGGAACCCGCCGCGCTGGTCGCCGCGTACCACGCGACCTGGCGGGACCGGCTGGTCCGGTGGGACGTGGAGGAGACGATCGACATCCTCGCCCGACGGCTCGGCGGCACTCCCACGCCCGACGCCCTGTCCCGGGCGGGATCGCTCCGCCGCGAGTTGGCCCGCCGGGTGCTCGACTCCGTATCGCCCGCCACCCTGGACGCCCTCGACGCGCTCCGGGCCGACGGCCACCGGCTCGGACTGGTCAGCAACGCCACGTCGGAGACGGCGGAGGCGTGGCCGCGCAGCCGTCTCGCCGCCCGCCTCGACGTCGCGGTCTTCTCCTGCGAGATCGGCGTGGCGAAGCCGGACCCGGCGAGCTACCTGACGGCCACCGACCGGCTCGGTGTGGCGGCCGGCGACTGCGTGTTCGTCGGCGACGGCTCGGACGACGAACTCGCCGGGGCCGCGGCGGTCGGCATGACCGTCCTGCGCACCACCGAGCACAACGACACCGATCCGACCTGGGACGGCCCGGTGATCGCCTCCGTCACCGAGCTGCCCGCCCTGCTCGGGCCACCGCCGAACTGAGCTGCCGGCACCCCGCCCGGCGGGCAACGAACGAATGAGCGGTATGACTCCCAGTCATATTCATGACGCAGAGTCATACCGCTCGTTGTCGAACCCGCCAGCAGGACGACCCGCCGGGCAGGACGACCGCCGGCAGGCCGACCCGCCGGGCAGGCCGTCAGACCGGACGGATGCCGACCACCGCGTCGACGAACGACGTCCTCGACCCGTCCCGGTACCCGGCGAAGCCACGGCCCCGGGTCACCTCGGCGGCGAACTGCGGGTCCTTCTCGTACGACGTGCCCGACGTCGACGCGCAACCGGCCTGGTCGACCAGCCCCTCGGCGAGCCCGACCAGCGCGTAGTCGTAGAAGACGTCCTCCGAGGCGGGCACCGTGCACGGGCCGGCGGCCGGGGCCACCCGCTCCTTGCCGGCGGCGATCACCGGCTGCCAGCGCTCGGCCCGGTAGCGGTCACCCTCGGTCAGCCGGTTCCACCGCACGCCCTCGATGCCCCACACCCCACCGATGCTGGTCACCTCGGCGTGACGCAGGTCGAGCACGCTCACCCCACGCTGGCCGATCACCGTGAGCGACCGGTGCCGCGAGCCGACCCCGGTCACCTCCAGCGCGGTGTTCTCGTCCAGCCCGAAGACCCGGTCGTTGCCGGTGTCCGAGGCGAGCCGGATCGAGCGCGCCTCCCGACCGCGCCGGGAGAAGTGGGTGTCCAACAGCCCCTCGGTGAAGAAGCCGAAGCCCCCCTTGGGCAGGTAGCCGAGCACGCCCGGGTCGTCGAAGTAGCCCACCTTCGCGCCGTCGCGCAGCCCCGGCTCGGTCGAGCCACCAGTGATCATGTCCTTGCCGGCCATGATCTGCGCTCCGGCGCTGGTGCCCGCGACCACCGCGCCGGAGCGCAGCTTGCGCCGGACGGCGGCCAGCGCGGCCGAGTCCCGCTGCGCGCTGCCCCGGGTCATCGTGGTGACGTACCGGTACTGGTCGCCACCGCCGAAGAAGAAGCCGGTCATCGAGTTGATCTGCTTCACCACCGCCGAGTCGTCGGCGGCCTGCGGGTGGTCCAGGTCGATCGGGATCCACTGCGCGTCCGCGACGCCGTAGGTCTTGAAGAGCTTGGCGTAGTAGTCGCCGTTGCAGACGCTGTTGTTGCAGTCCGGGGTGTCGGCGTCCGGGTCCTCGGACGGCACCGGGGCCGCCGCGGTGAAGATGCCGATCCGGGCCTTGCCGGTGCCACCGGCCAGCCGGACGATGTCGCCGTAGATGGTCGCGTTGTCGTCGGCGAGACCACCACCGACGAGCACCAGGCTGCCGCCGGCGGGGTGGTGCGGGGACGGGGCGGCCGAGGCCGGGGCGGCGACCGCCGGCACGCTCAGCACGACCGCCGTACCCGCGCTGAGCCCAAGGGCCAGCAGGCGGTTCAAGGGCATGACTGCTCCTCACTGGAGACCGTGAGGGCGGGCCGAGGAGAAGGGTACGGCAGGGTGACCGGCGCGACAACGCCCGCACGCGTACGCCCCCTACCGATCCGTCCGCCGGGCTGACATCGTGTGACGGTGACCGGACGACCGGCCCCCGGCCAGCGGCCGTCGACCAGCCTGGGAGCGGGCCGGCGACTCTTCGCCGCCGTCGCGGTAGTCACCCTCGCGCTCGGCTCGACCGGCGCGCTGATCGCGGTGGACACCTGGCGCGCCGGGCGGGCCGCCGCCGTGGAGGAGGTCCGGCTGCGCAGCCAGACCGTCGGCGCCAACGTGTACGGCAGCCGCCTCTCACTCGTCCGGCTGCTCCAGGCGGTGGCGTCGGGGCGTACCTTCACCGGCGGCGACCCGGCTGCGATCCAGCGGCGGCTCGAATCGATCCGGGCCGACCAGCTCGGCCTCACCGGCGGCCTGGCCTGGCTCGACACCACCGGGACGGTCCGCGCGGCCGGCCGGGGCACGGTGGGCGCCCCGGCCGGCGGCGACTGGTGGTCCGAGGTGGCGGCCGGCCGCGCGGAGTGGACCACCAGCGCCGCGCTCACCTCCCCCGCGTTCACCGGGGAGGTGATGGTCTTCGCGGTGCCCACCAGCGGGCCGGACGGCGCGGTGAACGGGGTGCTGGCCGGCGGCTGGAGCATGTCGTGGATCCGCGCGGTGGCCGCCCGGCAGGCGGCCGGGATCGGGCCGGAGTTCTACGGGCCGGAGACCGACCTGCTGGTGGTGGACCGGGCCGGGCAGCTTATCGTCGGCCCCGGCGTCGACCGCACCCGGGACATCTCCGGCACCGACCTCTACCGGCGGCTGGTGGCCGGCGGGGACGCCTTCGCGAGCGGCGCCCGGGCCGAACGCGCCGGTCTCAGCGGCCGCCCCGACGAGATCGTCGGCTGGACCCGGATCGGCGGGTTCGGCGAGTACGTCGCGCTGGAACGGCCGGTGGCGGACGCGACCGCCGGGCCGGACCGGCAGCTGGCCGCCTGGCTGGCCGGGATCCTGCTGCTGGCCGGCCTGGCGCTGGTCAGCGGCGGGCTGGCCGGCCGCCGGATCGACCGGCTCACCGCGGAGCGGGACCGGCTGCACCAGGACGAGCACGACGCGGTGGTGGACCTGCAACACTGGCTGCTCACCGAGGACCTGCCGGCCGGCACGGTCGGCCGCTACCTGCCGGCGCCGTCGGTGCTCAACGCCGGCGGCGACTGGTACGACGTGATCCCGCTCGGCGGCCAGCGGCACGCCCTGCTGGTCGGCGACGTGGTCGGGCACGGCGTCAAGGCGGCGCTGGCGATGGGTCAGCTGCGCACGGCCGCCCGGGCGCTCGCCGGGCGGGTCGCCGGCCCGGGCGCGCTCCTGACCGAACTGGACCGTTTCGTCGTCGCGCTGCCCGACGTGGTCTTCGCGACAGCCGCCTGCGTGTTCGTCGACCCGGCCACCGGCACCCTCCGGTACGCCTCCGCCGGCCACCCCCCACCGCTGCTGCGGCTGGCCGACGGCACGGTGCGCCGGCTGGCGGCCACCGCCCGCCCGCTCGGGATCGGCAGCGGGGTACGAACCGACGAGGAGTTGCCGGCGCCGGCCGGCGCGATGGTGGTGCTCTACTCCGACGGCCTGGTCGAGTCGCCCGACGAGGTGATCGACGAGGGCATCGACCGGCTCGCCGGCGCGATCGGCGCGGACGGCGCCGGCAGCGACGACTGGACGGAGCAGCTGATCGCGGCGGCCCGCGGCGGACGGCCGGCCGCCGACGACATCGCCCTGCTCTGCTTCCCGCTGCCCGCGGCCCCCGGGTGGGTTCGGCCGACGGATGACGGGTACCAGCCCCCCATCCGACCGACCGCACCGGTAAGGGGCAATCGCACATGACTCATCACGACACCGCGCACCAGGACGTCGTCGACGTCCTGGTCGCCGACCACCGCGAGGTCGAGGCGATCTTCGTCGAGCTGGAGAGCCGGCAGGGCAGTGCGGAGCACCGCCGCCAACTGGCCGACGTGGTGATCGCCGAGTTGGTCCGCCACTCGGTCGCCGAGGAGGCGTACGTCTACCCGACCGTCCGCAAGGCGCTGCCGGGCGGCGAGCAGCTCGCCGAGCACGAGACCTCCGAGCACGCCGACGCGGAACGCACCATGAAGGAGCTGGAGTCGCTCGACCCGTCCGAGCCCCGCTTCGACGAGCTGCTGGCCCACCTGACCAGCACGATCCGGCACCACGTGCAGGACGAGGAGGCCGACCTGTTCCCCCGGCTGCGCGCGGCGGTGGCCCGCGAGGAGCTGGTCGAGCTGGCCGGCAAGGTGCGGACGGCGAAGAAGGCCGCCCCGACCCGGCCGCACCCGGGCGCCCCGGACCGCCCGCCGGCGAACAAGATGCTCGCAGCCGGCACCGGCCTGGTCGACCGGATGCGCGACGCGCTGAGCGGCCGACCCACCTCGATGGCAAAACTGCGGGAGAAGCAGCAGAGCTGACCAGGGGTGTCCGCTCCGGACACAGCGCTGCCGGGTCACCCGATACGGGCGACCCGGCAGCGGCAGGGCGGGTCAGCGATCCTGGTCGCCCTCACCGGTGCGCTGCTGCGCCATGTCGACGCCCTTGTCGATCTGCTCGTCGTACTTGCCGCCGGAGCGCTTGTCCGCGTAGTCGCCGGCCTTGTCGAGGCCCTGGTCGACCTGCTTGTCGTGCTTGTCGGCGAAATCCTGGGCCTTGTCCATGAAGTCACTCATGATGGTCCTCCTAGGTCGGTGTCTTCTGCGTTCCCTCGGGGTTTGGCCGCAAACACCCGTGGTCCTCGACAGGTGAGCGGAGTCCCCGACCGGGCCGGGCGTCGGGTCACCGGGTGTCGCGGCACGGCCGGTCGGGTATCGACCCCGCTGAGACGAGGAGGGTCGACGTGGTCGATGACGGATACGGGCGGACGCCCGAGCCCATTGCGAGGGCTGCCCGCCCGGGCCCGCGCCAGGCCTGGGCGGCCCTGCCCTGGCTGGTCCGTACGGCGGTGGTGTGGAGTGCCTGCCTCATCGTCGTGGTGTTCGGGCTGTACCTGCTGGGCAAGGTCGCGGTGCTGCTGGCGCCGCTGGCGATCGCGCTGGCGGTCACCCTCTTCCTCACCGCGCTGCTCGACCCGGTGCTGCTGGCCCTGCGCCGGCTGCGGGTGCCGGCCGCGCCGGCCGCCCTGCTGACCATCCTGCTGCTGCTCGGCATCCTGTGCGGCGTGGGCGCGCTGGTCTGGAACCTGACCGCCGCCCAGTTCGGCGAGTTGAGCCAGCAGCTCGACCAGGGCCTCCAGCGCAGCCGGGACTTCGTCACCGAGACCCTGCCGGTCAGCGACGCCCAGCTCGACAAGCTGATCCGCCAGGTCCGCGACGGCGTGGGTGGCGGCACCCCCGACCCGGTGGGCGGGGCGCGGACCGCGGCCGAGGTGGCCGGCTCCGCGCTGCTCGCCCTGGTGCTGCTCTTCTTCCTGCTCAAGGACGGCCGGTCGATGTGGCACTGGGTGCTACGCCGGATGACCGGCCCGAACCGGGGGGTGACCGCCGAGGCGGGTCGGGTCGGCTGGCGGACCCTCGGCGCGTACAGCCGGGGCACCATGGTGATCGCGGCGATCGACGCGATCGGCATCGGGCTGGCGCTGGTGCTGCTCCGCGTGCCGCTTGCCCTGCCGCTGGCGCTGATCACCTTCTTCGGCGGCTTCGTGCCGATCATCGGGGCCACGGTGGCCGGCGCGGTCGCGGTGCTGGTGGCCCTGGCCGCGAACGGCCCGACCACGGCGCTGCTGGTGCTGGCCGCGGTGATCGCCGTCCAGCAGATCGAGGGGAACCTGCTGGAACCGCTGATCATGAAGCGGCAGGTGCAGCTGCACCCTGCGGTGATCCTGGTCGTGGTCACCGCCGGCACGCTGATCGCCGGCATCGCCGGCGCGTTCGTGTCCGTCCCGATCGCCGCGGTCACCTACCGCGTGGTCGACACCATCCAACGCCACCGCCACCCCACCACCCCCTAACCCCCACCCCACGTTCCGCCCGCACCTGCACGGAAAGAGTGGCCATGGCGCTCTCCATGGCCACTCTTTCCGTGACAGTGCAAAGCCCCGGGGCGGGTGGGTCAGGCGGGGACGCGGAGGTGGGTGGCGAACCAGCCGGCGGCGGCGTCGGCGACCTGGTCGAGGGTGCCCGGCTCCTCGAAGAGGTGCGTCGCACCGGGCACGATCCGCAGCTCGTACGGGGCGTGCAGCTGCGCCGCGGCCTGCTCGTTCATCGTGATGACCTGCTCGTCCAGGCCGCCGACCAGCATCAGCGTCGGCGCGCGCACCCCGGACAGCGCGGTGCCGGCCAGGTCGGGGCGGCCACCCCGGGACACCACCGCCGCCACCCGATCCGGCCGCTCGGACGCCGCGACCAGGGCCGCCGCCGCACCGGTGCTCGCCCCGAACAGGCCGACTGGCAGCCGTCCGAGGGTGGGCTCGGCGCCGAGCCAGTCGACGATCCCGGCGAGCCGGTCGGCGAGCATCTTGATGTCGAAGCGCAGCTCGGCCGTGACGGCGTCGACCGCGTCCTCCTCGGGGGTGAGCAGGTCGACCAGTACGGTAGCGAGGCCGGCGCTCTGGAGCACCCCGGCCACCGCCACGTTGCGGGGGCTGTGCCGGGAGCTGCCACTGCCGTGCGCGAAGAGCACCACGCCGGTCGCGTCGTCCGGCCCGTCGATGTCGGCCGGCAGCCCGGCTGCCCCGACCGGGATGGTCACCTCTGCGCGCATACCCATGTTGCCTCCTCACCTCGTTGTCCGGTCGGCCGCGTACCCGCCGGACGGCCGCCCTCACCCGTTGCCTTGACACCGGCGACAAGGTCTAGCGTGACCGGCAGGAGCGGCCGAGGAGGTCGGATGCTGATCGGTGAGCTGGCGGAACGCGCCGGCACGAGCACCCGCACGCTGCGGTACTACGAGACGCGGGGGCTGGTGCGGCCCCGGCGCTCGGCCAACGGCTACCGGGTCTACGACGAGGCGGAGCTGCGCGTCGTCCACGAGATCCGGACGCTGCTGGCGATCGGCTTCGACCTGGACGACATCCGCCCCTTCGTGGCGTGCCTGCGGGCCGGCCACGCCTCGGGCGACGTCTGCCCCGACTCGGTCGCCGTGCTGCGCCGCAAGCTCGCCGAGGTGGACGCGTACCTCGACCGGCTGGGCGCGGTCCGGCGGCAGCTGCACCACCAACTCGCCCAGGCCATCGCAGACCGGGAGGAAACATGCTTCAGGAGACGGCAGACGGAGCGTTGACCGTCGTCACGGACGCCACCTTCGCCGACACGGTGCTGGCCGCCGACCGTCCGGTGGTGGTCGACTTCTGGGCCGACTGGTGCCCGCCCTGCGTGGCGGTCTCCCGGAGCCTCGCCGAGCTGGCCGGAGAGTTCGGCGACCGGCTGCTGGTGGCCACCCTGAACGCCGACGAGAACCCGGGCACCACCCGGGCGTACCAGGTGATGTCGATGCCGACCCTGCTGGTGTTCCGCGCCGGCGAGGTGGTCGGCTCGATCGTCGGTTCGCGGCCGAAGAGCCACCTGCGGCTGAGCTTCGCCCGACACCTGGAGGGGTGACGTCGTTTGCGTCCGGGGCGATCGGGAAGGCGCGGGGTGACCTCAGCACCGGCGCAGCCGCGCCCCGACGGATCGCGAGGATCGCCATGGCCGAGCGGAAGACGTCCCAGCAGACCCAGACCGCCGAGCAGGAACGCCGCGAACAGGACGCCGAGCGCGGCCGGGACTGGGCGGACGAGGCGGCGCAGGCGCGCACCCCGGAGGACCCACGCGCGGTCAGCCCGCGCGACGCCGCGGGCCGGCCCTCCAACGGCCCCCAGTTCTGACCCGACGGGTCCCTTCTTGGTCGATCACGAGGTCGGCGGCGGTCGCCGCCGACCTCGTGGTCGTCAGGGGCGGTTCTCCGGGAGGCGCAGCAGCGGAGCGCGGCCGGGCGGTTGCTCCGGGGACGGCCCGATCGCCTGCGCCGGGGGCACCGGAACGGTGACCGGCAGGGCGGACGTCACCTTGATCCTCTCCCCGTGGTGGCGCAGCTCGAGGACCGTCTCCGGCCCGCCGTTGCGCAGCGAGTACGTGGTCTGGTGCGGCCGGACGTCCACCCGCAGCCGCAGGCCCCGCCACTGCAACGAGAACTCCAACCGGCTGAGCCGGCTGGACAGCCGCGGCGAGAACGACAGCGTCCCGTCGTGGTCGCGCAGCCCGCCGAAGCCCGCCACCAGCGCGATCCAGGCACCCGCGAGCGAGGCCATGTGCACGCCGTCGCGGGTGTTCTCGTTCAGGTCGTGCAGGTCCATCAGCGCGGCCTCGCGCAGGTAGCTGTGGGCCAGCTCCGGGTGGCCCACCTCGGCCGCCATCACCGCCTGGGTGCAGGCGGAGAGGGAGGAGTCCCGGACGGTGCGGCGCTCGTAGTAGAGGAAGTTGCGGACCTTCTCGGCGCCGGTGAACGCGTCACCGCGCCAGTGCATGGCGAGCACCAGGTCCGCCTGCTTGACCGCCTGCTTGCGGTACAGGTCGAAGTACGGGTAGTGCAGCAGCAGCGGGTACTTCTCCGGCGGGGTGTGCTCGAAGTCCCACTCCTGCAACCGGGTGAAGCCCTCCACCTGCTCGTGGACGTCCAGCCCCTCGTCGTACGGGACGTGCATGTCGTTCGCCGCGTCCCGCCACTCGGCGGCCTCCTCCTCGGTCACCCCGAGGTCGAGCGCCTGGTCGCGGTGGCGCATCGCGCACTCGGCGGCGGTGACCAGGTTCCGCTGCGCCATCAGGTTGGTGTAGATGTTGTCGTTCTTGACCGCGGTGTACTCGTCCGGGCCGGTCACCCCGTCGATGTGGAACCGGCCGCGCCGGTCGTGGTGCCCGAGTGAGCGCCAGAGCCGGGCGGTCTCCACCAGCAGTTCCAGGCCGATGTCCCGTTCCAGCTGCTCGTCCCCGGTGACCAGCACGTACCGGCGCAGCGCGTCGGCGACGTCGGCGGCGATGTGGAAGGCGGCGGTGCCGGCCGGCCAGTACGCCGAGGACTCCGGGCCCTCGATGGTCCGCCAGGGGAAGGCGGCGCCCTGGAGGTTCAGGGTGCGGGCCCGCTCCCGCGCCTGCTCCAGCGTGGCGTGCCGCCAGTGCAGCGCGTCCCGGACGGCGGTCGGCTGGGTGTACGTGAGCACCGGCAGCACGAACATCTCGGTGTCCCAGAAGGCGTGCCCGTCGTACCCGGGGCCGGTCAGCCCCTTCGCGGAGATCGGCCGCCGCTCGGCCCGCGCGCCGGCCTGGAGCACGTGGAACAGCCCGAACCGGACCGCCTGCTGCACCTCCGGGTCGCCCTCCACCCGCACGTCGGCGGCGTCCCAGAACTCGTCGAGGTAGGTCCGCTGCTCCCGGTGCAGCCCCTCCCAGCCGTCCAGCCGGGCCGCGGCCAGCGCCGCGCCGACCTGGTCGCGCAGCGCCGGCAGCGACCGGCGGCTGGACCAGCCGTACGTCAGGTACTTGACCACCCGCAGCGTCTCGCCGGGCTTGAGCACGCACCCGACGGTGGTGCGCACCCAGTCCTCGTAGCCCTCGGACTCGATGGTGGCCTTCTCCGGCGCGTGCACGTCGTGGCCCATGATCGCGGCCACCCGCAGCCCGCTGACCTTGGTGCGGTGAATGAGCAGCCCACCGTCGTCGGTGGTCAGCTCCTCCTCGGCCTGCAACGGGGACTCCAGCACCGCCGCGACCCGCGGGTCACGGCTCTGCGCCGGCAGGGTCTCGTTGGCGACCAGCTCCGACTGGAGGATAAGCCGCAGCGGCCCGTTGACCGCCTCCACCTCGTAGTGGATCGCGGCGACCGCCCGCTGGGTGAAGGAGACCAGCCGGGTGCTGCGTACCTTGACCTCGCTCCCGGCCGGGGAGCGCCAGTGCATCTCCCGGTGCAGGGTGCCGGCGCGCAGGTCGAGGATCCGCTCGTGGGCGAGGAGTTCGCCGTACCGGAGGTCGAGCGGTTCGTCGTCGACCAGCAGCCGGATCAGCTTGCCGTTGGTGACGTTGACGATGGTCTGGCCCGACTCGGGGAAGCCGAAGCCGGCCTCGGCGTACGGCAGCGGGCGCAGCTCGTAGAAGGAGTTGAGGTAGGTGCCGGGCAGGCCGTGTGGTTCCCCCTCGTCGAGGTTGCCGCGCAGCCCGATGTGGCCGTTGGAGAGCGCGAAGACCGACTCCGACTGGGCGAGGACATCCATGTCGAGCCGGGTCTCCCGGATGTGCCAGGGCTCGACCGGATAGGCGCGTTCGCGGATCATGAGGTCGACCCCTTCAACAGGTCGGCGAGGTCGGTGACCACGACGTCCGCGCCGTGCGCGCGCAGCTCGTCGGCCTGACCGACCCGGTCGACGCCGATCACGTACCCGAATCCGCCGGCCCGGCCGGCCTCGACGCCGGCGAGGGCGTCCTCGAAGACGGCGGCGTTCGCCGGCTCGACGCCGAGCAGCTTCGCCCCGGCCAGGAAGGTGTCCGGGTGGGGCTTGCCGCGCAGCCCCTCGGCCCGGGCCAGCAGGCCGTCGACCCGCGCCTCCAGCAGCGGTTCCAGCCCGGCGGAGGCCACCACGTCGCGGCAGTTGGCGCTGGCCGAGACCACCGCCCGGCGCAGCCCGCCGGCGACCGCCGCCCGCAGGTAGCTCACCGAGCCGGGGTAGACCTCGACGCCGTCGCGGTGGATCCGCTCCAGCAGGACGACGTTCTTGCGGTTGCCGACGCCGTTGACGGTGTCGGCGTCCGGCGGGTCGTCGTGGCTCCCCTCGGGCAGGACGATGCCGCGCGAGGCGAGGAAGGTGCGCACCCCGTCGGCCCGGGGGCGGCCGTCGACGTACCGGTTGTAGTCCGGCCCGGGGTCGAAGGGGCGGAACGGCTCACCGGTGGCCGCGGCACGCCGGCGCAGGAAGTCGTCGAAGGTCTGCTTCCAGGCGGCGTTGTGCACCCTGGCGGTCTGCGTCAGCACACCGTCCAGATCGAAGAGACACGCGGTCACATGAGCGGGTAGACCCAGCACGGTACGAATCTATCCATCGGACCGGCCGGGCAAACCGGATTCGGCTGCGGCGCGTGTGTCAGCGGTGGGGGCGCAGCGTCCAGACCACGGTCATCGTGCCGGTGACGGTGCCGTCCTCGGTGCCGATCTCGACCTCGACCGGGAACTCGGGCCGCTGGCCGGCGTCCAGCTCGGCGATCACCTCGGCGGGGGCCCGACCGAGCCGCGCGGTGGCCCGTACCGGCCCCATGGCCAGCTTCCGGTAGGCGATGTCGGCCCGGACGGCGAGCGGGACGGCCCGGTCGAGCAGGTGCCCGAACGCGGCCATCACCACCGTGCCGGACGCCGTCTCGCCGAGGGTGAACATGGCGCCGGCGTGCGGGCCGCCGACGTGGTTGTGGGTGGCCGGGGTGTCGGGCAGCCGGACGACCGCCCGGACGCCGCCTTCCGCCTCCGGCGCGACCTCGACGAACTCGAAGCCGAGAGTACGGGCGAACGGGACGGCCTGGAGCATTCCGGCCGCCACCTGGCGCGAGTCGATGGACATGCCCCGACGTTACTAGTCGGTAACTACTCGGGCAAGGACCAGCAGGGCAAGGCCGACCTGCTCAGCGCCAGCCGACGTCGATCCGGTCGCCGCGCTCGTCGAAGAAGTGCAGCGCGTCCATCCGCACCGCCACGGACATCGGGTGGCCCGCCGAGATCGCCGGGTACGGGGCCAGCCGAACCGCCAGCTCGGCCGGGCGGCGGTGGTGCCGGCCCGGGTCGCTCAGCACACTCGTCCGGTTGCCGCCGCCGGACGCCACCGGCTCCGCCGCAGCCTCGCCGGCCCGCCCGGTCAGCCGCTGCACCACCTGTCCGAAGCGGCCGATGCCCCGCTGGCCGGTGTCGGCGCCCTCCGCCGGGGTGCCCATCTCGTCCACCACGATCGCCGTGGCGCCGATGTCGAGGAAGGCCAGCGACTCGTGCCCGTGGTGCTCCAGGTAGCGGACCCGGCCCTGGAGCACGTCGCCCTGGGTGTCCGGGGCCACCGGGGTCAACGCCTCGGCCCGCATCCCGACCACGATCCGCTCGCCGTGGTAGTGCGCCACCGCCCGGGTACGGATGTCGTCCCAGGGCAGGTAGAGCGCCTGCTCGCCGAGGGTCAGCGTGACGTACCGGTCGAGGTGGACGTAGACCGACGCCTCCAGCAGGTTCATCCGGGGGCTGCCGAGGAACGCGGCGACGTAGAGGGTGGCCGGCCGGCCGTACACCTGGGTCGGGGTGCCCACGTCCTGGAGCACGCCCTTGCGCATGATGGCGACCCGGTCGGCCATGGTCAGCGCCTCGGCCTGGTCGTGCGTGACGTAGATGGTGGTGACACCTAGCTCCCGGGTCAGCCCGGAGATCTCCGCGCGCAACTCGGCGCGGAGGCCGCTGTCCAGGTTGGAGAGGGGCTCGTCCATCAGGAACAGGCCGGGCCGGCGCACTATCGCCCGGCCCATCGCCACCCGCTGCCGCTGGCCGCCGGAGAGCTGGCTCGGCTTGCGCGCCAGCACGTCCCCTATCCCCAGCGCGCTGGCCACGTCCTGGACCCGCTCGCCGCGCGGGGCCGGCTCGACGCCGGCCAGCCGCAGCGGAAAGGCGATGTTGTCGCCGACGCTCATGTGCGGGTAGAGCGCGAAGTCCTGGAAGACCATGGCGATCTTCCGCTCGCGCGGTGGCAGGTCGTTGGCCACCTCGCCGTCGAGCATCACCGCGCCGGAGCTCGGGTCCTCCAGGCCGGCCACCATCCGCAGCACGGTGGACTTCCCGCAGCCGGACGGCCCCAGCAGCACCATGAACTCGCCGTCGTTGACGTCCAGATTGACGCTGTCGACCGCGAGCGTCCCGTCCTGGAACACCTTGGTGACATCCTTGAGTGCGACGGTGGTCACCGTCTCCTCCCCCAGCTCGCCGAAACCCCGCTTGACTGTGACGAGCATCATCCGATTAGCACATCGGGTAAACGTGCCATGTTCGACTCGTGACAGCGCTATTACGGCCCAGCGTGGCCGCGCCGGTCAGCTCGGGTCGTCGAGGAAGATCCGGCGGACCACCCGCTCCGCGGCGTGCCCGTCGTCCAGCGCGCAGAACCGCTCCCGGAACAGCCGCCGCCGCAGCGCCGCCGGTTCGCCGTCGACCTCCCCGCTGCGGAAGACCTCGCACAGCTCGTCGAAGGTGAGCGCCACCGCGCCCGGCGGCTCGGCGGTCACGTCGAAGTAGACGCCCCTGGCCAGCTGGTACGCGTCCCGGTCCGGGGCGTAGACCACGATCGGCCGGTCCAGCACCGCGTAGTCGAACATCGCGGACGAGTAGTCGGTGACCAGCACGTCCGCGGCGAGGTAAAGGTCCTCCACGCTGGGATGGTCGCTGACGTCCACGGTCCGCCCGAGCGTACGCCGCAGCATCCGGCCGCTCCGGTCGTGGAAGTAGTGGCTGCGCACCAGCAGCCGGCCGGTCGGCCCGAGCGCCGCCAGCAGCTGTTCCGGCACGAACGGCGGCCGGTAGTGCGGCAGGTGCTCGCGGTGCGTCGGCGCGTACAGCACCACCCGATCGTCTGCGGCGATGCCGAGCCGGTCCCGCACCGCCCGGACCTCCTCGGCGGTGGCGGTGGCCAACCGGTCGTTGCGCGGGTAGCCCACCTCCAGCCGGACGTAGTCCGCCGGGTACGCCCGGTCCCACATCTGCGTCGAGAAGCTGTTCGAGGTGATGCTGTAGTCCCAGCGGTCCACCCGGCGCAGCAGCCCGGCGAAGTCCATCCCGTCCGCGCCCAACGGATAGCGCTGCTGGTCCAGCCCCATCACCTTGACCGGCGTGCCGTGGTGGGTCTGCACGTGCGTCGAGCCGGACCGCTTCCGGACGAAGTCCGGGAAGTTGACGTTGTTGACCAGCCAGCGCGCCCGGGCCAGGGCGCGGTAGTAGGCGCGGGTACCGGCCACCACGTACTCGACGCCGGGCGGCAGCGTGTCGACCCTGTCCCGCCGGACGATCCACACCCCGCGTACCTGGGGGGCGAGCCGGCGGGCCGCCTCGTGGATGGCGGCCGGGTTGCAGGCGTACCCCCGGTACCAGTACGCGGCGTAGACCGCCAGCGTCGGGTCCAACGGGCGGCGCAGCTCGGCCAGGTAGTACTCGCGCAGCACCGCATCCCGGCCCAGCCGGGCGGCCCGCCGGACGACCGGCCGGACCCGTCGGGCCGCCTTCCGGGCCGTGTTCCGGGCCCGACTCGCGTCGTGCAGCGCGTTGAAGGCGCGCCAGCGGCCCGCCCCGACCAGCCGGTGCTTGAGCCCCTCCAGCCCGGGTGGGGCCGGATAGCCACCGGGCGGCAGGAAGCGCCGGTAGTCGGCGGTGATCCGTTCGAAGAAGGCCGGGCGCAGCCCCGGGGCGAGCCGCTCGCCGTTGCCGAGGACCGTCAGGTAGTGCCAGATCATCCGCTCGAAGACGGCGGGACGCAGCTCCTCCGCCCGGCCGTCCCACTCGTCCAGCAGCCGGAACACCCGGTGCCACTGTTCGAAGACCTCGAAGTGCCGGTCGCCGCGGGTCCGGGTGATCGCCCCGTGCCGCCGCTGCCGGTAGTTGACGCAGACCCGGTCCAGCACGCCGATCCGCTCGGCCGCCAGCATCACCGGATAGCTGAACGAGACGTCCTCGTACCAGCCGGGAGCGAAGCGCAGCCCGAGGTCGACCAGGAACTCCCGGCGAACCACCCGGTTCCATGCGGTGTGCAGCAGGTGCATCACCTCGGGCCGCTCGCGCGGGCCGAACGTGACCTCACCCGGCGGCTCCGGGAAGACCTGGCGCATGACACTGCGGGTGGGGCGGTCGTCCCAGTGCCGGCGGACGTGGTCGACGACCAGCACGTCGGGGCGGGTGACGAGGAGGCGGTCCGCCACCTCGGCCAGGCAGTCCGGCGCCAGCCAGTCGTCACCGTCGACGAACCAGACGTACTCGCCGGCGGCCAGGTCCAGGCCGGCGTTGCGGGCCGCGCCGAGCCCGACGTTCTCGGCCAGCCGCAGCGACCGGACCCGGGCGTCGCGGGCGGCGTACTCGTCGAGGATCTCGCCGCAGTCGTCCGGCGAGGCGTCGTCGACGCCGATCACCTCGATGTCGGCGAACGACTGGTCGAGCAGGGAGTCCAGGCATTCGCGCAGGTAGCCCTGCACGCCATAGGCGGGCACGACGAAGCTGATCAGCGTCATCCCCACCGCCTGTCCGCCGACCGGGCCGGCAGGACGACCCAGGCCAGGACGACACTCGCCACGAAAACCGCCAGAAGGTACGCACCGAGTGTAACCATCCCGATACCCGTGGCACCGGCTATCGCCGCCAGAGCCAGCAGCGCCGAACGCCCCTCCCACCCCCCGGTCCACCGGTGCAGCGGCGGGGCGGCCTGCCGCTTCTCCAGCCTGGCGGTCAGGTCGTAGTGGTGCAGGGCGAGCACGAGGAGGTATCCGAAGAGCAGCCACGGCGGCACGCCACCGACCACCCCCACGGCGATCGCGAAGAGGTACTCCCCGGCCCGCAGCACCGCCGGCACCAGCCAGTCCAGCGGCCCGCGGTGCGCCGCGCCCGCCCCGAGGCCGCCGACCAGCAGCACCAGCAGCGCCACCGGCACCCCCGGGCGCAGCCCACCCGGATCGCCACCGCCGAGCCGGAGCAGCGCCGCGACCAGCAACGCCGCCGCGCCGAGCGCCCCGATCGCGGCCAGCGCCAGCGGCCCCGGCCGCCGGAGCGCCGGCAGAAGGGCGGCCAGCGGACCGTCGTCGCGGTGCAGCGTCGCGTCGACCGTCTCCAGCACCGACACCCGCAGCCAACGGGCCCGCAGGGTACGCAGCCCGGCCGTGTACGCGAAGGCCAACGTCCCCCAGACCAGCACCGCGACCAGGGCGACCCGCTGGTCGAAGAGCGCCACGGTCAGCGCGATCAACGCCCACCGCTCGCCGATCGGGAAGACCACCGTCCGCTTCAGCCAGTACGACGGCGAACCGGGCGCCGCCTGCACCCGGGTCGACGCCGCGTCCAGCCGGACCCCGACCCGACCGCCGGCGGGTTCGGGCCGGGGTCGGCGGATCGCCTCGTCGTGCAGCGCGCCGTACCAGGTGTCGGTCATGTGCCGGGTCGTCTGGAGGGTCAGCGCGGCGATGGCCAGCGCCCAGCCGTACCGGATGCCGGCGTGGGTGGCGCCGACGGCCAGGCCGGCGTAGACCAGGTACTCCTTGGCCCGGTCGGCCATGGTGTCCAGCCAGCCGCCCCAGGCGCTGAAGTGCCGGGTGTAGCGGGCCAGCTGGCCGTCCACGCAGTCCAGCACGAAGCCGAGGTAGAGCAGGACCGCCCCGACCACCAGCGCGGGCCGCCCGCCGACGGCGAAGAGCACCGCCGCGCCGACCGCCAGCAGCACCGAGAGCAGGGTGACCGCGGACGGGCCGAGCCCGAGCCGGGCCGCCGCCCGGGTCAGCTGGACCGACCAGGTGCTGACGGCGTACGTGGCGAAGAGGTCGTCCCGCTCCTTGACCGCGAGGCGCAGCTCCGCCCGGTCCTCGTCGACCGCGGCCACCGCCGCCTCGGCCTCGGCCAGCTCGTCGGGGTCGGCGACCCGGCGCGCGACGAGCAGGCGTACCCGCTGGGCGGAGACCGGGGTGCCGCGGGCGGTGAGGGCGGCGACCAGCCGGTCCACGGCGGGCCCGACCGCCGGCCCCCCGGCGACCGCTGACGCTGCTGCCGGCGCCGGCCCCGCGGTCGGCGAGGCGGCGGCGAGGGCGGCG
>NZ_JBAKHO010000043.1:0-46570 GCF_036902735.1 Micromonospora lacuserhaii | reverse complement strand
GCCTCCGACTTAGCCACCGGCGCCCGGACCGTTCCCGCCGCCGGTGCCACCGCTGCCGACCCCGCCGCCCGGGCCGCGCCCCACCCCGGGGCCGGTGCCGCCCGTGCCCGGCCCGCCCCAGCCGCCACCCGGGCCACCGCTGCCCGGCCCGCCGCCACCGCCCGGCCCGATGCCGGCACCGCCGTTTCCGCCGCCACCGGCCGTGCCCGGTGCGTTCGGCGCCGCCCCGGTCTCCGCGCCACCGGCCGGGCCGTCCGGGTTCGACCGAGCCACTCCGCCGGCGTCGGCGCCACCCGCCCCGGCGCCGACGTTCCGGGCCGCCGCGTCGGTCTCCGCGCCACCGGCCAGCACGCCGCCGGTGCCCGGGCCGCCCGCCTTCACCCCTCCGGTCTCCGCACCGCCGGCCGGCCCCGGGTCCGTCTTCCGGGCCGCCGCTCCGGTCTCCGCGCCGCCGGTGAGCTCCGCGCCGCCGTACCGGGCCGCCACGCCCGTCTCCGCGCCGCCGATGAGCTCCGCGCCGCCGTACCGGGCCGCCACGCCCGTCTCCGCGCCGCCGGTGGTGCCCGCGCCGGCGCTGCCCGCCTGGCCGCCCTCGGCCGAACTCACCACCCGCCGGGCCGGCGCGGAACGTTCCGCGCCGTCCGGCAGGCCGGCGGCCGGCGCGGCGGGCACCGCCTACCGGGGCGGACCCGACCTGGCCAGCACGGCCTACGGCGGGACCGACGGGCCGGGCTTCTCGACGGTCTCCTTCCCGGCCGGCAACCCGCTGGACAACTCCGGCTCGCTGACCGGGCACATCCTCGCCCAGGGCTGGGCCGACACGCCCACCTCCCGGTCGAAGACCACCCGCGTGGTGATCGTCCTGGCCGCCTCGCTGGGGCTGCTGGTGGCGATCAGCGTGCTGGTCGTCCTGCTCGCCAACGACGCGATGGACGGGCTGGTGGGCGGCGTCCTGAACAAGTGAGCACGGGCGGAAGCATCGTGAGCCCGCCCACTACCCGCGCGCGGTCGGCTGTCGATGTCGGCGGCGCGCCGTACACTTGCCTCGATCACTGACCTGGCGCGCACGGTGCGCGCCCATGGGCGATCTTGCGGGCGATTCGGCGGCGAGCACAGCCGCGGCGGGCCATCGCGAAGATGCGCCCCGCTCGAAAGGCTTTTCTTGACCACCTCTGCTGACCACGGCACCATTCCGTCCGCCCTCGACCTCCCGGCGCAGGACGCCGTCGACCTGCCGGCGCAGGACGCGCCCGTCGCCGACGTCACCTTCGCCGACCTCGGGCTCCCGCAGCCGCTCGTCGCGGCGCTCGCCCGGCAGGGCATCACCGCCCCGTTCGAGATCCAGCGCGCCACCGTGCCCGACGCGCTCGCCGGCCGGGACGTGCTCGGCCGGGGCCAGACCGGCTCCGGCAAGACCCTCGCCTTCGGCCTGCCGATCATCGCCCGGCTCGCCGAGCGCAACCGGGCCCGTCCGATGCACCCGCGGGCGCTGGTCCTGGTCCCCACCCGGGAACTCGCCATGCAGGTCAACGACGCGCTGATGCCGCTCGGCAAGGCGGTCGGGATCTTCCTCAAGACCGCCGTCGGCGGCGTTCCGTACGACCGGCAGATCGACGCGCTCCGCCGGGGTGTGGAGATCATCGTGGCCACCCCGGGCCGGCTCGGCGACCTGATCTCGCGCGGCATCTGCAACCTGGACGACGTCGAGGTGACCGTGCTCGACGAGGCCGACCAGATGGCCGACATGGGCTTCCTGCCCGAGGTGACCGAACTGCTGGCCAAGACCCCGGCCGGCTCGCAGCGGCTGCTCTTCTCGGCCACCCTCGACGGTGACGTGGACGCGCTGGTCAGGCGGTTCATGACCGACCCGGTCACCCACTCGACCGCGCCGTCGACCGCCTCGGTGACCACCATGGACCACCACCTGCTGCTGATCCCGCCGCACGACAAGTTTACCGTCACGGCGTCGATCGCCGCGCGGGACGGCCGGACGATGGTGTTCGCCCGGACCCAGCTCGGCGTCGACCGGCTGGTGGACCAGCTCGCCGCCGTCGGTGTGCGGGCCGGTGGGCTGCACGGCGGCAAGACCCAGCGGATGCGTACCAAGACCCTCGCGGAGTTCCGTGAGGGCCGGACGAGCGTGCTGGTCGCCACCGACGTCGCCGCCCGCGGCATCCACGTCGACGGGGTCTCCCTGGTGCTGCACGTGGACCCGCCGAAGGACCCGAAGGACTACCTGCACCGCGCGGGCCGTACCGCTCGGGCCGGCGAGTCGGGCGCGGTGGCCACTCTGGTGCTGCCCAAGCAGCGTCGGACCACGCTGGCCATGCTGGAGAAGGCCGGCGTCGCGCCGGAGGAGACCCGGGTCCGGGCCGGCGACCCGGCGCTGACCGAGCTGACCGGCGCCCGCGAGCCGAGCGGTGTCCCGGTGCGCGAGGAGCCCGAGGCGCGCCGGCACGGCGACCGTGCCGGTGGCCCGCGCCGCTTCGGCGACCGCCCGAGCGGCGAGCGCCGCTACGGCGACCGCCCGACCGGCGAGCGCCGCTACGGCGACCGGGACGGGCAGCGCTTCGGCGACCGCCCGCAGGGCGAGCGCCGCTACGGTGACCGCCCGACCAGTGACCGCCCGACCGGCGAGCGCCGGTTCGGTGACCGGGACGGGCGGGGCGAGCGCTTTGGCGAGCGCCGGTACGACGCCCGCCCCACCGGCGAGCGCTCCTTCGGCGACCGCAGCCAGCGGGACTTCGGCGACCGCGCCCCGCGGAGCTTCGGTGACCGTGACAACCGCACCGAGCGGCAGGGCGACGGCCGGGGCGAGCGCCGCTACGGTGACCGCCCGACCGGCGACCGCTCGTTCGGCGACCGGAGCCAGCGGGACTTCGGCGACCGCGCCTCGCGCGACTTCGGGGACCGGACCCAGCGGAGCTTCGGGGACCGTACCGACCGGCCGGCCGGCGAGCGCCGCTACGGCGATCGGGACACCCGGGGCGAGCAGCGCTTCGGTGACCGCCCGCAGGGCGAGCAGGGCTTCCGTGGCCGCCCGCAGGGCGAGCAGCGCTTCGGCGACCGGCCGCAGGGCGAGCGTCGCTTCGGCGGCGAGCCTCGCGGCGCTGACCGGGGCGGTTTCGGTCCCGGCGGGCGGGGCCGGGACGACCGGCCGCGCGAGGACCGGCCGCGCGACGACCGGCGTGGCTCCGGCGGCCGGCCGCCGGCGCGTACCCACTGATCGGCACGACCACCCGGAACGCCGCCGCGGAGCCCACGCTCCGCGGCGGCGTTTCCGCATGCGCTGCCCGTGTCGGCCGGCTCGCGTAACGTCCGGTCCATGCCGAAGTCACTCTTCTGGAGCCGGACCGACACCGCCGGCGCCGAGCACGTGGTGCTGGACGACGGCCCGACGTTCAGCGCCCGGGGCACCCAGGTGGCGGTGGACCCGATCGCCTACACCTGCCGCTACCGGCTCGCCGCTGGCGCGGACGGGGCCACCGGCTCGCTGCAGGTGGAGATCGAGGGAGCCGGCTGGTCCCGGCACGTCCGGCTGGAGCGCGGCGGCGACGGCTGGCGGGTGCGGGCCGGCGAGCAGGGCGACCTGGACGCGGCGCTGCGGGCTGCCGGGCGCCCACCGGCGGGCCTGCCGGGCGCCGAGGACCCGGACCGGCTGTACGACGCCCTCGACGTGGACCTCGGCGGCTCCCCGCTCTTCAACAGCCTGCCGGTGCGGCGGCTCGGGCTGGCCGGCGCGACGCCGGACCTGCCGCGGACGGTCACCGTGGCGTGGGTGCTGGTGCCGAGCCTGGAGGTGGTCGCCGCCGAGCAGGTCTACACGCCGCTCGGGCCGGGCCGGGTCCGGTTCGTCAGCGACACCTTCCGGGCCGACCTGGAGTTGGACGCCGACGGCCTGGTGCGGCGCTACCCGGGCCTGGCCGAGCGGGTCGACGGCTGAGGCGGTCCGTCCGGCCGGCCGCCGGGCGCCACCGGGCTCAGGCCGGCCAGGCGCCGGTGGTGAGGAAGCGTTCGATGGTGGCCAGGTGCGGGGCGAGGTCGAGGCCCTGCCCGGTCACCCAGTCGTCGGCGTAGTAGGTGTCGGCGTACCGGTCGCCGGCGTCGCAGATCAGGGTGACCACCGAGCCGGTGCGCCCGGCGGCGAGCATCTCGGCGATCAGCCCGAAGGCGCCCCACAGGTTGGTGCCGGTGGAGCCGCCCACCCGGCGGCCGAGCACCGCCGAGCCGGCCCGCATGGCGGCCAGTGAGGCGGCGTCCGGGACGGCGGCCATCCGGTCCACCACCGAGGGCAGGAAGGACGCCTCGACGCTGGGCCGGCCGATCCCCTCGATCCGGGAGCCCCGGCCGGTGCAGACCGACCAGTCGGCGGCCTGCCAGGCCGGGTAGAAGGCGGAGTTCTCCGGGTCGACCACGCAGAGCTTGGTGGACAACCGGCGGTAGCGGAGGTAGCGGCCGATGGTGGCGCTGGTGCCGCCGGTGCCGGCGCCCACCACGACCCAGGCCGGGATCGGGTGCCGTTCCAGGGAGAGCTGGGCGTAGATCGACTCGGCGATGTTGTTGTTGCCCCGCCAGTCGGTGGCCCGCTCGGCGTAGGTGAACTGGTCCATGAAGTGCCCGCCGGTGTCCTCGGCGAGCCAGCGCGCCTCGATCACCACCTTGGCCGGGTCGGCCACCAGGTGGCAGCGGCCGCCGTGGAACTCGATCTGGGCGATCTTCTCGGGTGAGGTCGAGGCGGGCATCACCGCGATGAACGGCAGCCCGAGCATGCGGGCGAAGTACGCCTCGGAGACCGCGGTGGATCCGGAGGACGCCTCGATCACCGTGCTGGACGGCCCGATCCAACCGTTGCAGAGCCCGTAGAGGAAGAGCGAGCGGGCCAGCCGGTGCTTCAGCGACCCGGTGGGGTGCACCGACTCGTCCTTGAGGTAGAGGTCGATCCCCCACTGCCGGGGCAGCGGGAAGGGCAGCAGGTGGGTGTCGGCGGACCGGTTGGCGTCGGCCTCCACGGCGGCGATCGCCTCGGTCACCCACGCTCGGCAGGCCTCGTCGCACCGGTCCAGATGAGTCACGCCGGCAACGTTACAAGCGAGCTCAGCTCGGGTCCGGCCCGACCCGGCGCCGCTGTCGGCGCTGGCCGGCCCGGCCGGCGGCCCGGACCACCGGGGTCAGCGCGAGCGCCAGCCGGGGCAGCGCGTCCAGGAGCCGAACCTGGGCGCCGCGCCAGCGCGGCAGGCTGACCACCGGGCGGGGGTGGCGGGCCAGCCGCGCGGCCCGCGCCGCGACCCGCTCCGGGGTCAGCATCGTCCCGGTGAAGGAGGCCAGCGCGCCGGGGTCGTCCAGCCGGTCGTGCAGCATCGGCGTCCAGATCCCGTCGGGGCACAGGCACGACACGTGTACGTCCCGGAGCCCGGCCATCCGCAGGTCGTGCAGGGTGCCGAGGCTGAACGCGAGCAGCGCGTGCTTGCTGGCCGCGTAGACGGTCTCGCCGGGCGCGGCGATCAGCCCGGCGAGGGAGACGACGTTGAGCACGTGCCCGCGCCGCTCGCCGCGCATCACGGCCAGGGCGGCCAGCGTGCCGTTCATCGCGCCGAGGGTGTTGACCTCGGTCAGCCGCCGTCGGGTGGCCGCGTCGTGCGTCCAGGACGGGCCGGTGACCAGCAGGCCGGCGTTGTTGACCCAGAGGCCGAGCCCGCCCCGGCCGGCCGCCTCGGCGGCGACCTCGGCGCAGGCCTCCTCGTCCCGTACGTCCAAGGCCCTCGACCAGCCGCCCAGCGGCGCGGCGGCCGCCGCGGCCGCGCCGGCGTCCAGGTCGGTGAGGAGTACGGCCCAGCCGTCGGCGTGCAGCGCGGCGGCGATCGCCCGGCCGAGGCCGCCGGCCGCCCCGGTCACCACGGCGGCTCGGGGCGCGGGCGTCGTCATCGGCGCAACCTATCGCCACCGGCCCGGCAGCACCAGGGGCGCGCGGGTCAGGGGGCGGGCGGGGCGAGCGGCTGGGGGCGGTTCTCCCACTTGGTCGACAGGGCGATGCCGGTGCGGGTGGAGGCGACGCCGGGGGTGCGGTTCAGCCGGTTGATCAGCTGCTCCAGCTCGGCGATCGTGCCGACCCGCGCTTTGAGCAGGAACGACTCCACGCCGGCCATGAAGTAGCAGGACTCGATCTCGGCCATCTGCCGGAACGCCTCGAGCACGTCGTCGGTGTCGGCGTTGGAGTCCTCGACGATGCCGATCAGGGCGGTCACACCGAGGCCGATCGCCTCGGGCTCCACCTCGGCCCGGTACGCCCGGATGACCCCGCTGGACTCCAGCTTGCCGACCCGCTCGTGCACGGCCGGCGCGGAGAGGCCGACCTGCCGGGCCAGCTCCGCGTACGACAGGCGGGCGTTGCCGCGCAGCAGGTCCACGAGGCTCAGGTCGATGGCGTCCACGGAGTGTGACCTTAGCTCCCCGGGCGTAACGCCCGATGCCCGGCATCCGTTGAACATGACAACACGTAACTATTTGCGGACTCGGTGTGATGGAGGTCGGACCCGGGTAATATTTCCTAACTTCCCACTCAGTGCGTTTTTCGCGTTTGGCGGACAGGCCAGGTCGCTGGTGCTGTAATTGCCATACGTCCCTCATGACGGCTCTGGGCTCGCACCGGCCGGGGGCAGTGTGTTCAGCCGGGGGCTTCGTCGACGCGAGGAGGGGGCTGTGGACACTGGAGATCGCCTGCTGACACCGGGTGAGGTCGCCGCGCTGTTTCGGGTGGACCCGAAGACTGTGACGCGTTGGGCGGCGGCCGGCCGGATAGGCAGCATCCGGACTCCAGGCGGGCATCGCCGGTTTCGGGAATCCGAGGTGCGGGCCCTGCTGGAAGGGGAGGGCATGCTGGACGAGGCGGAAGAGATGGGCAAGCCACGCAACGTGGGCCCCGCCGCCTCGACCGGACCGGGGCCGGCCAACGCCGGGATGTACTGAATGGTGCGAGATCGGAGCGCGGACCGGCCGCAGGGACCGGTCCGCTTCCGTCTGAACTGAACCTCCGCCGCGCGGCGCCGGTCAGGAGCGGTCCGCGGCGAGCTGCCCGGACCACCGCCGGAAGAGCGTGTGCGGCACGCCGAGCGCGTCGAGCACCTTGCCGGCCACGAAGTCGACCAGCTGCTGGGCGGTGGCGGACGCCCCCGCGCCGTAGAAGCCGGGACTGGCCGGCAGCACCACCGCGCCGGCGTCGTGCAGCGCGATCAGGTGTTCCAGGTGGCTGCGGGTCACCGGGGTCTCCCGGGGCACCAGCACCACCGGCCGGCGCTCCTTGAGGTTGACCTCAGCGGCCCGCTGCAGCAGGTCCTTGGAGAGGCCGATGGCGATGCCGGCGCAGGCCGCCGTGCTGGCCGGGACCACCGCCATCCCGCGTGCCCGGTAGGAGCCGCTGCTCGGGCCGGCGGCGAGGTCACCGGCCGGCCAGTGCCGCACGTCCGCGTCGCCGAGGTCCCGGCCCAGCCAGGCGGCCAGGTCCTCGGCCCAGTGGGCGTCCCGGAAGGGGCGTCCGGTCTCGTCGAGGACGGTCAGCCGGGCGGCCCGGGAGACGATCAGGTCCACCGGCTCGCCGGCGTCGAGCAGTCCCCGGACTACCGCCGCCGCGTACGGCGTGCCGGACGCCCCGGAGATCCCGACCACCCATGGTTCGCGCATGCCGTCCAGCCTGCCTGGTCACCGCGGAGCCCGGACGACCACCCCCGGTGTCGCGGTCGGCACCGGCCGTCCCTCCGGGCGGCGGGATTTCCACCGACCTGACATGCTGCCGTCGGCGATCCGCGCCGCGGGAGGGATCGGGCATGATCGACAAGGTCCTCTGGTCGTTACGGTCCGACTGTCCCATCCCTTCCCGGTTCTCCCCACACGCCGACGGCGTACAGGAGTGGCTGCTGGACCGCCTCCCCCGGCTCGGCCTGCCGCTGGACGCGCAGGCGCTGGACCGGCTGGACCGGGCCGGCTTCGCCCGGTACGCGGGCCGTCTCCACCCGGACGCCAGCGAGCCGGACCTGCGTACCCTGGCCACCCTGTTCACCTGGTTCTTCCTCGTCGACGACGCCTGCGACGGCCCTGACCGGCTGACGCCGGAGCAGATCCTCGCGCTGCGCGCCGGCACGCTGGGCCTGCTGCACGACGGCCCCCGGCGCCGGCATCCCGGCTTCAGCGGCCCGCTTCGCCGGCTGCTGGTCGAGGCGTGGCGGGTGCCCCGGCGGCGGATGCCGGCCCGCTGGCGGCTGCGCTTCGCCGACGCGGTCGGCCACCACCTCGACGGGACCTGGCGGGAGGCGGCCGCCAAGGAGGCCGGGCGGGCGCCCCGGGTGGCCGAGTACGTGGAGCTGCGCCGCGCCACTTCGGCGGCGTACGTGTCGTACCCGCTGATCGAGTTCGCCACCGACCGGGTGCTGCCCGACCCGGTCTACCACCACCCGCTGCTGCGCCGGCTCGGCGAGCTCGGCAACGACCTGCTCTCCTGGTACAACGACATCGCCTCGCTGGAGCGCGACCGGCTCACCTCGGGCGGCCACAACCTGGTGCTGGCCACGGCGGCGGAGCGGGGCGTGCCGCTGGAGCGGGCGGTGGAGCTGGTCGCCGAGCGCTGGCGGGAGTCGATGCGGCGCTTCGTGGTGCTGCGCGCGGCGGTGCCGTCGTTCGGCCCGGCGCTGGACGAGGCGGTCAACAGCCACCTCGACGGGGTCGCCGGCGCCGTCCGCGGCACCCTCGACTGGACCCTGGAGAGCGCCCGCTATCCCGTCCCGGACCGCACCTGACTTGACGGGTCAGGTGCGGTCGACCCGGCCGGGTCAGGGGCGGAGGTGGAGGCGGATCACCAGGTCGAGCAGGGCGAAGACGAAGAGCGCGATGCCGACGAAGCCGTTGGCGGTGAAGAAGGCCCGGTTGACCTTGCTCAGGTCGGCGGGGCTGACCACCAGGTGCTGGTAGCCGAAGGCGACCGCGGTGAGCGCCAGCCCGATCCACCAGAGCCAGCCGAAGCCGACCAGCGCGCCGAACCAGAGGAAGAGGCCGAAGGTGACCACGTGCGCGACGGTGGAGGCGTGCAGCGCGAAGCGCAGCCCGTAGCGCGCGGGGACGCTGTGCACGCCGATCTCCCGGTCCACGTCGGCGTCCTGGCAGGCGTAGATCAGGTCGAAGCCGCCGATCCAGAGGCCGACGGCCGCGCCGAGCAGCCAGGCCGGCCAGGAGCCGTCCAGGGTGCCGGTGACCGCGAGCCAGGCGCCGACCGGCCCGACCGCCTGGGCGATCGCCAGGATGGCGTGCGGCCAGTCGGTGAACCTCTTGCCGTACGGGTAGACGACCAGCGGCACCACGGCGAGCGGGGCGAGCACCAGGCAGAGCGGGTTGAGCAGGGCCGCCGCGGCGAGGAAGACCACCAGGGCGACGGCCGCGCCGGTCCAGGCCGTGCGGAGGCTCACCGCCCCGGTGACCAGTTCCCGGTTCGCGGTACGCGGGTTCCGCGCGTCGATCCGCCGGTCGAGGATGCGGTTGGCGGCCATCGCGAACGTCCGCGCCCCGACCATCGCCACGGTGATCAGCAGCAGGTCGAGCCAGCGGACGTGCCCGCCGTCGACCTGCATCGCGGTCAGCGCCGACAGGTACGCGAACGGCAGCGCGAAGACCGAGTGCTCGATCGTGACCAGCTTGAGGAAGGACTTGACCCGTCCCGGGTGTTCGACCGGGGCCTCGGTGACGGCCATCAGATCCCGTACTCCTTCCAGCGCTTGTCGACCAGGGAGGCAACCTCCGGCGACATGGTCATCTCCTCGGGCCAGCCCCGGGTGTAGCCCTCGGTGGGCAGCTTGCGGGTGGCGTCGACGCCGACCTTGCCGCCCCAGAACTGCTGGTAGGAGGCGTGGTCGAGGTGGTCCACCGGCCCCTCGGTGAGGAGCAGGTCGCGGGCGTAGTCGACGTTGCCGAAGGCCCGGAAGGCGACCTCGTTGTAGTCGTGCACGTCGCAGTCCTCGTCGACGATCACGATCAGCTTGGTCAGCGACATCAGGTGGGCGCCCCAGATCGCGTTCATCACCTTCTGGGCGTGCTTGGGGTAGCGCTTGCGGATCGAGACGATCGCGCAGTTGTGGAAGACCCCGGCGGCCGGCAGGTCGTAGTCGACGATGTCCGGGATCAGCAGCTTGAGCAGCGGCTGGAAGATTCGCTCGGTGGCTTTGCCGAGGCCGTGGTCCTCCTGCGGCGGCTTGGAGGTGACGATCGAGTGGTAGACCGGGTTGCGCTGCATGGTCATCGCCTCGATGTGCAGCACCGGGAACGGCTCGACCGGGGTGTAGAAGCCAGTGTGGTCGCCGAACGGGCCCTCGGGCAGCCGCTCGCCGGGCTCCAGGTAGCCCTCGAGCACGATCTGGGCGTGCGCCGGGACCTGGAGCGGGACGGTGAGGCAGTCGACCATCTCGACCCGCTCGCCGCGCAGGAAGCCGGCGAAAAGGTACTCGTCGATGTCGCCGGGGAGCGGCGCACTGGCGGCGTACGAGACGACCGGGTCGCAGCCGATCGCGACCGCGACGGGCAGTCGCTGGCCGAGTCGCTCGGCGACCGCGTGGTGGGCGGTGGAGTCCTTGTGGATCTGCCAGTGCATGCCGAGGGTGTTGCGGCCGTGCTGCTGGAGCCGGTAGAGGCCGAGGTTGCGCTTGCCGGTCTCGGGGTGCTTGGTGTGGGTCAGCCCGTAGTTGTGGAAGATCCCGCCGTCGCCGGGCCAGACCTGCAGGCCGGGCAGCTTGTTCAGGTCGACGTCGTCGCCGCGGTAGACGACCTGCTGGCAGGGGGCGGTCTTCACCTTGCGCGGCGGCACCGACTTGAGCTGCATGACCTTGCCCAGGCCCTCGCGGATGCCGGACCAGCCGACCGGCAGCTCCGGCTTGATCAGCGCGCCGATCCGGTCGCCGATCTCGTCGAGCGAGTCGACGCCGAGCGCCATCGCCATCCGCTTCTCGGTGCCGAACAGGTTGATCGCCACCGGCATCTCGCCCCGGGTCGGGTGCTCGAAGAGCAACGCCGGGCCGCCCGCGCGGACGGTCCGGGTGACCACCTCGCTGATCTCCAGCGTGGGGTCGACCGGGACGCTCACCCGCCGCAGCTCGCCCGCGCGCTCCAGCGCCGCGAGGAAGTCCTTGAGATCGGTGTACGGGAAGCCACGAGCCGCCATGGCTGCCAGTCTCCCGCATGGCAGGACGGTCCAACCATGCCGGGTGGTCGTGGCCGGTGTGGGCCGCCCCACGTCCCGCACCGGTGCCGGTGCGGCGGCATGGGCCGGGACCGACGGGGTAGTCCCCGGCGACTGCGGCGGCGGAAGGGGCGGTTGATGGGTGGCGCGCGGGTGCCGGCGGGCTTCACCGAGCAGCGGGTCCAGGTCGGGGACGTGGCGATCAACCATGTCCGGGGTGGCAGTGGGCCGACCCTGGTGCTGCTGCACGGCTATCCGCAGTGCTGGCACATGTGGCGGCACGTGCTGCCCGAGCTGGGGCGCTCGTACGAGGTGGTGGCGCCGGACCTGCGCGGCTTCGGCGACAGCGACGCCCCGCCCGGCGGGTACGACAAGAAGACCCTGGCGGCGGACCTGCACGGGCTGCTCACCGGCCTCGGCCTGGCCGACGACGTCCGGCTGGTGGGCCACGACGTGGGAACGATGGTCGCGTACGCCTACGCCGCCGCCCACCCGGACGTGGTGTCCCGGCTGGTGCTCACCGAGGCGCCCATCCCCGACGAGAGCATCTACTCGATCCCGGCCCTGACGGCCGCCGGCCCGGCGGTGTGGAACTTCGGCTTCTTCAACGTCGTCAACGGGCTGCCGGAGCAGTTGGTCACCGGCCGGGAGACGCTCTGGGTGGACCGGTTCACCGACTCGATCATGGTGAACAAGGGCAGCATCGACCCCTCCGACGTCGAGGAGTACGCCCGCCACCTGCGTAGACCGGACCACCTGCGGGCCAGCTTCGAGTACTTCCGGGCGTTCGGGCAGGACGTCGCGGACAACGCGGCGTACCGGTCGACGAAGCTGCCGATGCCGGTGCTCGCCGTGGGCGCCCGGGCCAGCCTCGGCGAGCGGGTGGCCGAGCAGGTCCGCGGGTACGCCACCACGGTCACCGGTGAGGTGGTCGAGGAGTGCGGCCACTGGCTCTTCGAGGAACGACCGGACGAACTCCTCGACCTGCTGCTGCGGTTCCTGCGCGGCTGACCGGTCAGGCCGCCGGCTCCCAGGCGTGCGCGGCCAGGGGCGGGTCGAGCGGCGCTGCGGTGAGCCGGTTGGCGAAGGTGGAGATCGTGTACGTCCCGACGCCGAGCACCACGTCGAGGGCGTGCCGGGGGCGGAAGCCGGCGTCGAGGAACGCGCCCAACTCCTCGTCCGGCACCGCGCCCCGGTGGTCCAGCACGGCGGCGGTGAACCGGCGCAGCGCCTCCAGCCGGGGGTCCGGCAGCCCGGTGCCGGCCCGCAGGGCGGCGACCAGCTCCGGGGCCGCGCCGTGCCGGTGCAGGGTCGCGGTGTGCATGGCGACGCAGAGGTGGCACTCGTTGCGGGTGGCCACGGTCAGCACGACCACCTCCCGCTCGATCGGGTCGAGGTCGGTGGCCTCGAAGGTGGCGTTGGCGGTGAGGAAGCCCTTGAGCAGTTCGGGGGACTCGGCCATCAGGGCGACGGCGGCGGGCAGGTGGCCGAGCTTGCGCTGCACCCCGCTCATGGTCGGCCGGGCGGCGTCGGGGGCGGTGTCGTGGGTGTGGGTGGTGAAGACCGGTCGGGACATGGCGTTACCCCTCGGTTAAGATGGTCAACGTGGTTGACCAGACAGTAAACGAGGTTGTCGAAGATGACAACGTCTGACCGCCCGGGCTTCGTGCTGCCCCTGCTGCTGCTCGCCGGTTTCCGGACGCTCATCGACGAGCTGCACGCCGAACTGGCCCGGCAGGGCCACCCCGACCTGCGGCCGCTGCACGGCTTCGTTCTCCAGGCCGTCGGTGTCGACGGCACCACCGCCTCCGAGCTGGGCCAGCGGCTCGGCGTCTCCAAGCAGGCGGCGGGCAAGACCGTCGACCGGCTGGTCGCCCTCGGCTACCTGGAACGCGTCGACGACCCCGCCGATGCCCGCCGCAAGCTGGTCCGGATGACCGGGCGGGGCCTGGACGGGCTGCGCCGCTCGGCGGTCGTCTTCGACGCGCTGCGCGACCGCTGGGCGGCCACGCTGGGCGCGGACCGGGTCGACGCGATGGAGGACGATCTGCGCCGGGTCACCGCGGCCGACCTCTTCCGCCTCGACGTCCCCGGCTGGTTCGGCGCCTGACCGCGCCGACGGGCGAGAATGGCGGGATGGACGACGCGTACGTGTCGGGCGACCCGGACGGCCGGGGCCGGTTAGCTGACCCCGGCGTACGAGTGCAGGCCGGTGAAGAAGAAGTTGACCCCGAACAGGTTCATCAGCATGGTCAGGAAGCCGAGCACCGCGATCCAGGTGGCCACGTTGCGCTTCACGCTCGGCGTCGCCCGGGCGTGCAGGTAGCCGGCGTAGACCACCCAGGAGATGAACGCCCAGGTCTCCTTCGGGTCCCAGCCCCACGCCCGACCCCAGGCCGCCTCGGCCCAGATCGCCCCGGCGATCACCGCGAAGGTGAAGATCGGGAAGGCGAAGGCGTGCAGCGCGAAGGTCAGCCGCTCCAGGCCGGCCGCCGCGGGCAGCCGCCGGGCCAGCGTGTACGGGAAGCTCCGCTTGCCGGCCTCGTACCCGTTGCGCAGCAGGAACGCGGTGGCCGGCACCACGCCCAGCAGGAAGATGCCGGAGGCGAAGACGATCGTCGAGACGTGGATGACGAACCAGTACGACTGGAGTGCCGGCATCAGCGGCACCACCTGCACGTAGAGCTTCAGCTCGGCGAAGGCCAGCAGCAGCACCATGACCAGGGTCAGAAAGAGCCCGAGCCGGCGCAGCGCGGGGCGCTTCCAGAGCACCGCCAGCCAGGCCGCCGTCCCGATGAAGGTGACGGTGAGCACGAACTCGTACATGTTGCCCCAGGGCATCCGCTCGGCGGCGATGCCCCGGGTGACCAGCGCGCCCAGGTGCAGCGCGGCAGCCAGCGCGGTGACCCCGGTGGCGATCAGCCCGGCCAGCCGGGCCCGCTCCGCCGACCGGCTGCGCCGGGTCTCGACCGGGGCCGGGCCGGCGGAAGCCTCGACGCCACCGGCGCCGCCCACGGCCCCGACGCCCGCACCCACCAGCTCGCGGGCCGGCGCGGCGGCCGACACGGCGCGGACGTTGCCGAGGGCGTACTCGACGGCGTGGCTGATCATCGCGACCAGGTACGCCAGGATCGCGAAGGTGACCAGCTGGTCGGAGACTGCGGACATCACTCGACTCCCTCTCGCGCCCGCCGGTCGGCCCGCCCGCCGTCGCTGACCGCGGCGACCACCTGGGCGAACTCGTCGGCGAACCCTGGATGCTCGGTGCGCGGCAGCCCACCGGCCTCCACCAAGCTACTACCGCTCGTCGGAGATCCACTGTCGGGGGGCGTCACCCGGAACCAGACCCGCCGCCGGCGGGCGAAGAGCGAACCCATCAGGCCGGCCAGCAGCACCACGCAGGCAACGAGCATCAGCGTCTGGCCGGGGTCGTGCCGCACCGACAGCGTGACGTACGGCTTCGTGCCGAGGAACTCCAGCGTGCTGCCGTCGTCCAGGGTCCATTTCTCGCCGAGGCCCAGCTTCGTGTTGCCGACCTGCTTGAGCTTGCCGTTGGTGACCTGCCGCTGATCGAGCTCGTAGACCGAGCCGGGGATGCCGGCGTCCAACCCGAGGTTGCCCCGGTAGGCGATCAGCTGTACCGCCGGGTTCCGCTCCTCCGGCCAGACCGAGCGGTTGAACGGTGGGCTGTCCGGGGCCGTCGGCATGTAGATCGCGTCGAAGGCCACCTGCTGGTCCGGTGCGCGCTTGCCGGTCTTCGGGTCGACGTTCGCGTCGGGGAAGGTCGCCACGCCCTCCTCGGTGACGTTGGCGTCCCCGGTGGTCAGGAAGGGCACTGTGCTGGTCTGGCTGCGGCCGTACCGGTCGGTGTACTTCAGGATCGGGGCGTACCCGTGGCCGAGCAGGTAGACGTTGGCCGAGCCGAGGCGCAGCGGCGAGTTGACCGAGAAGCCGGCCTGCCGGGTCGCGCCGTCCTGCTCGTCCACGGTCACGGTGGCCCAGAAGCGCGAGGGCTGCCCGGACGGGAAGTACTCCGCCTCGAACCGGTCCAGGGTGAGGCAGAACGGCGGCAGGTCGGCGCTGTCCAGCCGGGGACCGAGGGTCGCCTCGGCGTACTGCTGCCGGGTGTTGCAGAAGGCGTTCTCCTCGCCGGCCACCAGCAGGCGGTTGCCGTGCCAGCCGTACCAGGAGCCGAGCATGACCCCGATCAGCACGGCGATCAGCGAGGTGTGGAAGAGCAGGTTGCCGGTCTCCTTGAGGTACCCCTTCTCGGCGGAGACCTCGTTGCCGCGGACCTCGACCCGCCACCGGCGGGCGCGCAGCACCGCGGCGATCGCCGCCGGGTCGGCGGCGGCCGGCGACTCCAGCACCGCGTGCTGCGGCAGCCGCTCCATCCGCTTCGGCGCGGCCGGCGGCCGGGACCGCAGCGCCCGCACGTGGTCCCGGAGCCGGGGGATGATGCAGCCGACCAGCGAGGTGAAGAGCAGCAGGTAGATCGCGGAGAACCAGACCGAGCCGAAGACCTCGAAGGCGCCGATCCGGTCCAGCTTCGGGGCCAGGTCGGGATGGTCGACGAAGTACTGGTTCACGTTCTCCGGGTTCACCCCGCGCTGCGGCAGCACCGAGCCGGGGATGGCGGCGACCGCGAGCAGGAAGAGCAGCACCAGCGCGGTACGCATGCTGGTCAGCTGTCGCCACGAGTTGCGCAGCAGGGCCAGCACCGGGTTGGGCCGGCGGGGCGCCTCGGCGGGCGGGCTCGCCGGCCGGTCGTCCACGGTCGTCATCAGATGCTCACCTCGCCCACACCCACGGTCGACTGCAACCAGATCACGAAGTTCTGCCACCCACCGGTGACCAGCGCCAGGCCGATCAGGATCAGCAGGGCGCCGCCGATCCGGGTGACCCAGCGGCTGTTGCGTCGCACCGCGCGGAAGACCCCGAGCAGGCGGTGGAAGCCCAGCCCGAAGGCGACGAACGGTACCCCCAGCCCGAGGCAGTACGCCACCGCCAGCACCACGGCCCGGTCGGTCTTGCCGGCCGCGGTGGCCATCCCGAGCACCGCGCCGAGGGTCGGGCCGGTGCAGGGCAGCCAGCTCAACGCGAAGACCGCGCCGAGGACCGGCGCGCCGAGCAGCCCCGCGGCGGGCAGCCGGTTGATCCGGAACTCCCGCTGCATGCCCGGCACCACGCCCAGGTAGCTGAGCCCGAGCAGCACGACCAGCGACCCGATGACGATCTCCAGGGTCCGCTCGTGGTCGAAGAAGACCCGGCCGAAGCTGGCGAAGAGGATCGCGGTGGCGGTGAAGACGACGGTGAACCCGGCGATGAAGAGCAGCGTCCCGGCGAGCACCCGGCCCTTGACCGCGGCGGCCGCTCGGGCGGGCGCGGCGGTGGCGACGGCCACCCCGCCGCCGGCGGCACCGTCGCCCGCGGCAGAGGGCGCCTCGGCCCGGGCCCGGCCCTCCAGGTCCGCGCCGGCCAGCCCGGTCACGTACGACAGGTAGCCCGGCATCAGCGGCAGCACGCACGGGGAGAGGAAGCTGACCAGCCCGGCGAGCGCCGCCGCGCCGATGGCCAGCAGCAGCGGGCCGGACTCGGCGAGCTGGCGGAAGGTCTCGCCCATCAGCGGGATCCGGTGCCCGGCTGCTCGGCGGCGACCTTCTCGACGAGCGGTTGCAGGCCGTCCTGCTTGACGGCGGCCCGGATCACCGTGGCGATCCGGCCCTCCCGGTCCAGCACGACGGTGGCGGGGGTGGTGTTCGGCGGGATGTCGAAGGCGAGCGCCAGCCGGCTGGCCGGGTCGAAGAGGCTCGGGTAGCTCACCCGGCCCTCCTCGAACGCCTTCGCCTTGTCCCGCTGGTCCTGCACGTTGATGCCGAGGAACGTCACGCCCGAGCCCTTGGTGGCCTGGTAGGTGGCCTCCAGGTCGTCGGCCTCGGCCCGGCACGGCGCGCACCAGGAGCCCCAGAAGTTGACCACGACGACCTGGCCGCGGGCCTGGGAGATGTCGTAGCTGCCACCGGTGAGCAGCTCGCCGCTCACCTTCGGGGTCTTCGACCGCTGGTCCGGCGCGCACTCGATGATGCCGGCGTTGTTGGCGCAGCGGCTCTCCTCGCTGCCGGAGGAGCAGCCGACCAGCGCCGTCGCGGCGGCGACGACGGCGAGCAGGGCGGCGACCGGCCTCCGGGTGAGCATCAGGCCCCCTTGGCCGTCCGAGCGGTCGGCGAGATGTTGATCAAGTGCGCGGCCGGCTCGGAGTAGCCGATCCCGGTCACCTTCGCGCCGTCGAAGTGGAAGGAGGTGAGGCTGGCCAGCCCGCACTGGCGGCGGCGCGGGTCGTGCCAGAGCCGCTTGCGCTCGACGTACCGGCGCAGCGTCCAGATGGGCAGCTGGTGGGAGACGAGCACCGCCTCGCGCCCCTCGGCGGCGACCCGGGCGGCGTGCACCGCGGCGAACATCCGCTCGGCGATGGCCACGTATGCCTCACCCCAGGACGGGGTCACCGGGTCGCGCAGCACCCACCAGTTGCGCGGGTCGCGGAACGAGCCGTCACCCGGGGAGACCTTCTTGCCCTCGAACCAGTTGGCGCTCTCGATCAGCCGCTCGTCCACCCCGACCGGGAGCCCGAACTGGGCGGCGATCGGCTCGGCGGTCTGCTGGGCGCGTTCCAGCGGGCTCGCCACCACGTGCACGACCTCCCGCTCGGCGACCGCCTGGGCGGCCGCCTTGGCCATCTGGACGCCCAGCTCGGAGAGGCGGAAACCGGGCAGCCGCCCGTAGAGGATCTGATCCGGGTTGTAGACCTCGCCGTGCCGCAGCACGTGGACCACCGTCTTGCTCACGCCCCACCCCCCGCGGCCGCAGCCGCCGCGTTCGCCGCCGTCGGAAGCGCGGCGGAGATCTTTTCCAGCGCGGCGTCGTCGATCGCCGCCGACACGAACCACGACTCGAACGCGCTCGGCGGCAGGTAGACGCCGGCGGCGAGCATCGCGTGGAAGAACGCCTTAAACGCGGGCACCTGCTGGGCGCGGGCGCTGTCGTAGTCGACCACGTCGGCGTCGGTGAAGAAGATCGAGAACATGCTGCCCGCGTACGACAGGCGGTGCGGAACCCCGGCGGCGGCCAGCGCGTCGGCGGCCAGCTTGCCCACGACGGCGGCCGTCTCGTCGAGCCTGCGGTAGAGCGCGTCGTCGGCGAGCCGGAGGGTGGCCAGGCCGGCGGCGCAGGCCAGCGGATTGCCGGAGAGCGTGCCGGCTTGGTAGACCGGGCCGGCCGGGGCCAGCTTTTCCATGATCTCCGTGCGCCCGCCGAACGCGGCGGCGGGCAGCCCACCGCCCATGACCTTGCCGTACGTCCAGAGGTCGGCGTCGGACGGGTCGAGGCCGTGCCAGCCGGCGCGGGAGACCCGGAACCCGGTCATCACCTCGTCGACGATGAGCAGCGCGCCGTGCGCGTGCGCGATGGCCGCGAGCTGCTGGTTGAAGCCGTCGCGCGGGGCGACCACGCCCATGTTGCCGGCGGCGGCCTCGGTGATGACCGCGGCGATGTGCGGCCCCTCGGCGGCGAAGGCCGCCTCGACCGCGGTGATGTCGTTGTACGGCAGCACGATGGTGTCGCCCGCCGCCGCGCCGGTCACCCCGGGCGAGTCGGGCAGGCCGAGCGTCGCCACGCCGGAGCCGGCGGCGGCGAGCAGCGCGTCGGAGTGGCCGTGGTAGCAGCCGGAGAACTTGATGATCTTCGGCCGACCGGTGAAGCCGCGGGCCAGCCGGATCGCCGACATGGTCGCCTCGGTGCCCGAGTTGACCAGGCGCACCTGCTCGACCGGGGTCCGGTCGACGATCTCGGCGGCCAGCTCCACCTCACCCGGGGTGGGGGTGCCGAAGCTGGTGCCGCGCCCGGCGGCGTCCCGGATGGCCTCGACCACCTCGGGGTGGGCGTGGCCGAGGATCAGCGGGCCCCAGGAGCAGACCAGGTCGACGTAGCGCCGGCCGTCGGCGTCGTAGAGCCAGGGACCCTCCCCCCGGACCATGAAGCGGGGGGTGCCGCCGACGGCGCGGAAGGCGCGCACGGGGGAGTTCACCCCGCCCGGCACGATTGCCTTGGCGCGGTCGAACAGGGCCTCGGAGGCCGGCGCGTCGGCCGGGTAACGGCCGGATCCGGCGGAAAAGGTATCGGTCACGATGCCGCCATTGTGTCAGCGCCGGGGCGTTGATCCGCAGCCACCCCGGGGCGGGGTTACCAGACTCACGCCGTGCGCGGGCGGGAGGGCGGCTGACGTCTCACCGGGCCGGGCCGTCGAGATCGCGATAGGCTGACGCGGTGGATCGTGCCGAACTGTCCATCACGCTACACCGGACAGGCGACGAGGTCGTGCTTCGCCTGGCCGGTGAGATCGACATGCTCACCGCCGCCCAGCTGTCGACCGTCGTGAATGAAGTGCTCGCCGATCCCCCGCCCCGCATCGTGCTCGACATGGGTGGGGTCAGCTTCTGCGACTCCCAGGGCCTGGGCACCCTGGTGGTGCTCAGCCGCAAGGCCAGCCACGCGCGGAGCCTGCTGGTGCTCAGCAACGTCGGCGACTTCCTGCTCCGCGTCCTGGACATCACCGGCCTCCGCTCCGCCCTGATGATCCGCAACGAAACCGCCTCCTGACCCACCCCCCGCAGCGGGGAGGCGGGGTCAGGTGGTCGGGACGTCGCGGCGGCGGAAGGCGGTCAGGCCGGCCAGCGCCAGCAGGAGGGCCAGGGCCGCCATGATGATCAGCGGAGCGGCCGTCCAGTGGTCGCCCAGCACCTGCGGGGTGTGGCTGAACGGGGAGACGTCCAGCAGCCACTGGCTCAACTCCAGCACCGCGCCCAACTGACCGAGCAGCACGCAGACGGCCAGCACCGCCCAGGCCACCGGTGCGAGCCGGGGCAGCAGCCCGAAGAGCAGCACCGCGAGACCGGCCAGCACCCACGCCGCGGGCACCTGGGCCAGCGCGGCCCCGACCATCCGGGGCAGCTCGCGCGGCACGTCCTGGACGCTCAGCCCGTAGGTCAGGCCGGTGGCGAACCCGGTCACGGCGAGCACCACGACCGGCCCCAGCAGGGCGAACACCAGGTGCGACAGGAGCCAACCGGACCGGTGCACCCCGGTGGCCAGCAGCGGCTCGGCCCGCCCGGCGGTCTCCTCCGACCGCATCCGCAGCGCCGCCTGGATGCCGTACCCGGCCGCGGCGAGGCCGGCCAGGCTCAACGTCGCCCCGAGGTACGCCTCGGCCAGCCCCGAGGCGCCGCCCAGCCGGGCCATGATCTGCTCCAGCTCGCGGTTCCCCTCGACCGATTTGCCCGCGGCGTTCGCCGCCCCGCCCAGGATCAGCCCGAGCAGGCCGAAGCCGACCGACCACCAGAGGATCTGCCCCCGGTGCAGGCGCCAGGCCAACCCGAACGGCCCGGCGAGCGCGCGACCCGCGGTGGCCGGGCCGAGCCGGAGCGGCAGCAGGCCGGCGCCCAAATCCCGGCGGACCGACAGCGGGTACGCGACGGCGGCGAGCAGCACGGTCGCCGCGACGGGCAGCGCCAGCACCCACCAGCGCTCCCCCTCGTACGCCCGGATGCGGGGCGCCCAGCCGAGCGGGGAGAGCCAACTCGGCCAGTCGTGGCTGGCGGTGTCCCCGAGGAGCCGGAGCCCGAAGGCCGCCCCGAGGACGGCGATCGCGATTCCCCGGGCGCCACCCGCGGTCTCGGTGAGCTGGGCGGCGAGCCCGCCGACGGTGGCGAAGACGATGCCCACCAGCGCGGCCGAGAGCCCGTACGCCAGCGAGCCGCCCGCCGGCAGGCCGGTGGCGACCAGCCCGGCGGCGGTCAGCAGGCCGAGCAGCAGGTCGGCCGCGTACGTCACCAGCAGCGCGGCGGTGAGACCGGCGTACCGGCCGAGCACGGTGGCACCGAGCAGTTCCCGGCGACCGGCCTCCTCCTCGGTGCGGGTGTGCCGGATGACGGTGAGCAGGCTGGCCAGCCCGATGATCACCGACAGGAACCCGCCGCGCTGGGCGGTCAGCGCCCCGACGCTCTCGCCGTACACGGGGCCGAGCAGGGCGATGATGGACGGGTTGCGGGCGGTGCCGGCGGTGTACGCGGCCCGCTCGGCGGCCGACGGGAAGAGCTCGAAGTAGCTGGCCGCGTACGTCATCGGCAGCACGGCGAGCAACAGCACCCAGATCGGCAGCAGGACGCGGTCCCGGCGCAGCATCAACCGGACCAGGTGGCGGGTGCCGGCGAGGGTGCTCATCGGGACGCCTCGGCGCGCTCGCCGGTGCTCTCGTAGTGCCGCAGGAACAGCTCCTCCAGCGTGGGCGGCTTGCTGACCAGGCTGCGTACGCCGATCCGGGTGAGCAGCCGCAGCGCGGCGTCCAGGGCGGCGGTGTCCACGTCGAAGCGGACCCGGTTACCGTCCACCCGCAGGTCGTGCACGCCGGCGAGGTCGGCGAGGCCGTCCACCGGGCCGGCGATCTCCGCGTCGATGGCCGTGCGGTGCAGGTGGCGCAGCTCGGTCAGGGTGCCGGTCTCGACGTCGCGGCCGTTGCGGATGATCGTCACCCGGTCGCAGAGCGCCTCGACCTCGGCGAGGATGTGGCTGGAGAGCAGCACCGTCCGGCCGTCCCGCTTGGCCCGGCCCACCCAGTGCTGGAAGACCTCCTCCATGAGGGGGTCGAGCCCGGAGGTGGGCTCGTCGAGGATGAGCAGCTCGACGTCGGAGGCGAGGGCGGCGACCAGGCCGACCTTCTGCCGGTTGCCCTTGGAGTAGGCCCGGCCCTTCTTGCGCGGGTCGAGTTCGAACGACTCCAGCAGCTCGGCCCGGCGCTTCGGGTCGAGGCCACCGCGCATCCGGCCGAGCAGGTCGATCACCTCCCCGCCGGAGAGCTGGGGCCAGAGGGTGACGTCGCCGGGGACGTACGCCAGCCGGCGGTGCAGCGCGACCGCGTCCCGCCACGGGTCGCCGCCGAGCAGTCGGACGGCCCCCGCGTCCGCCCGCAGCAGCCCGAGCAGCACCCGGATGGTGGTCGACTTCCCGGAGCCGTTGGGGCCGAGGAAGCCGTGCACCTCGCCGGCGCGGACGGTGAGGTCGAGGCCGTCGAGCGCCGTGGTCCGGCCGAAGGTCTTGACCAGGCCGGTCACCTCGATGGGAGTTTCCATGTATCGGAAGCTACACTCGTTTCACAAAGTTGTGAAGACTGTGAGAGCTGAGGCACGATCGCCTTCCCGACCCGCAGACGAGGAGCCCACCCCGATGCCTGACGACCGCCGGCCCACCCCCGACGAGGACGAGGTCCACCTCTTCGTCGAGCGGATGGCGATGGCCTTCGCGGACGTCGGGTTCCCCCGGATGGCCGCCCGGGTGCTCTTCGCCGTGATGAGCGCCGACGACCCGTTGACCGCCGCCGAGATCGGCGACCGGCTCGGGGTCAGCGCCGCGGCCGTCTCCGGCGCGGTCCGCTACCTCACCCAGTTCGGCATGCTCGTCCGCGAGCCGGTGAAGGGATCCCGCCGGGACCGCTACCGGATGCCCGACAACCCCTGGTACGAGGCGACGGTGACCAAGACCGGCCTCTACAAGAACTTCATCGACATCTCGTCCGCCGGCGTCGAGGCGCTGCACGGCCCGGCGACCCCCGGCGGCGAGCGGGTCGCCGAGATGCGCGACTTCTTCCTCTTCGTCCAGGAGGAGATCGACTCCCTGGGTGAACGCTGGCGCGCCCGTCGGGCCGCCGCCGGCCACCACCGCCGCACCGCCCCCTGACGGGTCAGGGGGCGGTGTTGCCCCAGCGGGCCTGCTCCAGGATCTCCAGCGCGCGGTCCTGGGCGTCCGGGTCGTCGCCGATCCGCAGCAGCGTCGTCGCCTCGTCCACCGCGTCGGTGAGCACCCGCCACTGTGCGTCCCGCTCCCGCACCACGTCGGACTGGGCGGCCAGCTGGCGGGTCTTCACCCACAGCTCCACGAAGACCGACACCTTCGCCCGCAGCACCCAAGGGTCGAACGGCTTGGTCAGGTAGTCCACTGCGCCCACCGCGTAGCCGCGCAGCGCCAGCTGGGCGTCCTTGTCGGCCGCGGTCAGGAAGATGATCGGCACGTGCCGGGTCCGCTCCCGCCGCTTGATGTGGCTGGCGGTCTCGAAGCCGTCCATGTCGGGCATCTGCGCGTCCAGCAGGATGACGGCGAAGTCGTCCACCAGCAGCTGCTTCAACGCCGCCTCGCCGCTCTCCACGGCGACGGACTGCACCGGAAGCCCCTGGAGGATGGCCTCCAGGGCCATCAGGTTCTCCCGCCGGTCGTCCACCAGCAGCGCCTTGGCCATCTGCGTCACGAATTCTCCTCGCCTCGGCTGCCGCTGATCCAGGACGCCATTCGCTCGATCAGCTCGTCCAGGTCCACCGGCTTGGTGATGTAGTCACTACCCCCGGCCGCCAGCGCCGACTCACGGTCGCCGGGCATCGCCTTCGCCGTCAGGAAGACGATCGGCAGGTCCGCGAAGCGGTGGTTGCGGCGGATCTGCCGGGTGGTCTCGTACCCGTCCTGGTCGGGCATCATCGCGTCCATCAGCACGATGTCCACCTCCGGATGCTCGGCCAGCAGGCGGACACCGTCCGCCCCGTTGTCCGAGTACAGCACGGTCATCCCGTGCAGTTCCAATGCGCTGGTCAGGGCGAAGACGTTGCGCACGTCGTCGTCCACGATCAGCACCGTGGCGCCGTCCAGCTGCCGGGTCACCGGCGCCTCCGGCGCCGCGGGCAGCAGCTCCATCGGGGGCATCAGCAGCGACGACGGCAGGCCCGCGCGCTGCGGCGACGGCAACTGCGGCGCCACCACCGAATCCGGCGCCAGCACATCGGGTACGAAGAGGGTGAAGGTCGAACCCTGCCCCGGCGCGGACGACACGGTGATCGAGCCCCCGATCAGGCGGGCCAGGTCCCGGCTGATCGACAGCCCCAGCCCGGTGCCGCCGTAGCGGCGGCTGGTGGTGCCGTCGGCCTGCTGGAACGCCTCGAAGATGAGCGACAGCTTGTCGTCGGAGATGCCGATGCCGGTGTCGATCACCGTGAAGGCGATCACCTGCTGGGCATTGGTCAGCGCAGGCACGTCGAAGACGGCGTTCTCCGGCGCCGGGGCGATCCGCAGGGTGACCGCGCCGTTGTCGGTGAACTTCACCGCGTTGGAGAGCAGGTTGCGCAGGATCTGCTGCAACCGCTGGGCGTCCGTGACGAGCGCCGGCGGCAGCTCCTTGGCCACCCGTACCTGGAAGTCCAGGCCCTTCTCCTCCGCCTGCGGGGCGAACGCCTGCTCGACGTAGCCGCGGATCTCGGCGAACCGGATCTCGGTGGGCTCGACGTCCATCCGGCCCGCCTCGATCTTGGACAGGTCCAGGATGTCGTCGATCAGCGAGAGCAGGTCCGAGCCGGCGCTGTGGATCGTGCGGGCGAACTCGATCTGCTTGCGGGTGAGGTTCTGCTCCGAGTTCTCGGCCAGCAGGCGGGCCAGCAGCAGCAGCGAGTTCAGCGGCGTCCGCAGCTCGTGGCTCATGTTCGCCAGGAACTCCGACTTGTACGCCGACGCCCGGGTGAGCTGCTGGGCCTTCTCCTCCAGGCCGAGCCGGGCCAGTTCGATCTCCCGGTTCTTGGTCTCGATGTTGCCCTTCTGCTCCGAGAGCAGCTTCGCCTTGTCCTCCAGCTCGGCGTTGGTGCGCTGCAACTCCGCCGACTGGTCCTGAAGTTCCAGGGCGAGCCGCTGCGACTGGGCCAGCAGCTCCTCCGTACGCCGGTTGGCCTGGATGGTGTTGACGGCGATGCCGATAGTGAGCACCAGCCGCTCCAGGAACTGCAGGTGCAGCCCGGAGAAGCGGGCCACGCTGGCGAACTCGATCACCCCGAGCTGCTCGCCCTCGAAGAGGACGGGGAGCACCACAAGGTCGGCCGGGGGCGTCTCGGCGAGCCCGGAGCGCAGCGTGAGCCGCCCGTCGGGCAGCGCGTTCAGCCGGATCGTCCGGCGCGACAGCGCGGCCTGCCCGACCAGCCCCTCACCGGGGCCGAAGGTGACGTCGTGACCCCGGGCCACGTACCCGTACGAGGCGGTGAGCCGCAGCCGCATCACGCCCTCGGAGGTGTCCGCCAGGAAGAAGGCGCCGAGCTGCGCGTCGACCAGCGGGGTCACCTCCATCATGATCATGCGGCAGACCTCGCCGAGGTCCCGCTGCCCCTGGAGCAGGCCGCCGATCCGGGCCAGGTTGGAGTCCAGCCAGCCCTGCTCGGCGTTCTTCTTGGTCGTCTCCCGGAGGGTGACGATCATCTGGTTGATGTTGTCCTTGAGCTCGGCGACCTCGCCCTGCGCCTTGACCGCGATCCGCTGGGTCAGGTCGCCGCGGGTCACCGAGGTGGAGACCTGGGCGATCGCCCGCAGCTGGGTGGTCAGGGTCGAGGCGAGCTGGTTGACGTTCTCCGTCAGGTCCCGCCAGGTGCCGGAGACACCCTTCACCTGCGCTTGACCGCCCAGCTTGCCCTCGATGCCCACCTCGCGGGCCACCCGGGTGACCTCGTCGGCGAACGAGGAGAGCTGGTCGACCATCGTGTTGACCGTCGACTTCAGCTCCAGGATCTCGCCCTGCGCGTCGACGGTGATCTTCTGGCTCAGGTCACCCTTGGCCACCGCGGTGGTGACCGAGGCGATGTTGCGCACCTGCGACGTCAGGTTCGACGCCATCGAGTTCACGTTGTCGGTCAGGTCCCGCCAAGTGCCGGAGACACCCTTCACCTGCGCCTGACCGCCCAGCTTGCCCTCGGTACCCACCTCACGGGCCACCCGGGTCACCTCGTCCGCGAACGACGAGAGCTGGTCCACCATCGTGTTGACCGTCGACTTCAGCTCCAGGATCTCGCCCCGGGCGTCCACGGTGATCTTCTGCGACAGGTCACCCTTCGCCACCGCGGTGGAGACCTGGGCGATGTTCCGCACCTGGGCGGTCAGGTTCGAGGCCATCGAGTTCACGTTGTCGGTGAGGTCGCGCCAGGTGCCGGCCACGCCGCGGACCTGGGCCTGGCCGCCGAGCTTTCCCTCGGTACCCACCTCACGGGCCACCCGGGTCACCTCGTCGGCGAACGACGAGAGCTGGTCGACCATCGTGTTGACCGTCGACTTCAGCTCCAGGATCTCGCCCCGGGCATCGACGGTGATCTTCTGGCTCAGGTCCCCCTTGGCCACCGCCGTGGTGACCGAGGCGATGTTGCGCACCTGCGACGTCAGGTTCGACGCCATCGAGTTCACGTTGTCGGTCAGGTCCCGCCAAGTGCCGGAGACACCCTTCACCTGCGCCTGACCGCCCAGCTTGCCCTCGGTACCCACCTCACGGGCCACCCGGGTCACCTCGTCCGCGAACGACGAGAGCTGGTCCACCATCGTGTTGACGGTGTTCTTCAGCTCCAGGATCTCGCCCTGCGCGTCCACGGTGATCTTCTGCGACAGGTCGCCCTTTGCGACCGCCGTCGACACCTGGGAGATGTTGCGGACCTGGCTGGTCAGGTTGCCGGCGAGCTGGTTGACGTTCTCCGTCAGGTCCCGCCAGGTGCCGGAGACCCCGCGGACCTGGGCCTGACCGCCCAGCTTGCCCTCGATGCCCACCTCGCGGGCCACCCGGGTCACCTCGTCCGCGAACGACGAGAGCTGGTCCACCATCGTGTTGACGGTGTCCTTCAGCTCCAGGATCTCGCCCTGCGCGGCCACCGTGATCTTCTGGCTCAGGTCACCCCGGGCGACCGCCGTGGAGACCTGGGCGATGTTGCGGACCTGGCTGGTCAGGTTCGACGCCATCGAGTTGACGCTGTCGGTCAGGTCTTTCCAGGTGCCGGCGACGTTCGGCACCTCCGCCTGGCCGCCGAGCTTGCCTTCGGTGCCCACCTCGCGGGCCACCCGGGTCACCTGCTCGGCGAAGAGCCGCAGGGTGTCGGTGAGCGAGTTGAAGGTGTGCGCCAGCTCGGCCACCTCACCCTTGGCCGACACGGTGATCTTCTGGGACAGGTCGCCCTTGGCCACCGCCGTGGCCACCTGCGAGATCGACCGCACCTGGTACGTCAGATTCGACGCCATGGTGTTCACCGAGTCGGTCAGGTCCTTCCAGGTGCCGGCGACGCCCCGCACGTCCGCCTGGCCGCCCAGCTTGCCCTCGGTGCCCACTTCGCGGGCCACCCGGGTCACCTCGTTGGAGAAGGACGAGAGCTGGTCGACCATCGTGTTGACGGTGCGGCCGATGCGCAGGAACTCACCGCGCAGCGGGCGACCGTCGATCTCCAGCGCCATGTGCTGGGAGAGGTCGCCGTCGGCCACCGCCATGATCACCCGGGCGATCTCGGTGGTGGGTCGGCCCAGGTCGTCGATGAGCGAGTTGACCGCCCGCTGCCCCTCGGCCCAGGAGCCGTCCAGCCCCTCCTCGTCGAGCCGCTCGGTCAGTCGACCGTCCCGGCCGACGATCCGGCTGATTCGACGCAGGTCGAGATGCTGGCGCTCCTGCAGCGCCACCACGTCGTTGAAGGCGTCCGCCACCTCACCGGCCGCGCCCGCCCGCCGGGGCAGCCGGACCTTGAACTCGCCATGACGGACCCGCCGCAACGCCTCCGCCAGCTCGACCAGGAGCGCGTCGTGCTCGGAAGCGGACGGATCAGCGGTCACCGACTGTTTCGCTGTCATCATTCCTCGCTCGCCTCGGGCCTTCGGCGCGTGGCCGACACGCCGCCATCCCATCATTGTGCCCGGGCCGGTGTCGACGCCACGGACCCGCGGTGCGGCGGCGACACGCGAGGTGGCGACCCCGGTGGGCGGGTGAGGCCGCCCCGTCCGGCTTGGCACCCGGCCGGTGGCGGTGGAGGATACGAGGGTGTCGGCGGAGGCGGGACCCGCGGTCGAGGCGGGTCAGGACGAGCACGTCCGGCGGGTACGGCTGCCCGCAGACCGGCGTACCCCGGCCGCCGCCCGGGCCCTGGTCCGCTCGGTGCTCGCCGAGGCCGAGCTGGACGACCTGCTCAACGAGGCGCTGCTGCTGACCACCGAACTCTCCACCAACGCCGTGGAGCACGCCGGCACCGACCTGGACATCGAGGTCGTCGCCGACCGGATCGGCCTCACGGTGACCGTCTCCGACTTCGCCTCCGGGCCGGTCGACGAGCTGATGGTGGGGGTCCGCAACGACACCGCGGAGATCGACGAGGTCTCCGAGCGTGGGCGCGGGCTGCTGCTGGTCGACCACTTCGCCAGCCGCTGGGGCACGACGTACCTGCCCAGCGGCAAGGGCGTCTGGTTCCGGCTGGACCGGCACGGCATCGACGCGGACGACCCGCCCGCCCCGCCGCAGGCCTCCGCCGCTGGCGGCGAGGGGGCACCGGCCACCTCGGCGCCGAGCGCCGCCGCGATGAGCGAGCTGACCCAGACCAGCCCCGACCCGTACGCCGACGACCCGCTGCCCGACTTCGCCACCGACCTGCTCAGCCGGGTCGCCGAGATGGTGGGGGCGGCCGGCGGCGTGATCCGGCTGGACCGGGGCGACGGGCAGGGGCCGCAGGCGCTCGCCCGGTACGGCCGCCACCCCCGCCCCGGCAACGAGCTGCTCCAGGTGCCGCTGGCCGTGCACCGGCCGTACGCCGGGGAGCTGGAGCTGGACGCGGCGCCCTCGGCGTACGCCCGGCCGCTCGCCGTGCTCGCCGCCGAGCGGCTGTCGCTGCACCTGGAGAACGACCGGCTGCGCCGGACGGACGTCCGCCGGCAGGCCTGGCTGACCTTCCTCGCCGAGGCGAGCGAACTGCTCGCCCAGTCGCTCGACGTCGACCTGACGATGGCGTTGATCCCGCAGCTGGTGGTGCCCCGGCTCGGCCAGTGGTGCGCGGTGCACACCACCGACGAGTGGGGCCGGCTGCGGCTGGCGGCGAGCAGCCACGCCGATGAGGCGGTGCTACCCCAGCTGCACAAGGTGCTCCAGGAGACCGGCCCGGACTCGGTCCAGGCCCGGCTGCGCGAGGCGTCCCGCAGCGCGTCGCAGGTGCCGCTCGGCGGGCCGATGGAGGGTTTCGCGGTCCCGCTGATCGCCCGCGGCCAACGGCTCGGCACCCTGGCCGTGGGCCGGCACCAGGGGCACCGGCACGACCCGGACGAGGTCGCGGTGCTGGAGGACGTGGCCCGCCGGGCGGCGCTGGCGATTGAGAACGCCCGGATCCACGCCGAGCGCCGGCGGGTCGCGCAGACCCTCCAGCAGTCGCTGCTGCCGCCGGTGCTCCCGGTGGTCGAGGGCATCGGCTTCGCCGCCGAGTACGTGCCGACCGGCGACGACGCCGAGGTCGGCGGCGACTTCTACGACGTGGTGCCGCTGCCCGACGGCCGCTGGCTGGTGGTGATCGGGGACGTCTCCGGCAAGGGGGTGCAGGCGGCGGCGGTCACCGGCCTGGTCCGGGATGTCATCCGGGTGCTCGTCGGGGACGGCAAGCCGCTGCCCGAGGCGCTCGCCCGACTGAACGAGACGCTGGTCGAGCGGGGCGGCGGTCGGTACTGCACGCTGGCCCTGGCGGCGGTCGGCCAGGGCACGGGCGGTCAGCTCGACGTCTCCCTGCACCTGGCCGGGCACGACCGTCCGGTGCTGCTGCGCGGTGGCGGCGGAGCCGCCTTCGTCGGCGCCGGCGGCACCGCGCTGGGCCTGCTCGACTCGATCTCCTCGCCGACGGCGGAGATTCCGCTCGGACCGGGCGACTCGCTGATCTTCTATACCGACGGGGTGACCGAGCGCCGGCGCGGCCGCGAGCTGTTCGGCACCGAGCGCCTGCGCGACGCGGCCGCCCCGCTGGCCGGGTACTCGGCCGACGTGGTGGCGGCGCGACTGCGCTCCACCGCGATCAACTTCTCGGTGGAGTCGCCGAGGGACGACATCGCCATCCTCGTGCTGCGCAACGACGCCGTCTGAGTTCCGCCGCCCGCGTCGGCGGCCCGTGGGCGCCAGCCGCGGGACGGCCGGCAGGCAGGCTTCGGGCGTGTCGCGGGCGGCGAACTTCAGGCGTGTCGCGGGCGGCGACCGGATTTGTCGGTGAGCGGTATGACTCTCCGTCATAAATATGCCGCTGAGTCATATTCCTCACGGCACCATCCAGATCCCGCGCGCGACACGCCCGAGCACGGCGGGCGGGCGAGCCGGATTCAGAGGCCGCCGGGGAGCCGGCCCGGGGCGAGGCGGCGGTGCGGGTCGAGCTGCTCCTTGGCCGCGCGGATCCGGGGGATCACCGCGGGCTCGCCCCACAGCTCGATCTCCTCGCGGACCAGCGGGGGCGCGGCGACCACGACGCAGCGGCCCCGCCGGGCCAGCAGCACCCCCCGCACCGCGGCGAGGATCGCGGCCACCCGCTCACCGGAGAGCGACCCCGGCAGGGCCGCGTGCACCACTCCCAGCCCGGCCGAGCCACGGACCGGGACCGGCGCGCCGGCGGCGTCGCGCAGCGCGTAGACCGCGGCGTGCAGGTCCGTGATCGGCACCTCGACGCGCAGCGCGGTGTCGCCGGGGGCGAACGGGTAACGCCGCCACCACGGCGGCGCGGCGTGGTCGACGGTCGTCCCGGCGCCGAGCAGCCGGACCAGGGCGTCGGCCCGCTCGGTGACGTCGGACGGGCCCCCCTCCAGCAGCACCGTCACGGTGCCCGCGCCGCCTCGGGCCACCGAGGCTCGCGCCCCGCGCCCGCCCGCCGACGGGTGGCTGGCCCGGGCCGCCGCCTCCGTCGCGCCCAACGGGCGACGCGGCAGCCGGCCGTCGACCGGCAGGTCCAGCTCGACCGCGGCCGGATCGAGGCGGGCGGCGAGCACCGCCCGGACCAGGTCGTGCACCTCCAGCGGGGTCCACACCGGACGGGAGACCCAGACCCGGCTGGCCGGCACGGCCTGCACCCGCAGCGTCGCCGAGACCAGCACCCCGAGGGCGCCCTGGGAGCCGCAGAGCAGCCGCCCGACGTCCAGCCCCACCGAGCCGGGCGGCTCGGCCCCGCCGGCCCCGGTGCTGACCAGCTCGCCGTCGGCGTCCAGCCAGCGCAGGCCGACCAACTGCTCGCAGGCGGTGCCGTAGCGGTGGCGCAGCGGGCCGGCCTCGTCGGCGGCGAGCACCCCGCCCAGGGTCGCGCCCGGTGACGGCGGGTCCAGCGGCAGCCGCCGGCCGGTGCGCTCCAGGGTGGCCTGCACCGCGCGCAGCGGAGTGCCGGCGCCGATCTCGACCACCGGGGAGCCGGTCGACTGGTGCCCGATCCCGGCGAGCCGACCGGTGTCCAGCATGATGTCGACCCGCGCGGGGGCGGCACCCCAGTCGATCTTCGTGCCGGCGCCGCGCGGCACCACCGTGAGGTCGTGCCTGGCAGCCAGTCGCAGCACCCGCGCCGCCGCGGCCGGCCCGCCGGGGACCGCCACCCAGCGGGCCCCCCGCCCGGCCACCTCGTCGGCCACCCCCGCGAACCGGGCGAAGGAGCCCCCACAGATCTCGCTCAGCCTCCGGGTGATCTCCGCCGCGCCGGTCGAACTCGCTGCTGCCGCCATGGCGGTCATCGTACACATGTTCGAAAGAGCTGGCGGCGGGTCGCCGGACGACGCCGCGCCGCGGACGGTGGCCGGCCGGTAACGTGACGCCGTGACCACCGAGACCACCGCGCCCGTCGCGAAGCGGGTGCCCACCGAGCGCACCCACCACGGCGACACCGTCGTCGACGAGTACGCCTGGCTCGCCGCCAAGGACGACCCGGCGACGATCGCCCACCTCACCGCCGAGAACGCGTACACCGAGAGCCGCACGGCGCACCTGGAGGCGCTGCGCGGGGAGCTGTTCGAGGAGACCCGGCGGCGCACCCAGGAGACCGACCTGTCGGTGCCGACCCGCAAGGACGGCTACTGGTACTACACCCGCACCGTCGAGGGGCAGCAGTACGGCGTGCACTGCCGCCGGGCCGTCCGCGACGGTGAGACGACGCCCCCGGTCAGCGCCGACGGTGCCCCGCTCGACGGCGAGGAGGTGCTGCTCGACGGCAACCAGCTCGCCGAGGGGCACGACTTCTTCTCCCTCGGCGCGTTCGACGTCAGCCCCGACGGGCGCTGGCTGGCGTACTCGACGGACTTCTCCGGCGACGAGCGGTTCACCCTGCGGATCAAGGACCTGAGCACCGGCGAGCTGCTCGGCGACGAGGTGCCCGACACCTTCTACGGCACCGCCTGGTCGACCGACGCGTCGGTGCTGTTCTACGTGACCGTGGACGAGGCCTGGCGGCCCAACCGGGTCTGGCGGCACACCGTCGGCACCCCGTCGGGCGAGGACGTGGTGGTGCACCAGGAGGACGACGAGCGGTTCTGGGTGGGCGTCGAGCTGACCCGCTCCGAGCGCTTCGTCGTCATCGACATCCACAGCAAGGTCACCAGCGAGGTCCGGGTGATCCCGGCGGCCAACCCGACCGGCGAGCCGGCCGTGGTCGCGCCGCGCCGGCAGGGCGTCGAGTACGCCGTCGAACACCACGGCCACCGGTTCCTGATCCTGCACAACGACGGCGCGGAGGACTTCGCGCTGGCGTACACCTCGGCGGACGCGCCGGGCGACTGGGTGCCGCTGATCGACCACACCCCCGGCACCCGGCTGGAATCGGTCGACGCGTTCGAGCACCACCTCGTCGTCTCGCTGCGCGGCAACGGCCTCACCGGGCTGCGGGTCATCCCGGTCGGCGACGGCGACGCCCACGACATCGACTTCCCGGAGCCGATCTACAGCGTCGGGCTGGACGCCAACCCGGAGTACCGCACCCGGGAGATCCGGCTGCGCTACACCTCGCTGGTCACCCCCGACTCCGTGTACGACTACGACCTGGTCACCCGGCAGATGGTGCTCCGCCGGCGCAAGCCGGTCCGGCCCGGGCCGGACGGGCGCGCGTACGACCCGGCCGACTACGAGCAGCACCGCGACTGGGCGCTCGCCGACGACGGCACCCGGGTACCCATCTCGCTGGTCTGCCGCGCCGGCACCCCGCGCGACGGCTCCGCCCCCGCGGTCATCTACGGCTACGGCTCGTACGAGGCCAGCATGGACCCGTGGTTCTCGATCGCCCGGCTCAGCCTGCTCGACCGGGGTGTCATCTTCGCCGTTGCGCACATCCGCGGCGGCGGCGAGCTGGGCCGACGTTGGTACGACGAGGGCAAGCTGCTGACCAAGAAGAACACCTTCACCGACTTCGTCGCCTGCGCCCGGCACCTGGTCAAGGCCGGCTGGACGGCCAGCGACCGGCTCGTCGCCCGGGGCGCCTCGGCCGGCGGCCTGCTGATGGGCGCGGTGGCCAACCTCGCCCCGGACGCCTTCGCCGGCATCGTCGCCCAGGTGCCCTTCGTGGACGCCCTCACCTCGATCCTCGACCCGTCGCTGCCGCTGACCGTCACCGAGTGGGAGGAGTGGGGCAACCCGCTGCACGACCCCGAGGTGTACGCGTACATGAAGTCGTACACGCCGTACGAGAACGTGGCCGCCGTGGACTACCCGGCGATCCTCGCGGTGACCAGCCTCAACGACACCCGGGTGCTCTACCACGAGCCGGCGAAGTGGATCGCCCGGCTGCGCGCGGTCGCTCCGCAGGGCGACTACCTGCTCAAGACCGAGATGGGCGCCGGCCACGGTGGCCCCAGCGGCCGGTACGACGCCTGGCGGGAGGAGGCGTTCATCAACGCCTGGATCCTCGACCGGCTCGGCCGGGCCTGACCGGGGCGGAATGACCACGAACGACGGGGACCGGGCGGACGAGGAACCGCCCGGCCCGGATGGGGCGGCGTGCCGTCAGCGGACGCTGGGCGCCGCGCCGACCAGCGCCGCCGCCTCCCCGGTCCGCACCATCCGCTGCCAGCGCAGCCGGTTGCCGATCACCGCGGTGACCGCCGACTGCACCACCACCAGGTACATCACCTGGCGGTAGACCAGCTGCTGGAACGGCAGCGCCCAGAGCGGGCCGTAACGCTCCCGGTCCAGGCGCAGCGCGTACCCGGCGGTCAACCCTTGGAGCAGGAGCAGGCCCAGCCAGGCCAGCACGAGCGTCGACCAGGGCAGGAAGAACAGGCCGTAGACGGCGTACACGTCGACCGCCGGGGCGGCCAGCGGCAGCACGATCTGGAACACCGTCAGGTACGGCAGGCCACGGCGGCCCAGCTTGCCGCCGGCGCCCTGCTCGCGGAGCGCGTGCCGGTGCTTCCACATCGCCTGCATGGTGCCGTAGCACCAGCGGTACCGCTGCCGCCAGAGCTGACGCAGCGACGACGGCGCCTCGGTCCAGGCGATCGCGCCCTCCTCGTACACCACCCGCCAGCCGGCCCGGAGCACCTGCATGGTCAGGTCGGTGTCCTCGGCGAGGGTGTCCGAGGGGACCCCGCCGACGGCGAGCAGCACCTCGCGGCGGAACGCGCCGATCGCGCCGGGGATGGTCGGCATGCACTCCAGCACGTCGTACATCCGGCGGTCGAGGTTGAAGCCGATCACGTACTCGAGGTGCTGCCAGCGGCCGAGCATCCGGCGCCGGTTGGCCACCTTGGTGTTGCCGGAGATCGCCCCGACGGTCCGGTCGGCGAAGCCCTGCACCAGCCGGTGCACGGTGTCCGGCTGGAAGACGGTGTCCCCGTCGACCAGCACCAGCAGCTCCGCTCGGGCGGCCCGGATGCCGGTGTTCAACGCCGCCGGCTTGCCGGCGTTGGCCTGCCGGATGACCCGGACCCCGCGCAGCCGCAGCCGTTCGACGATGTCGGCGGTGCCGTCGCTGGACCCGTCGTCCACCACGATCACCTCCAGCGCCGGGTAGTCGCTGGCGACCAGGGACCGCACGGTCGCGGCGATGTTCGCCGCCTCGTTGTACGCCGGCACGATCACCGAGACCGGGGCGGCCACGAGAACGCGCGGGCCGCGCGGCCGGCGGACCCGGCGCACGTGCGCCTGGGCGCAGAACACCTGCACGGCCAGCCGGGCGATGCCGAGCACCAGCGCCACGGCGAGCAGCCCGTCCATCGCCGCGGCGGTAGCGCCGGCCGCCGTCTGGGTCCAGCGCAGCGCGTACCCGCTGAGCCGGGTGCCGACGCCGGCGGGGACGGTCGACGGCGGTGCGCCGATGCCCTCGGAGACCGAGGTGAACCGGTAACCCTGCTTCGTCAGCCCGGTGAGCAGCTGGTCCAGGGCGGCCACCGTCTGGCCGCGGTCGCCGCCGCCGTCGTGCATCAGCACCACCGCGCCGTGTCCCGGCTGCGGGGTGGCCGCCCGGACGATCGCCGGCACGCCCGGGCGCTGCCAGTCCTTGGCGTCCCGGTCGGCGAGTACGCCCACGTGGCCGGTGGCCGCGGCGGCGCGCAGCGCGTCGTACTGCCCGGCGGTCAGGGTGCCGGTGGTGGACGAGAAGGGCAGCCGCAGCAGGGTCACCTCCCGGCCGGTGGCCGCCGCGATCGCCTTGCGGGTCAGCGACAGTTCCAGGTCGGCCCGCCAGCGCGGCACCGCGGCGAGGTCGGCGTGCGAGTAGGTGTGCGACCCCAGCTCGTGCCCCTCGTCGAGGATCCGCCGGATCAGTTCGGGGTGCGCGTTGACCCGGGAGCCGACCACGAAGAAGGTGGCGTGCGCGTGGTGCCGGCGGAGCACGTCGAGCACCCGCGGCGTCCACTCGGGGTCCGGCCCGTCGTCGAAGGTCAGCGCGACCGTCCGGTCGGGCATCCGGCGGCTGACCGGTTCGGGGCGGTCCAGTCGCAGCACCGGGCCGCCGGTGGCGACCGCCCGGGGGGCGGGCGCGGCCGGGCCGGTGGCCGGGCCGGAACCGCCGGTCATCCCGGTGACCAGCCCGTTGACGGTGAGCGCGGCGAGCAGCAGGAGCAGGCCGAGCAGGAGCAGCACCCAGTGGGCCCGCGGGTCGCGGCGAGCGACGTGTCGGGCCATCGTCAGCGCGGCTTGCCCGGGGAACGGGTGGGCTTGCCGGTCCGTCGCACGTCGGTCGGGGCGGGCACGGTGGTGGCGGTGGCCGCGGTGGGCCGCGCGTTGGACGGTGCGGTGGTGACGGGAGCCCCGGTCACGCTGGTGCTGGGCACCGGGACGCCGGTGCTGGTCGCCGGGATCGGCTGCGAGCCGGGGGTCGGGCTGGCCGGCTGCCCGATCTCGTTCGGACCGTCCAGGCCCGCCTCGATCGGCGGCGCGACCTTCGGGTCGCTCCAGCCGGGCAGGGGAACGGCGGAGCCGCCGAACAGGCCGGCCAGGATCAGCGAGAGGCTGGTGAGCAGGCCGACACCCATCACGGTGCCGGCGATGACCGTGAGCCGGCGCCGTTTCCCGGTCCGGTCGACGAACACCGGCGGCGCACCGCCCGGCTGGTTGTGCATCTGGTGATCTCCTGAAGCCGCTGACCGCCGGGGGCCGGTCCACCCCCGGGGACGGGGGCCCGACTGCCGGCCCTCCGGAGTCAACAGCGCCGCCCGCCGTGCTGCCGTTACACCCGGCTCAGGCAGTCCGGAGTTCCTCCACGGCGGTGCTGGCGCGCAGGAAGAGCGGGCCGACACCGACCGTGACCAGCACCGCGGCCAGGGCGGCGCCGGCGACCCAGGCCAGCTGCTCCACGGGTACGCCGGGCGTCACCGTCACCTCGGGCACCCATACGGTCTTCAGGTGCTGCGCCCGGGTGGCCGGATCGTCGCAGAGCGCCCCGGGTCCGTCGCAGACCTGGGTCATGGATCCGCCACCGGTCGCCGGGCGACCGCCGATGCCCCGGCTGAGCAGCAGTCCGACGATGAGCGCGAGCCCCACCGCCGGCACCGCCGGGGTCAGCGCCTGCCAGGCGATCGACCGGCCGAGCGTGCCCCGGGGAACGCCGGTCGCGACCAGCGCGGCGTACGACCGGCGCCGGGCGACGATTCCCTCGACCAGCGCGACGATCAGCCCGCCGGCGGCGATCACCATGGCCACGTAGACCGCCAGGTCGACCAGGCCGATGGTCCGCAGGTAGAAGTCACCGCCGGCGAGGCCCTGACCGGTGAGCCGGTCCACCTCGGCGTGGGCGGAGTAGGACGCCCGCAGTCCGGCCGCGCCGCCGCCCACGATCACTGCGGCGAGCAGGGCGGCGAGGGCGCCGCAGCCGCTCGGGCCGGTGACGGCGACGATCTCGCCCTCGGCGATGTCGAGGGTGACGCCGCGCAGCGCGGGCGTCGGCCCGTACGCCTTGACCACGCCGCGTGTCGATAGTTGCGTCACGAGTGCACCTCCCGGTGCCAGTCGGCGACCCGGTCCAGGGTGGTCCGCAACCACCTCAGGTCGGCGTCGAGGTGGGCGGCGGCGTAGTCGGCCGCGACGATGTCGTCGAGGGTGGCCGACGGGGCCGTCTTGATGGCGGTCAGCTCGCGCAGCCGATCGGTGTGCGCCCGGCGCTGGGCGACCAGGTAGGACCGGGCGGTGTCCACGTCGGCGACCAGCAGCGCCACCACGACCTTGGCGAAGAGCGTGCTGGTCACGTACGGCATGGGCGGCTCGACGGTGGCGAGCCAGCCGTCGAGCGCGGCCCGGCCCTCGGCGGTCAGCGCGTACGCGGTGCGGTCCGGGCCGGCCTCCCGCTGCTGGCCGGCGGTCGCCACCAGCCCGTCGCGTTCCAGCCGGGACAGGGTGGCGTAGACCTGCCCGAAGGCCAGCGGTCGGGCGCGCGGCAGCCGGGAGTCGTGCGCCCGTTTGAGCTCGTAGCCGTGACGGCTGCCGGCGGCCAGCAAGCCGAGCAGCACGTGCGATGTGGACACCCGCCCTACTATTCACTGAGTGAATAGTAGGGTCAAGCCTCGACGGGTCAGGGAGTCCAGGCCGGGTCCCGTCCGGTGCGACCGAGCAACCGGTCCAGGTCGGTGACGTCCGGGCCGGTCTGCACCGGCTCGCCGAAGGCGCCCATCTGCTGGCCCATCGGGCCCATCTCGTCCATGAAGCCGTGCCCCGCCCCGGCCACCTCGGGCGCCGGCTGGTACGGCTGCCCGGTGGCCCGGGCCAGGTCCCAACCGTGCACGGTCAGGTCGACCAGCCCCATCAGGCCGACGGTGCGCTGCGGCAACCCCATCCCGGGCGAGGCGCCCTCCTCCGCCGCCGGGTCGTCCCAGGCCCGCACCAGCCGCCTGGCCTCGTCCGCGAACCGGTCCCGCCAGCCCGGGGTCAGGTGCTCGGTCTTCGCCGACCAGTCCACCTCCCGGCGGGCGGCGAGCACCTGGAAGTTGACCACCACGTCGTAGAGGTGGTTGAGCAGGTCGCGAACGGTGTAGTCGGGGCACGGCGTGGGCAGGCCGAGCTGGTCGTCGCTGATCGCGCGGACCACCGCCACGGTTCCTGGCGCGGCGGCGGCCAGCAGTTCGCTAGTCTTCGTTGCCATAGGGCCAGCGTATGAAGGTGGTCTTGAACAAATGCGACAGCCGCGCGGCGACAACCGGGGCATCCTCGACCCCGACCGGCTGCGGCGCGAATTGCGCTTCCGCCGTCACCTCCCCGCGCCCGCGCTGCGCGGTTGGGTCGAGCACTACTGGCTGATCGACTGGGCGCTGACCACGCCGTTCGTGCAGCAGGTGGTGCCGCACCCGGCGGTGAACGTGGTGTTCCAGCGGGTCGCAGGCGGCCCGGAGACCGCCGAGATCGCCGGCGTCGGCCGGCAGCTCTTCTCGATCACGCTGACCGGCACCGGCACGGTCAGCGGCGTCCAGTTCCGCCCCGGCGGCTTCCGCCCGTTCTGGCGGCGCCCGGTCGCCGAGCTGACCGGCCGTCGGGTCCCGCTCACCCACTGCCCCGCCGCCGCCCGCGCCGCCGGGTCCGCCGATCCGCCGGACCGGTGCGTGGGTACGGACGACGAGCGCCGCCGCGCCCTGGACGCGTTCCTCACCGCGTGGGCGCCGGAGCCCGACCCGACGACCACCGAGGCGGTGGCGCTGGCCGAGGAGATCCGGGTCGACCGGAGCGTGCTGCGGGTGGACGACTTCGCCCAGCGGCACCGGATCTCCACCCGCCGGCTGCAGCGCCTCTTCCTCGACCATGTCGGGGTGGGTCCCAAGTGGGTGATCCGCCGCTACCGGCTCCAGGAGGCGATCGAGCAGGCCGCCGTGGCGTCGCCCGACTGGTCCGCCGTCGCCGCCGAACTCGGCTACAGCGACCAGGCCCACCTGATCCGCGACTTCACCGCCGTCACCGGCGTCTCCCCCGCCGTCTACGTCCGCTCACTGGGCTGACTGCGGCAGCACCACCCGCTCCGGGTCCGGTGACCGGCCGCGACAATCGGCCGACTGCCACCCAGTCCCTCGGCTCCCTTTGCTCTGCTGCCCCCACGGCAACAGCAACCGACAGTGACCGGTGCGGTTGAGGCGCTCCCCGCTCCCGGACAAGGAACCCCATTTCATCATCTGTGTTGCCGATACGGCAGCAGAGCAAAGGAAAAGAAGGAGGCGCCGGGTCGCCGGGCGTCGATTACCGACAGTAATCCTCCTCGCCTCACCGCACCCGATCACCCAGAGTGACCGGGGGAAAAGGTGGACGGCATCGGACACCGGTCGGCACCGCAGCACGGAGGGGGCGCCGTCAGTGGCGGCGGACGGCCACCACGGCGACGTCGTCGTGGATCTCCGGCGGGGCCAGCTCCAACAGCAGCCGCTCGCAGAACTGGTCCAGGTCGTCGTCCACCCACTGGGCGGAGGCCGCCAGGGCGGCCAGGCCGTCGTCGATGGTGGCGTCCCGCCGCTCGATCAGGCCATCGGTGTAGAGCACCAGCGTCGCGCCGGCCGGCAGGGTGAACTCCAGGTCGGCGGGGCGGTCCGCGCGCACCCCGAGCAGCGGCGCCGAGTGCTGGACGAACTGCACCCCGCCCTCCCCGACCAGCAGCGCCGGCAGGTGCCCCGCGCTGGCCAGCCGGATCCGGCCGGTGGGCGGATGCAGCAGCAGCAGGCAGATGGTCGCCAGCTCGTTCGGCAGCAGGGTACGCATCAGCTCGTTGAGCCGGTCCAGGACCACCCCCGGCTGGTGCCCCTCCACCGCGTACGCCCGCATCGCGTGCCGCAGCTCGGCCATCACGGTCGCCGCGTGCAGCGAGTGGCCGGCGACGTCGCCGATCGCCATCAGCAGGTGCCCGTCCAGCATCACCAGCTCGTAGAAGTCCCCGCCCACCTCGGTCTGTGCGCTGGCCGGTTCGTACCGCACGGCCAGGTCGAGTCCGGCGACCTCGGGCAGCCGCCGGGGCAGCAGACTGCGTTGCAGGGTGACCGCGATCCGGTGCTCCTCGTCGAAGGAGCGCTGCGCCTCCACCGCCGCCGCGACCGCCTGCGACAGCTGCACCAGCACCGGCGTCCGGGCGGTCTGGGTGGCCGAAGGGACCACCACGTAGAGCGGGGCGCGGTCCTCCCGCAGCTTCGCGGCGGCCACCGTCACCGTGTCACCCGCCGGCCACGGCACCAGATCCCACGCGCTCGGGTCGTACTCCCGCACGGTCGAGCCGGTCCCTATCCCGGTGTCGTCGACCACCCACGGCACGATCACCGGCGCGGCGTCCGGGCCGGCGGCGACCCCGGCCAGGCAGTCCCCGTCGAAGGTCTCCGCCACCACGGCCGCGGGCGACTTGAAGATCTGCGCCGCGCCGGCCGCCGCCGCCTCCAGCAGCCGGGTGAAGTTCGGCGCGGCGTGCACGGCGACGGTGGTGTCGGCCAGCCCGGTGAGCCGCTCGGCGAGCAACTCCGCCCGCTGCCGCGCCTGGTAGTAGCGGAGCACCGCGTGGGCGGTGGCGACCAGTTCCTCCGGCTCGATCGGCTCGGCCAGGTACGCGTCCGCGCCACGGGTCAGCCCCTGGGCGCGGTCCTGGACGTCGACCGCGTGCGCCGACACGTGGATCACCGGCATCGCCGGATACTCCGCCTTGATCCGCTCACAGACCTCGAAACCGCTCAGGTCCGGCAGCCGTACGTCGAGCACCACCAGGTCGATCGGATCCACCCCGACCCGTTGCAACGCCTCGGCGCCGGTCTCCGCCTCGCGGACGTCGAACCCGGCCCGGGTGAGCCAGCTGACCAGTAGGTACCGCTTGGTCCGGCTGTCGTCGACCACCAGCACGGTCGCCTGGTCGCCGGCCACGGTCAGACCTCGTCCGTGGGCAGGACGACGGTGAAGGTGCTGCCCCTCCCGGGCTCACTGGTCAGCTCCAGTGTGCCGCCGAGCAATGTCACCAGCCGCCGCGCGTACGGCAGGCCGAGGCCGGTGCCGCCGGCCCGGGTCGCGCCCGGCACCTGGTAGAACTCCTCGAAGATCCGTTCGTGCAGCTCGGGCGGGATGCCGACGCCGGTGTCCGAGACCGAGATCCGCCACCGGTCGCCGTCCCGTTCGGCGCGCATCCGGACCTCGCCCGACGCGGTGAACTTCAGCCCGTTGTGCAGCAGGTTGCGCAGCACCTGGGCGAGCAGCACCTCGTCGGAGCGGAGCACGGCCGGCGTCGGCGGCTCCTCCACGATCAGCTCCACGGCCGACCTGGTGGCGAGCGCCCGCAGCGTGCCGCGCAACTGCCCGAAGAGCGCCCGCAGGTCGACCGGGGCCCACTCCGGCTCGATCCGACCGGACTCCGCCTTGGCCAGGTCCAGCAGGTCGTTGACCAGCGAGAGCAGGTCGGCGGCGGACGCCCGGATCAGCTCGATCTGCTCGGACTGCGCGGCGGTCAACGGGTCGGACGCGGAGTCGGTGAGCAGCCGCCCCAACCCGATGATCGCGGTCACCGGGGCGCGCAGCTCGTGGCTGACGTTGGCCAGGAAGCGGCTCTTCGACTCGCTCGCCGCCCGCAGCTGCGCGGACTTCTCGTCCAGCTCGGCGTAGAGCGCCACCACGCCGCGGTTGGTCTCCTCCAGCTCCTCGGAGAGCTGGGTGTAGAGGGCCATCACGCCCCGGTTGGTCTCCTCCAGCTCCGAGTTGAGCACGGCCAGCTCGTCCCGCTGGCTGCGCACCTCGTCCAGGGCGGCGATCAGCTGACCGTTCTGGGCGGCCAGCTCGTCCAGGGCGCTGGCGGGCGCGCTGCGACCGAGCTCCGCGCGCAGCTCGGCGAGGCGCGCCGCGGTCAGCTCCGGGGCGGTGGCGGGGACACGTCGGGACATCCTCACGACCGTATCCCCCTCGTCCCTGTTCACCGCCAGGGTGTCCACAAGACGCGACACCGCGCCCGACTGCGGCTCGTACCGGTCGCCGGGCAGTGGACGTACCGGAACCAGGTCGATCCGCAGGGCGGACCGGCCGCCGGACTCCCCGGTGGCGAGGAAGGTGACGTCCGCGCCGTCGGCGATCCGCAGCAGGTCCCGGGCGACCTCGCTGAGCGCGGTGGCGACCCGCACCTGGTCCTGGTGTTCCAGGCCGACGGCGGCGGCGACCTCCCGGCCGCGCTGGCGGACCAGGAAGATGTCCTGCTCTACCCGGAGAGCCATCTGCAGAAGCGGCTCCGGCGGTCTCATTCCGGTGTCCTCGCGACCAGCACGCAGGCGTCGTCGCGCCGGGTGCCCGCGTCCCGCAGCAGGGTCGCGGCCACCACCAGCGGCGAACGGCCGGCGAGGCCCGGATAGTCCTCGATCCGCCACCGGTCGACCACCCCGTCGCTCTGCATCACCAGCAGCGAGCCGGGCGGGAAGGGGTAGTCGTACTCCCGGACGGCGGGGCGGTGGTGGCCGGCGATGCCGGGCAGCGACACCAGCCCGCGGCGGCTGCCGTCCGCGCCGAGGACGGCACCGGCGATGTTGCCGAGGCCGGAGTAGCGCAGCAGGCCCGCCGACCGGTCCAGCTCGGCCACCGCGAGGGCCGCGCCGCGGGTGTGCGACATGGACCGGTGCAGGTGCTGCACCACGGCGACGGGGGGTCCGGCCGGGGCGTTCCGGAAGGCGGCCAGGGCGGCGTCGCTGGCGGAGGCGGCCAGCGCGCCGTGCCCGAGGCCGTCGCAGACCAGCACCTGGTGCCGTCCCTCGACGACCCGGATGGCCTGCGCGTCGCCGCTGATCTGCTCACCGGTGATCGGCCGGACGAGGCCGGCCGCCCAGACCGCCGGCGGGGGCACCCGCGACGGCCAGACCTGTACGGCGAGGACGGTGCCCTTCCCCCGCCAGGACCAGGCGTCGGACCAGCTCGCCTGGCGGGTGATGGCGCCCAGTCCGATGCCGAGGGTGCCGGTGGTGGAGTGGCCGTCCCGCGCGGAGGCGGTCAGGTCGGCCATGCCGGGGCCGGCGTCGACCGCGACCAGCTCGACGCCGGCGACGTCGCCGTTCCGTACCGGGCGCAGCAGCAGGGTGCCCTCCTCGGCGTGCTTGACCAGGTTGCTGGTCAGCTCCGCGGCGACGATGGCGAGGTCGGCGATCCGGCCGTCGCTGAGGCCGAGCTGGGCGCCGAGGCGTTCGGCGGCCCGCCGGACGGCGCTGGCCGCGCTGCCGTTCTCGACCCGGAACCAGATGCCCGGGTCGGCGATCACCTCGGCGGTCATCGGGACCACTTGGTGATGGTGATCCTGGTGCCCTCGCCGACGGCGCTGTGCAGGTCGAAGTCGTCGACGAGCCGGCGGGCGCCGCTGAGACCGAGCCCGAGGCCGCCTCCGGTGGTGTAGCCGTCGGTGAGGGCGAGGTCGAGGTCGGGGATGCCGGGCCCGGTGTCGGCGAAGACGATCCGGACGCCGCGCCGGCGGCCGTCCTCCACCGCGGTCACCTCGGCGCTGCCACCCCCGCCGTAGATCAGCGTGTTGCGGGCCAGCTCACTGGCTGCGGTGACCAGCTTGGTCTGGTCCACTAGGGAGAGCTTCACCGCCACCGCCACGGTACGCACCAACTGCCGGACCCGGACGACGTCCTCGTCGCTGCTGATCGTCTGCGCCTGCGGACGTCCCAGGTCGAGGCCGGCGGTCATGCTGATGTCGCCGCCGTTCCTGATTCCGTCTCCTCAGGCTCGTCGTCCCAGTCCAGGTCCTCCTCGTCGCGGGTCGCCGCGACGAGTTCCATGCCCCGTTCGACGTTGAGCGCGGTACGGATGCCGTTGAGCGACAGGCCCAGCTCGACCAGGGTGATGGCGACCGCGGGACGCATCCCGACGACCACCGTCTCGGCGTCGAGCACCTTGGAGATCGAGGCGATGGTGGAGAGCATCCGGCCGACGAAGGAGTCGACGATGTCCAGCGCGGTGATGTCGATGATGACGCCGTGCGCGCCGGTGACCACGATCCGCTCGGCCAGGTCCTCCTGGAGGGAGACCGCGGTCTGGTCGGACATGTCGATCTGGATGGAGACGAGCAGGATGTCGCCGATCTTGAGGATCGGCACCCGCTCCATCACGCCTCCCGACGCGGGTGGCGACGGGCTGTCTCGACACCGCGCAGGCGCAGCACGTGCCGCAGCGCGTCGGCGAGGCTGGCCTTGGTGGCGATGTCTCCGAACTCGATGCCCAGCGCGACGATGGTCTGCGCGATCTGCGGGCGGATACCGGAGATGATGCAGTCAGCGCCCATCAGCCGGGCGGCCACGACCGTCTTGAGGATGTGCTGGGCGACCTGGGTGTCCACCGCGGGCACGCCGGTGATGTCGATGATCGCGTACGGCGAGCCGGTGTCGACCAGGGTCTGGAGCAGCCGCTCCATCACCACCTGGGCGCGGGCGGAGTCCAGCGTGCCGACCAGCGGCACGGCCACCACGCCGTCCCAGAGCTTGACCACCGGGGTGGAGAGCTCGAGCAGCTGCTCGGCCTGGTCGGCGATGTGGCCCTCGCGGGCCTGCACGTAGCTCTCGAAGGTGTAGAGCGCCATCTGGTCGATCACCGAGGTGGCGGCGACGAAGTCGCGCAGCGAGAACTCGACCTCGCCGGCCTCCATCAGCTCGATCAGCACGTCCTTGAGGGCGTAGATGCTGATCGCGGTCTCGGTGGCGGAGAAGCCCTGGCGGGCGCGGCTGCGGGAGAGGTCGGAGAGCAGCGCGCGCAGCTCGCCGGCCTCCTCCGCGCGGATGTCCCGAAGCCCCTCCGCGCCGGCATTGATCATGCTACGGTGCAGATCCTGCACCTGGAGTCGCAGCTCGGCCTGGCTGAGCCGGCCACGCAGCGATGCGGTGACGGTCTCCGTCCAGAGCTGGACGACTCGATCGGTGTGTGAGCTCAACAGGCCGGCGAGCCGGCTGCTCTCCTCAGCTGTCAACGCCATGGTTACCTCCTGTGAGCTGGGCCGGCCGGACTCTATCACTGGCACCCCGCCCGGTAGTTGTCACGCTGCAAAGGAATGATCAGGCGCACCGGAACCCGCTCCCGTTCTGCGTGCGACCCCCGTTGTGGGATACCGTTCCACCCGATAACAGGAGGTCCGAATGTCCTTGACGGTGCACACGGAACAGCACGGCGACGTGGTCGTGGTGTCGGTCGCGGGCGAGCTCGACATGGCGACCGCGCCGCAGCTGCAGGACCAGATCACCGATCTGCTCGACAAGGGCCGCAGCCGCCTCGTGTTCGACCTCGCAGACGTGTCGTTCTGCGACTCGACCGGCCTGTCGGTCTTCGTGCGCGCGAAGAACAGCTGCGACGAGGCCGGCGGCGTGGTCCGACTGGCCGCCCCGCAGCGCGGCGTGCTGCGCATCCTCGAGGTCAGCGGCCTGGTCGAGGTGCTGCACACCTACCCGACGGTCGAGCAGGCCGTGGCGGGCGACCCCACACCGGCCTCCTCCTGACCGGTTCTCTCAGCGCTCGTCCTCGACGAACCGGGGGCGAGCGATCACCATGCCCGCGGTCGTCTGCACGGCGAGCGCGCCGAGCAGGAAGCCGATCGGCGCGGTCCAGCCGCCGGTGGCCTCGTAGAGGATGCCGACCAGCAGCGGGCCGAGCGCGGCGATGACGTACCCGGTGCTCTGCGCGAAGGCGGAGAGCGCGACCGTGCCCTCGGCGGTGCGGGCGCGCAGGCCGATGGTGGTCAGGATCAGCGGGAAGGCGCCCTGGCCGAGCGCGAGCAGCAGGACCCAGAGCGGCGCGAGGCCGTGCGGCGCGAGCGCGAGGCCCAGGTAGGACGCCGCGGAGAAGGCGGTCAGCGAGAACACCAGCGGCCGCAGCGTGCGCAGCCTACCGGCCAGGGCCGGCATCGCCAGCGCGACCGGCACGCCGAGCGCGGTGACGCCGGCGAGCAGCAGGCCTGCGGTCTCGGGGCGGTAGCCGGCGTCCCGGAAGAGCTGGGCCAGCCAGCCCATGATCGCGTACCCGCTGAGCGACTGCGCGCCGAAGTAGACCGCCATCGCCCAGCCGAGCCGGGTGCGCCCGGGCCGGACCCGGGTGCGGGGCGCCGGGGCCGCCGTCGGGGGCGCGGCCCGCCGGGCGGCGCGGGAAGTCGGAGG
>NZ_JBAKHO010000042.1:0-49435 GCF_036902735.1 Micromonospora lacuserhaii | reverse complement strand
TACGATCCGACTTCCCGGCGGTCGCGGTCGCGGTCTGCACGCTGCGCCGCACGCGGCGGCTGCGGGCCGGGGCGGGCGCGTTCGCCGCCGCGCCGGTGACGCCCGCGCCGTACGGCCTGCGGGCCATGGCGGCACACCCGCTGATCGGCCTGCCGTTGCAGGTCACCGCGCTGGCCACGGTGCCACCCCTGCTGGCGGCCGCCGGCCTCGACCTCGCCGCCCGACCGGGCACGGCCGGGCCGGCGATCACCGTCGGCGGTCTCGCCGTCCTCACGATCGGGGTACGACACGCGCTGCGGCACAGCCGGTTCGCCGAGCGGACGATGCCGGCGGCCCCGGCACCGGTCGGAGCGCCGGTGTCAGCGGCCGCTACGCCCCGCGCCCTGCACGTATAGCAGCTCAAGGATCGCCCGGGTCGCCTCGAACCAGCGGTCCAGCCAACCCGGCGGCGGGACGCTGCCCCTGGGCGGCAGCTCCATCAGCAGGCCGCGCAGCAGCGGGTGGTCGACCAGCGACTCGGTCGGCTCCATCGGCCAGCCGGCCGGCGGGAACGAGGGCTCGGTGAGCGGGTTCGGGTCGAGGGAGGGCAGCGACAGCGGCGGGCCGGCCTGTTCCGGCGAGGGCGCCCCGACGTCCCGGCCACCGACCTCGGTGTCGGTGGACGTCACCTCCGTCAACACGGTGTCCCGGCGGGCGCCACGGTACTTGCCGCCGAACCGCTCGCTCTTGCCCGGGCCGTTGGTGAGGTTGTCTGAACCGATCGTCGTCATCCGTCTCGCCTGCCTCGTTCGGTCGTCGATCCGTGCGGCGGAGTTGTCCCTGCAACGCCGTATCGACGGGTTCAACGAGACGGGGCGGATGTGGCGACGGGCCGGTCGGGAACGTCCCCGACCGGCCCGCGGTCAACGCCACGCCGGGTTGGTCAGTGCGCGATTCAGTGCTGGTCGAAGGCGCCGTTCCGGGCGCTGGCGACGAAGGCCTGCCAGCCCCCCGGGGCGAAGACCAGGGCGGGGCCTGTCTTGTCCTTCGAGTCCCGAACCCCGACCGCCCCGGTCACGTACGCCACCTCGACGCAGTTGTCACAGTTCGGCCCGCTCTTCGAGCTCTTGAACCACGTCGCGCGCGTCAGGTCCACGGGGAACCTCTTGGTCGCCATTTCCACAACGGCTCCTCTGCCAGTTTTGCGATGTGAGCGATGGACTCCTCCGGGCGGATGGCCGCCGCTCGAATGTGATCGAAGATGAAGCTATACCTCTGCAGTTCGTCGCTCTTCTCAAGGAAGAGCCCACCCGTGGCGTTCTCCGCGTACACGACATCAGGATCACTCGCTTCGGGGAAGCTGAGGATGGTGAAGGTACCGTCCATGCCGGCGTGCGCTCCCACCTCGAAAGGTAGGACCTGGAGCGTCACGTTCGGCAGCTCCGCCACCTCCACCAGCCGCTTGAGCTGGCCACGCATCACCGCGTCGCCGCCCACCGGCCGGCTCAGCACCGCCTCATCGAGCACCACCCACAGATCGACCGGATCATCCTGGATCAACAACGACTGACGGCCCAGACGGACACGCACCCGCTGTTGCACCTGCTCGACGGTGAAGTCCGGGCGGGCCGCCCGGATCATGGCCCCGGCGTACTCCTCGGTCTCCAGCAGGCCCGGGACCACCTGCTGCTCGTACGCCCGGATGGAGCTGGCCGCCGCCTCCAGCCCGACGTACGCCCCGACGAGCACTGTGGTGTACGGATGCCACCACCCCTTCTGCCGGGCCTCCCGGGCGATCTGCACCAGCTCGTCGCTCTCGACGCCGACCACGCCGTAGATCCGGAGCATGTCCCGCACGTCCCGCGGGGTGGCCGAGGTGTGGCCGGTCTCGATCCGGGAGATCTTGGAGGCGGAGCACTCGAGCTGCTCGGCGACCACCTCGATGGTGATGCCCGCCGCCTCCCGCTGGCGGCGGAGCTCCGCACCCAGCCGTCGCCGGCGGATCGTGGGACTGCGCCGCTCGCTCACGGTGCCACCCCGGGCGCCGCTGGGAGCGGACGCCGGTTCCTCGCGCTCACCCGGTTACCTCCGGTCGCTCGCGCCTGCGGCGACACCCGCCGAGGGCGCGACCGACGAACGGCGGGCGATCGTTCGCGGCTGGGGTGGTGCCGGTCGTCGACCGGCCGCGTCGGGCGAAACCGGCGTCCAGTGTGCCGCCCGGAGGGTGGCGGCTTCAAGCGCCTTCGATCCCGTGTCGCGCTCATGTATCGGCAAAAGTCGACGTGCAACTTGCATGAAGCACGACGCTGATGCACTCTGTCCGTATGGCTCGGGTCACACACGGTCTCCGAACGCTTCCCCGGCGTGGCGATCCCACCCGGATCGGACGGTCCGCGAGACACCCCCGCCAATACGCGACTACAAGACCTGCCCCGGGTTGATGACCCCGCCGCTGCACGCCCGACGGCTGCGGCGGCGGGAGCGGTACCCGGGAGCAACCGGTGATGGTCGGGTGGCGGTCCGCCACCAGCGGGTACGGCCCGACCACCGCCACCGATCCACCGGTTGACGAGGCACGAGCCCGGCGCCGGAGCACCAGCAGAGCCTTCCCCACGATCAGCCCGGCCGGTACGCCGGCCACTCCCTCCCCAGGAGCCCATGTGCTTCCCCGCTCCGGTGACGTTCTGCACGTGACTCGCGCGGCGAGTGTCCAGTTCCTCAAACCGATCACCTTCCGGGTGATCCGGGTGCTCGACTGGCCGACCTACGACGGCTGGCTCTGGCTCGACGGCTACGAGTTGAACGCGGCGGGGGACGCGGTCAACCGGCGGTCGATCTTCGTACAGCAGGCCGGACTCCGGCAGCTGCAGGCCGCGCCGGCGCAGCGCCAGCACACCGTACGGGCCCGGCGGCCCCTCAACCGGAGCCCGATCCCGGTGGGCTGAGCCCGCAATCGCCGGTCGGCCGGCGTGCCGTCGCCATAGAATCGGTACGCCCACCCCGGCAGAAGTCACCCTGCGCGTCCCGGACCCTGAACCTGGGATGGCCATGGTCAATATGCCCGCCGCGCGGCGGCACCACAGGTCCCGTATCGGTTACGCCTTCGGGCTGTTGGCGCTGGTCGGCGCCGCCACCACGCTCGTGGTGGTGGTGCGGTACCCGGCCGGCTCGGCGACCCGGCTCGCCGAGCCGGTCCCGGCGCCCGAGATCACCGTGGCCGGTGAGGGCACCGCGCCCCCCGACGACCCGGTCCACGGCGGTGGGATCGCCGACTGGGACGCGCCGGACCGGGGCGCCCTCCGGCACGGCGCCGAGGCCGGCGACGACCCCGCCACCGGCACGGACCGGGAGGAAGCCGGCGCGGCCGGCCAGGAACCGGGCGACCACCGTGGCGGCGGCACGACGACCGGGGCCGAGCGCTCCGGTTCCTCCGCGCACCAGCATGACCTGAGCCAGTCGCTCTTCTATTCCGGCCTGCTCGGCCTCGCCATCTCGCTGGCCGGCCTGGGACTGGTCGGCACCAGACGCCGAAGGTGGTGACCGGGCGCGGTCACCGGGTGGCGGTCGGCTCGGCCGTCGGCGTGGCCGTGGCGCTCAAGGTCGGCGACACCGACGGTGACTCCGCCGCCTCGGCGATCACCAGGGTCACCTCCTCGTCGGGGCCGACCGGTTCGCCGGCCGCCGGGTCGGTCTCGATCACCGTCCCCGGCGGCTGGTCCGACGTCCGGGTCTCCACCCGGTACGCCACTCCCAGCCGGTCCAGCACCCGCTGCGCCGTCGCCCTGGACAGCCCGGTCAGGGGCGGCATCGGGATCCGGGCCGCTGCGGTGGTGGTCGGTGGTGTGCTCGGCGGCTCGGTGGTCGGGGCGGCGGTGGTCGGGGCGGCGGTGGTCGCCGGGGCGCTGGTGGGCAGCGGTGACGGTGACTCCTCCGGCCCGCCGTCGTCGGACGCCCGCAGCGCCAGCCAGATGCCCGCACCGAGCACGCCGAGCAGGAGCAGGGCGAGGATGCCCAGCAGGATCGGCGCCCACCAGCGGCGGCCGCGCTGGTCCTCGGGGTACCACTCGGCCGGTTCGCGGTAGTCGGCCGGCCGGGGCGGCGGCACCCCGGCCCGTCCGGACCAGACCGCCGGTGCGGCCGGCCCCTGCCGGGCCGCTTCGCCCGGCGGCAGCGGCCGGGTCGCGTCCACGGGCTCGTGCCGGGCGGTCTCGTCCAGCGGCTCGTGCCGGGCGGTCGCATCCAGCGGCTCGTGCCGGGCGGTCGCATCGAGCGGCTCGTGCCGGGCGGTCTCGTCCAGCGGCTCGTGCCGGGCGGTCGCGTCGAGGGGCGGAGGGCCGGCGGCCTCGCCGCCGGGGCTCGGGAGCGGACGGGTCGCGTCGGCCGGCGGCTCCTGGCGGTCGTCGCTCATCGCACGTCCTCTCCGCACGGGGCGCGGCCGTCACGACCCTCGATCGTCCAAGGTATCGCCCGGGTGCACCGGCCGCCGGGATCAGCGCGGCGAACCGCCCGTCACGGCGTCGGGGAGGCGTCGGTGGGGGTGGGTTCCGCGGTCCCGCAGGAGATCGCCACCCGGTCGTTCCAGTACGCCGTCGCGTCGGGTGCCGGCTCCTGGGCGGTGACCGTGCCGCGCCGTCCCGTCCGGTAGCGCGGGTAGAGGCCCTTCTCGCCGAGCTCGTCGGCGGCCTTGTCGCAGTCGTCCCCGACCAGGTCGGGCACGGCCACCTCGGGGGCCGGCCCGGCGACGTACACCCGCACCGTGGTCCCCTTCTTCACCGGGGTGCCGGCGACGGGTTCCGTCCGCGCCACCTCCCGGCCCGTACCGGTGCCGAAGACGAGCTGCCAGCCGAGCTTGCGATCGTGCAGTTCCTCGCGGGCCTCGTCGAAGTCCGTGCCCACCAGGGCCGGCACGGTCAGGCCGCCGGCCTCCGTCCGGGGCGGGGTGGTCGTCCAGCCGGCGGTCGGTCGCTCGGTGGGGGTGTCCTCGGCGGGGCTGCTCGGCTGCGTCGGCTGGGCCGTCGACGTGGCGATCGGTCCGGCGGTCGGCCTGCCATCCTGCCCGGCCAGCACCCAGCCGGCGGAGGCGCCGACGGCGGCCAGCAGGACGACCGCCAGCCCGCCGCCGAGCAGCAGGTTCCTTCGACCCGGCCGCCCATCCCCGTCCTGCCCGGTGTACCCGTCGGTCATCGCACTCCCCGCCTCGTCACCGGCGACGGTACCGGTCGCCGACCATTACCCCCGCCGGGCACCGGTCGCCGCGCGCCGGTCACCGCCCGTGGTGCCTCCGTCGCACGGCTCGCCGCGCCGACCAGGGGACGTTACGCTCCCCGGCATGGCTGCACGGGGCTGGGGAGGATCGGTCGCGACCGCGATCGGCGTCGCTGCCGGCATGGGCGCGGCACAACTGGGCTTCGGCTACGGCCTGGGCATCATCAACTGGGCGCCGGCGGGCGCCGGCACCACCGAGGCGACATGGTTCGCCAGCCTCGCCTGGGCGACCTGGATCGCGGCCGTATCCACCGTCGTCGGTGCGGTCTGCGCCCAACGGCTGCACGAGCGCGGGGGCGCGACCGACGAAACCGGCGGTGGCCTGCACCGGGCGACGCTCGCCGTGGCCGGTGCGGTCGGCGCGCTCATCACCGTGCTGCTGGTCGCCGTGCCGGCCCGGGCGGCCATCGTTCCGGACACCTTCTCCCCACAGAGCCTCGCCGCCGGGTACGCCGGCATCGGCGTCCTGGTCGGCCTGCTGACCGCCGTCTGGGCGCTGCGTTCGCGGGCCGCCGCGAACAACGTCATCGCCACGGTCGGTTGGCTCTGGCTGCTCGCCGTGGTTTCGGTGGTGGACGGGGTGCTCGCCGGGCGCGGGCTGACCGCCGCCCAGCTCGGCATCTGGCAGATCAGCCACGACCGGGCCGGCTACTGGCTGCGCGACTACCTCTACTGGCCCGGGGCACTGCTCGCGGTGGGTTCGGCGCTGGTGATCGGCGCGCTCGCCGCTCGGCGTACCGCCCGGTCGTCCCGACTGCGGCTGGGCGCGGCGGTGTCCGGTGCGGCCGGGCCACTGCTGGTCGCGATCGCCTACTTCCTGGCGGTACCCCGGCTGGCCACCATCGCCCCGGAGCAGGTCTCCGCTCACCTCGTCGCCCCGTACGCGGTGATCGTCGGCGCGGCCGGCTCGATCCTGGTGGTCGCGCTCGCCCAGCGGGCCGAGCTGCGCGACGCCGGCCGGGACACGGTGGCGGCGGTGCCCCGCCCCCGGACCGGCGAGCACGACGACCGACCGGCCACCGCCGAAGCGCTGCCGGCCATCGGTGCCGAGGAGACCACGGGGCGGCGCAACGCCGCGAGCCGCGGAGACACGGTCGACGACCGGACGACCACGACGGGCCGGGCATCCGCCGCCACGCCGGCGGACGCTGCGGCGGTCACCCTCGCCGAGCCGCCGCCCGCCGAAGCCGAAACGTCCGGCGGGCAGGGTACGGCGACGGGAGCGACCGGACGCGCCCGCCCGCCCCGGCGCACCCGGTCTGCCTCGTCCACCCCGACGATCTCCACCACCGAGGACCCTGCGCTCGACCCGCCGACCGGTCCTCCGGCGGCATCCGGAACACCGACGGACGGCTTGCCCACCGGCGAGCCGACCGCCCCGCGCCCGGCCCCCCGCCCCGGCAGACGGCCCCGCTGACCCCTCCCGGGCCGATCTCCGCGCTGCCCTCACCCGGTCAGATCCCCGCCGACGCGCCACGTGCTCCCGCCCCGCCACCCGCAGGTGGGGAGGCCGGTGGTCAGTCGACCGGCCAGCTGTGGACGGGCTCGTTGCTGCGGGAGAGCTCGGCGTAGCGGTTGGCCATGTGGTGCAGGGCGGCCCCCCGGTCCATGCCGCGGTGCCGCTCGGCGGCCCAGACCGCCTCGGTCTGCCAGACCGCGCCGTTGCGGCCGGTACGGCAGCGCTGCTCGATGATGCCGAGCAGCCGATCCCGCTCGGCCGGGGCCACGCCGAACCGGTCCAGCCCGGCGGCGGCCTTCGGCAGCAGGGTGTCGAGGACGAGCTTGGTCACCGGCACGTCACCGAGGCGGGGCCAGTGCAGCACGGCGTCGATGCCCCGGCGGGCGGCGGCGTGGAAGTTCTCCTCGGCGGAGCTGAAGGTGAGCTGGCTCCAGATCGGCCGGTCCGACTCGGCCAGCCCCCGGGCCAGCCCGAAGTAGAAGGCGGCGTTGGCGAGCATGTCGACCACGGTGGGCCCGGCCGGCAGCACCCGGTTCTCCACCCGCAGGTGCGGACGCCCGTTCATGATGTCGTAGACCGGTCGGTTCCAGCGGTAGACCGTCCCGTTGTGCAGCCGCAGCTCGCTCAGCTCCGGCACCCCGCCGGCGTGCAGCACCTCGACCGGGTCCTCGTCGTCGCAGATCGGCAGCAGCGGCGGGAAGTAGCGGACGTTCTCCTCGAACAGGTCGAAGATCGAGGTGATCCAGCGCTCCCCGAACCAGACGCGGGGGCGTACCCCCTGGGCCTTGAGCTCGTCGGGCCGGGTGTCGGTGGCCTGCTCGAACAGGGCGATCCGGGTCTCGGCCCAGAGCTGCCGGCCGTACAGGAAGGGAGAGTTGGCGCCGACCGCGACCTGGACCCCGGCGATGGCCTGGGAGGCGTTCCAGTAGTCGGCGAAGCTGTCCGGCGCGACCTGGAGGTGGAACTGGAGGCTGGTGCAGGCCGACTCGGGCGCGATCGAGTCGGTGTGCGTCCGGAGCCGCTCGACGCCCCGGATGTCCAGTTCGATGTCCTCGCCCCGAGCGCCGACGATCTGGTCGTTGAGCACCCGGTAGCGCTCGTTGGTGGAGAGGTTGTCGACTACCAGGTGCCGCTCGGTGAGCGTGGGCAGGATGCCGACCAGGACGATCCGGGCGTCGGACTTCGCCGCCCGCTCGTCGGCCCGGGTCAGGCTGTTGCGCAGGTCACGCTCGTAGTCGGCGAGGCCGACCCCCTCGATGAGCCGGGGTTCGGCGTTCAGTTCGAGGTTGAACTGGCCCAGCTCGGTCTGGAAGAGCGGGTCGGCGATGTCGGCCAGGATCTCCTCGTTGCGCATCGCCGGCTCGGCGGCCGGATCCATCAGGTTGAGTTCGATCTCCAGCCCGGTCATCGGCCGGTCGGCGTCGAAGCCGAAGTCGTCCAGCATCAGCGCGAAGACGTCCAGGCAGCGCCGGACCTTCTGCCGGTAGCGGACCCGGTCCTCTCGGGAGAAGGCGCCCTGCTCGACGTCCCTACCCATGTGTCCTCCCGGCGCGAGGCGCCGCGGGACCGTGCCGTCCCGCCGCGCGTTGTGAACCACCACGGTAAGAGCGCCCACCTCGCCAGGGCCAGAGCCGGGTCGGTGGGCGCTCCGGCCATCTGTACCCAGCGACGGCCGGTCACACCCGGGTCAGCCGGCGGACAAGCCGTGAGGATTCGCACCGAAAACCGCCGAGGCCCCTGCTCAGGGGAGCAGGGGCCTCGGCGGAGTGGCGGTCGACGGATCAGGCCTGGCGGACGGCCTCACCCTCGATCTCGATCTTGATCTTCTTGCCGACCAGCACGCCGCCGGTCTCCAGCGCGACGTTCCAGGTCAGACCGAAGTCCTCCCGGTCGATCTCGGTGGTGGCGGTGAAGCCGAACACGTCCTGGCCGAACGGGGTGCGGCCGACGCCCTCGAACTCGACCTCCAGGTCGACCGGGCGGGTGACGCCCTTGATGGTCAGCTCACCGGAGAGGACGAACTCGTTGCCCTTGCGGGACTTCACTCCGGTGCTGCGGTACTCCAGCGTCGGGAAGGTCTCGGCGTCGAGGAATTCCGGGCTGCGCAGGTGCGCATCGCGGTCGGCCTGCGCGGTGTTGATGCTGGCCGCCTGGATGGAGGCGGAGACCGAGGACTGCAGCGGGTCGTCCGCGATGGTGATGGTGGCGGAGGTCTCGGCGAACTCACCGCGCACCTTGCTGACCATCATGTGGCGGGCGACGAAGCCGACCCGCTTGTGCGCCGCGTCCAGCAGGTAGGTGCCGGCGGTCGGGATGGTAAGGCCTTCCCAGTCGCGGGTAACCGACTCGGTGCTGCTGGTCATGGAACTGCCCTCCAGGGGGAGATTGTTTAGTAGCCCAACGGCTGTCTGAGCAACTATAGCCGTAGCAATATTCCCCGTGTCAAGCACTGATAGGATGACCAGGTGGATCAGAACGTGTTCGACGACCCCCGGATCACCGCCGTCGGCCTGCTCGTGGAGGCGCACGCCGGGCTGACCGCCCGGTTCGCCGCCCAGTACGAACAGCACGGCCTCTCCGCGGTCGAGTTCGAGGTGCTCATGCGACTCGCCCGCTCCCCCGGCAACCAACTGCGGATGACCGATCTGGCCGCGCAGACCTCGCTCTCCACCAGCGGGGTGACCCGGGTGGTCGACCGGATGGAACGCGACGGGCTGCTGTGCCGCCGGGCCTGCCCCTCCGACCGGCGCAGCTCGTACGCGGTGGTGACCGCGTCCGGCCTGAAGCGGCTGGACGAGACGCTCCCCGGTCACCTGCGGATCATCGAGCAGTGGTTCACCGGGCAGCTCGAACCCGCGGCCCTCGACGCCATGCTGGACGGCCTGCGCCGGGTCCGCGACGCCGTGCACCCAGGGGCGACCGCCGGCAGCACCGACCCGGTGCCCGCCGCACATGCCGGACCCGCCTGACGCACCGGCAGAACCACCGGCAGAACTGCGCCCGCCGATCCGGGCAATCCCGCCAATGCCAACAAAGCGGGCGGCGAGGTTGGTTAGCCTTCCTCACGCGGGGGAGCACCGGGGGGTGCCGGCGCGAGCGATTGAGCGAGGGGCGTGACCAGGGGGCTTCTTCGCTCGCGCCACCCCGCGCCACCCCACCGCGCCATGCCGCGCCACCCTGCCCGCGGACGCGCCACCGCACCAACGCGTCGCCGCACCGCCACGTCCCTGCGGGTCAGGCGGACAGGTCGCCCGCCGTGTGCCCGGCCCGTCCGGCGACCGCCTCGCGCAGCAGCCCCTCCTCGTACGGCAGCAACCGGAACCCGCTCTCCCGGCAGACCCGGTCGAGCCGTTCGCGTACCGCCGGGTCGCCGGTGCTGGCCGCCAGCCCGACCAGCGCCTCCACCACGTCCCGCCGGTCCTGCCCGTCCGCGCCGGCCGCCACCGCGGCGCCGAACCACTCCGCCGCCAGCTCCCGGTCACCCCGGTCCAGCGCCACGGTCCCCTCGATCAGCGCGCAGATCCCCTCCTCCGGCCGGCTCCGCGCGCCGGACCGGCCGGCTCGCCCGTCCACGGCACCCGTCCGCCCGCCGTCCACGCCCGGCGACCGGAGGTCCGACGCCGCCCCGGTCCCGTCGACGGGGACGCGCGGCACCGGCACCCGACCGGGCGGCCCTGCCACCTCGCCCGGTCCGGGGCGCTCGTCGCCGCGGAGTTCGGCGAGCACCTCGGCGGCCTCGTCGGCCCGCCCGGCCCGGGCCAGCGCCAGACCGACCGTGCCGAGCACCCGTCGACGGTGACCCGGGTCGCCCAGCTCGGCGAGCGCGCCGGCCACCCGCCGGCCCTGCTCGACCGCCTCGGCGTACCGGCCGGCCAGGCGGGCCACCTCGGCCAGGTTCGCCCGGGCCAGCAGGCGCAACCGGCGCTCCCCGCACTGGGCGGCCAGCCGGTCCACCGCGGCCAGCCGGCGGCGGGCGCCGCCCAGGTCGCCGAGGCGAATCTCGTGCCAGGTGAGGTTGTTCTGGGCGACCGCCATGTCGCGTACCCGGCCGTGCCGGGTGGCCAGGGCGAGCACCGCCTGGGCGTGCTCGCGCGCCTCGTCGTACCCGCCGGTGGCGTGCAGCAGCGCGCAGAGCACGGTGAGCGCCTCCAGCTCGCCGGTGACGTCGTCGTGCGCGGTGAAGAGGTCGAGGGCGGCCCGGGCGGACGGCAGCTCCCGCGCGCCGGCGCCGTGCTCGGCCGCCAGTCGGGCCACGCCCAGCAGCGCCCACGCCCGCAGCACCGGATCGGCCCCGGCGGTACGCGGATCGGCCAGCAGCCGGAGCAGCCACTGCCGGCCGGAGACGTCCCGCCCGCGCAGCCGCCACCAGCGGGGCAGCGCCGCCGCCAGGCGCAGCGCGGTGAGTGGGTCGTCGGTGGCGGCGTGTGCCAGCGCCGCGCTGATGTCGCTGGTCACCTCGTCGAGCTGGCGTACCGCGACGGGGAGCTTCGCCCCGACCAGGTCGGGTGCCGTCCGGCCGGCCAGTCGGGCGACGACGACGGCGTGCCGGCGTCGGATCGCGGTCAGCTCACCGCGGCCGGCGGCCCGTTCGGCGGCGAACTCGCGGACCGCGTCCAGCAGCCGGAACCGGAACGGGCCGCTGCCGCGCACACTGAGCAGGCCCAGCTCGACCAGCCGGTCCAGCAACGGCACCGGGTCCACCGCCACCGCCCCGTCCCGGTCGGCCTCGTCGGCGAGCAGCTCCTCGGCCAGCTCCACCGACCACCGGTTGGCGAACACGGAGAGCCGGCGCAGCGCCGCCCGTTCGGAGTCGGCGAGCAGGCGGTAGCTGGTCGCCACGGCGTCGCGCAGGGTCAGCGCCACCGCCGCCCCCGGATCGCCGCTCCCGGACGGCTCGGCGGCCTCCCAGCCGCGCCGCCCCGGGTCGGGCGTGGTCAGGTCGAGGACGCGGTCGCCGTACCGGTCGAGCAGCGCGTTCAGGTCGAGGATCCGACCCCGGGCGGCCATCAGCTCGATGGCGAGCGGCAGCCCGCCCAGCCGCCGGACCAGCGCGGCGAGGGCGGCCAGCTCGGTGGGGTCGGGCGGTTCCCGGCGTACCCGGGTGAGCCGGGTGGTGAAGAGTGCCGCCGCCGGCCAGCGGAGAACCTCGTCCGGGTCGGCGTCCGGCGGGGGGACGTCCAGCGGGGCGACCGGCCGGACCAGTTCCCCGGGCAGGCCGACCGGGTGCCGGCCGGTCGCCAGCACCCGCAGGGTGGGGGCTGCGTCGGTGAGCCGGTGCAGCGCCTCGGCGACCGGGTCGGGGGCCCGTTCGACCGCGTCGACCAGCAGCAGCGCCGGCCGGCCGCGCAGCCGGGCGGCCAGCTCGGGCAGCCGGGCCGCGCCGAGGACCGCGCTGGCCGCGGCGAGCACGTCGGCGGCGTCGGATCCCTCACCGACCAGCACCCCGGCCACCCCGCCCTGGTGGGCGTCGGCGACCGTGTGCGCCGCGGCCAGGGCCAGCGCAGTCTTGCCCACCCCGGCCAGGCCGACCAGGCTCACCAACGGTTGCCATGCCTCGGCTCTGAGCAGCGTGACCAGGTCGGCGAGATCCCGCTCCCGGCCGATCAGCTCGACCGGGGGCGGGAGCGCGATCGGCGTACCGGAGGGGTGGGGTTCGAGGGTTCGCGGGCCGGTGGCGGCCCGACGGTGCGGGCGCCCGGCGGTGGCCGGGCCGGCGGCGTGGCCGCGGGCGCTGGCGAGGAAGGCGGCGCGGCTCACGCCGGTCAGGCCGAGCGCGTCGGCGAGCAGTTCGGCGGTGGTGCGCTGCGGCCGGCTGGACCGGCCGCGCTCCAGGTCACGCACGGTCCGCACGCCCACCCCGGCCCGCTCCGCCAGCTCGGCCTGGGTGAGGCCGGCGGCCAGCCGGTGCGCCCGCACCAGCTCTCCGATCGGGGTACGACCACCCGGGCCGGACGGATGATCATGATCCGGAGTCATGGGCAGGAAGGTTACGGACGGGATACGACGCCCGGCAGCGGTGAGTCGTCCAGCCGACGCAGGGCTGCGGAAATCCGACAGGGCCCCGCCCGGGGCGGGACCCTGCCGGCCCGTCACATGCCCAGGTCCCGCGCAATGATCATGCGCTGCACCTCGCTGGTGCCCTCGCCGATCTCCAGGATCTTGGAGTCCCGCCAGAAGCGGGCCACCGGGTACTCGTTCATGAAGCCGTAGCCGCCGTGGATCTGGGTAGCCTCCCGGGCGTTGTCCACCGCGACGGTGCTGGCGTGCAGCTTGGCGATGGCCGCCTGCCGCTTGAACGGCTCACCGGCGAGCATCCGCGCGGCGGCGTCGTAGTAGGCCAGCCGGGCGGTGTGCGCCTTCAGCTCCATGTCGGCGATCTTGAACTGGATCGCCTGGTAGTTGCCGATCGGCTGACCGAACGCGTGGCGCTCCTTCGCGTACTTGATCGACTCGTCGACGCAGCCCTGAGCCAGGCCGACGGCGAGCGCGGCGATGGCGATCCGGCCCTCGTCGAGGATCCGCAGGAACTGGGCGAAGCCCCGACCCCGCTCGCCGAGCAGGTTGGCCGCCGGCACCCGGCAGTCGTCGAAGGTCAGCTCGTGGGTGTCCGAGGCGTTCCAGCCGACCTTCGAGTACGCCGGCGCCACCGTGAAGCCCGGGGTGCCCGACGGGACGATGATCGTCGAGAGCTCCTTCGAGCCGTCCTCACGGATCCCGGTCACCGCGGTCACCGTGACCAGCGCGGTGATGTCGGTGCCCGAGTTGGTGATGAACGCCTTCGAGCCGTTGATCACCCACTCGTCGGTCGCCTCGTCCAGGACCGCCCGGGTCTGGGTGCCGCCCGCGTCCGAGCCGGTGCCCGGCTCGGTCAGCCCGAAGCCGGCCAGGGCCTCGCCGCTGAGCAGCTTCGGCAGCCACTGCGCCTGCTGCTCCCGGGTACCAAATCGGTAGATCGGCATCGCGCCGAGGGAGACCGCCGCCTCCAGGGTGATCGCCACGCTGGAGTCGACCCGGGCCAGCTCCTCCAGGGCCAGGCAGAGCGCGAAGTAGTCGCCGCCCATGCCGCCGTGCTCCTCGGCGAAGGGCAGGCCGAACAGGCCCATCTTGCCCATCTGGCGGATGATCTCGTACGGGAAGGTGTGCTTCTCGTAGTGCTCGCCGATGACCGGGGCGACGACCTCGCGGGCGAACTCCCGCACGCTCTCCCGCAGCGCCTCTTGTTCCTCGCTGAGCCGGAAGTCCATCTGATCCTCCTGGTGGGACGTCCTGGGTGGACGGGCCGCCGGGCGCTCGTGACGCCGCGTCGGGTGGTGCGGGTCGGGGCAGGTCAGACCGGGGTGACGCCGTGCCGGCGCCGGGAGAAGTGCCGTTCCTTGCCGCGGGCGGCGGTGAACCGGCGGACCAGCTCGTCGCGGAGCTCGTGCGGTTCGACGATCGCGTCGATCACCAGCTCGCTGGCGAGCCGGACGACGTCGATGTCCCGCTCGTACTCCTCGCGCTTCGCGGCGACGAAGGCGGCCCGCTCGTCGGCGTCGGCGATCGCGGCGATCTTGTTGGCGTAGACCGCGTTGACGGCCGCCTCGGCGCCCATCACCGCGATCTTGGCGGTGGGCAGCGCGATCGTGGCGTCCGGCTCGAAACCGGGGCCGGCCATCGCGTAGAGGCCCGCGCCGTACGCCTTGCGAACCACCACGCAGATCTTGGGTACGGTCGCCTCGGAGATCGCGGTGATCATCTTGGCGCCGTGCCGGATGATGCCCTGCTTCTCCACCACGCTGCCGACCATGAACCCGGGCACGTCGCTGAGGAAGAGCAGCGGCACGTTGAACGCGTCGCAGAGCTGCACGAACCGGGTCGCCTTGTCGGCCGAGTCGACGAAGAGCACTCCGCCCTTGAACATCGAGTTGTTGCCGACCACGCCGACGACCTCGCCGTTCAGCCGGCCGAAACCGATGGTCAGCTCCTTGGCCCAGAGCGCCTGGATCTCGAAGAAGGAGCCGTCGTCGAGCAGGCCCTTGACGTACCGGCGCATGTCGAAGGCCTGCCGCTCGCTGGCCGGGACCAGCGCGGCCAGGTCGACCTTGTCGGAGGCCTCGACGGCCTCGGCAGCCGGCGGCTGCTGCGTCCAGTTCGCCGGCAGGTACGACAGGTAGCGCCGCACCACGTCCAGCGCGTCGGCCTCGGTCTTGCAGAGGAAGTGCCCGACGCCGGACTCGGCGCAGTGCACCTTCGCCCCGCCCATCGCTTCGAGCGTGGTCTTCTCGCCGGTGACCATCTCGACCATCCGGTCGGAGCCGAGGTACATGCTGGCGTTGCCGTCCACCATGGCCACCACGTCGCAGAACGCCGGGATGTACGCCCCGCCCGCCGCGCTCGGCCCGAACAGCGCGCAGACCTGCGGGATGGAGCCGGAGGCGCGGACCTGGTTCCAGAAGATCTTGCCGGCGCCGCGCCGGCCGGGGAAGAGGTCGACCTGGTCGGTGATCCGGGCGCCGGCCGAGTCGACCAGGTAGACCATCGGCACGCCGGTGGAGTACGCCCGCTCGATGATCCGGATGATCTTCTCGACGGTACGCGCGCCCCAGCTGCCCGCCTTGACCGTGGAGTCGTTGGCCATCAGGCAGACCTGCCGGCCGTCGATGGTGGCGGTGCCGGTGACCACGCCGTCGGCGGGCAGGCCCTCGGCCATCGCGTTGGCGTAGAGGCCGTCCTCGACGAAGGAACCCTCGTCGACCAGGAGCGCGACCCGCTCGCGGGCGAAGAGCTTGCCCTTGGCGGCGTTCGCCGCGTGGTACTTGTCCGCACCGCCGGCCCGGGAGTGCTTGCGCAGCTGCTCCAGTGCCTCACCGTCGAGCGTCACGCCGACTCCCTCGCCACCTGTGCCGGCCACCTCGTGAGCGCACCGACTGACCTGAACGATCGTTAGGCTAGCGCATTCGGGACCCCTCCGACGACCCACCGCTCGGTTGGCCGGGCCACCCGGGAGTTGACCGAGCGTGGGCGTGTCGCGCTCCGGGGTCGGATGTCGTGGTGAGCGATATGACTCGGCGTCATAAATATGACTGAGCGTCATACCGCTCTTCGCGACATCCGACCCCGTCCCGCTCCAGGCGGGGATCGGCGAGCAGGGATCCGGCGGGCGTGGGATCAGGCGGGCAGCGGGGTGAGCCGGGTGCGGGGGCCGGCGCGCAGCACCCCCGACGGAAGCTTCTTGCCGAGCAACTCCTCGGCCAGCTCGGCCGCCTCGATCAGGGCGTCCAGGTCGATCCCGGTGTCGATGCCCATGTCGTGCAGCATGTGCACCGCCTCCTCGGTGGCCAGGTTGCCGCTGGCCCCCGGGGCGTACGGGCAGCCGCCGAGGCCGCCGACGCTGGCGTCGAACTCGGTGATCCCCAGCTCCAGCGCGGTCAGCAGGTTCGCCAGCGCGGTGCCCCGGGTGTTGTGGAAGTGCAGCAGCACCGGGACGTGGGCGTTGCGGTCGCGTACCGCGGTGATCAGCTCGCGGACCCGGCGGGGCGTACCCATGCCGGTGGTGTCGCCGAAGGCGACCCGGTCCGCGCCGTCGCGGACCACCCGGTCGACGATGCCGGCGACCCGGTACGGGTCGACGTCCCCCTCGTAGGGGCAGCCGAAGCTGGTCGCCACGATCACCTCGGCCCGGGCGCCCGCGCCGTGCAGCAGGCCGATCAGCTCGGCGATGTCGTCCAGGGACTCCTCGGTGGAGCGGTTGACGTTGCGCCGGTTGTGCGTGTCGCTGGCCGAGACCACCACCTCGATCTCGGTGAAGCCGGCGGCCAGGGCCCGCTGGGCGCCCCGGGTGTTCGGCACCAGCGCCGAGTAGCGCACGCCGTCGACCCTGGTGGCCCGCTGCCACACCTCGTCGGCGTCGGCCATCTGCGGGATCGCCTTCGGGTGCACGAACGACACCGCCTCGACCCGCCGTACCCCGGTCCGGGAGAGGGCGTCGAGCAGTCGCACCTTGGCGTCGGTGGGGATCGGGTCCTCGTTCTGGAGCCCGTCCCGCGGCCCGACCTCCCGGATGGAGACGAAGTCCGGCAGTTCCGTCATAAGGGGTCACCTCACTGTGACGTCACGCTGTTGCTGGGATACCCCCAGCCTCCCACCCGGGCCCCGGTGGCCGCACCCACCGGGGCCGGGAAGGGGTCAGCGCATCCGGGAGACGATGCCGGTGTCGTAGTCGCCGGAAAGGAACTCCTCGTTCTCCAGCAGCTCGGCAAAGAACGGGAGGTTGCACTTCGGGCCGGTCAGTTCGAAGTTCGCCACTGCCGCCTTGGCCCGATCGATCGCCTCGGCGCGGGTCGCGCCGCTGACGATCAGCTTGGCCATCAGGCTGTCGTAGAACGGGGTGACGGTGTTGCCGGCGACGTAGCCCGAGTCGACCCGCACCCCCTCACCGGTCGGCTCCACCCAGGTCTTCACCACGCCCGGGCCGGGCAGGAAGCGCTTCGGGTCCTCGGCGTTGATCCGCAGCTCGATGGCGTGCCCGCGCGGGGCGAGCGCGGCCGGGTCGAAGGTCGGCGCCAGACCGGCCGCCACCCGCAGCTGCTCCTCGACCAGGTCCACCCCGTAGACCAGCTCGGTCACCGGGTGCTCGACCTGGAGGCGGGTGTTCATCTCCAGGAAGAAAAATTCCTCGGAGCCGGGGCCATCACCCTGGAAGTCCCGCTGACGCGGGACCAGCAGGCACTCGACGGTGCCCGCGTTGCGGTAGCCGACCGCCTCGCCGGCCCGCACGGCCGCCGCCAGGAAGCGCGACCGCAGCTCCGGGGAGACCGCCGGGGACGGGGACTCCTCGACCAGCTTCTGGTTGCGCCGCTGCACCGAGCACTCCCGCTCACCCAGCGCCACCACCCGGCCGTCGGCCAGGCCGAGGATCTGCACCTCGACGTGGCGTACCCGGGGGAAGTACCGCTCCAGCAGCACCGAGCCGTCGCCGAACATCCGCTCGGCGAAGGCGCGCACCTTGTCGTACTCGGTGCGCAGCGCGGCCTCGTCGGTGGCCACCCCCATGCCCATGCCGCCGCCACCGGCCGCGGCCTTGACCATCACCGGGTAGCCGATCTCCGCGGCGGCGGCGACCGCCGCGTCGAGGTCGGCCGCGGGCTCGGTGGTCCCGGGCGCGACCGGCACCCCGGCCGCCGCCATCAGGTTCCGGGCGTTGATCTTGTCGCCCATCGCGGTGATCGCGTCCGCGCCGGGCCCGACCCAGATCAGGCCGCTGGCCTCGACGGTACGGGCGAACTCGGCGTTCTCCGACAGGAAGCCGTACCCGGGGTGGATCGCCTGTGCGCCGGTGGTCTTCGCGGCGGCGAGGATCGCCTCGACGTTCCGGTAGCTCTGCGCGGGGTTGGCCGGGCCGACGCAGATCGCCTCGTCGGCCTCGGTGACGAACGGCAGGCCGGCGTCGGCCTCCGAGTGCACCGCGATCGCGCGGATACCGAGCCGCTTGGCGGTACGGATGATCCGGCGGGCGATCTCGCCCCGGTTGGCGACCAGCAGCGACTCGATCATGTTTCCTCCCAGCGTCCAGGGGTGGGGACGGGTGACAGAGAACCATGAGCCGCCCGTTACTCACGAGTCGCCCGGCCCCGGGCGGAGTGTCAGGCGGGGTCGGTGGGGGCGAGCAGGGCCGCCAGCGTCGCCCCGCGCAGCAGCGCCGCGCGGCGCCGCCGGTCGACCTCGCCGCCGAGGAACGGCGTCGAGTTCATCAGGCCGAACGCGGCGTGGGCCAGCACCCGCGCCTCGCCGTCCGGCAGGCCGGGGTGCAGCGCGGTCAGCACGCTCACCCACTCCTCGACGTAGAGCCGCTGGAGCTTGCGGATGCGACGGCGCGGCTCGTCGGGGAGGCGGTCCAGCTCGTGCAGGTGCAGCGCGATCACCGCCGGGTTGGCCAGCGCGAAGTCGACGTGGAAGTCGATCAGCGACTCCAACGCGCCACGCGGGTCGTCCGGGTGGCCGGCCGCGCGGTCCTTCCCGCCGGCGAGCAGCCCCTCGCTGACCGGGATCAGCGCGGCGGCCAGCATCGCCTCCTTGCCGGCGAAGTGGTGGTAGAGGGCCGGCCCGGTCACCCCGGCGGCGGCGCCGATGTCGTCCATCGACACGCCGTGGTAGCCCCGGGCGGCGAAGAGGCCGACCGCGATCTCCAGGATCTCGTCGCGCCGGGACCGGCGCCGACCCGCGCCCGCCGCGCCGCCCGCCCCGCTCCGCGCCTGCTGCTCCACCGCCACCGGGCAAGCCTAGACCGCGGGCGGAGCGTGGTGGAGGCTCGGTTACCCGTTGGTCGCCTCACACCGCTTGACCCTTTACCCGGTTGAGGCCGCAGGGTCCGTCGGCATGACCGCTTCCCCACTCGGCCGGGACTACCGACTGCTCTGGTCCGCGACCGTCTCGTCCCGGTTCGGCGACGCCCTGCGTACGCCGGCACTGGCCCTGCTCGCCGCGACCCTCACCCGCGACCCGCGCGCGATCGCCGCGGTGACCGTGGCCGGGCAGCTCCCGCCGCTGCTCTTCGGCCTGCTCGGCGGGGTGTACGCGGACCGCTGGGACCGCCGCCGGACGATGGCCGCGGTGGACGGGCTGCGGGCGACGGTGGTGGCCGGGCTGGCCGTCGCGGTGGCCACCGGCCGGGCCGACCTGACGGTGCTGGCCGGTGCCGCGTTCCTGCTCGCGGGGCTCGGCGCGCTCTTCGACGCCGCCGCCTTCGCCCTGCTCCCGGCGGTGGTCCCGGCGGCCGCCCTGCCCCGGGCCAACGGTCGCCTCCAGGCCGGTACGGCCGTGGCCGGCGGCTTCCTCGGCGCACCCCTGGCCGGTCTGCTCTTCGCGGCCTCGGCCCCGCTGCCCTTCGCCCTGGACGCGCTCAGCTTCACCGCCGCCGCCCTGCTCATCCTCGCCCTCTCCACCCACCCGGCCGGACCCGTCTCCACCCACCCAGCCGGATCCGCCTCCACCCGCCCGGCCGGATCCGTCTCCATTCACCCGGCCGGATCCGCCGAGGGCACCGGCCCGGCTGGCGGCCCTGGTCAGGAGCGAGGGGGCCGACCGTCGGTGTGGCGGGAGATCGGGGTGGGGCTGCGGTTCCTGCGGGGTGAGCCGGTGCTGTGGCGGCTGGCCGTGCTGGCCGCGGGCAGCAACCTGGCGATCAGCGGGCTGCTGGCGGTACTGGTGCTCTACGCGCTGGACGTGCTGCGCGTCCCGCCGGGCGGGTACGGCCTGTTCATGACCGCCGCGATCCTGGGCGGGCTGGCCGGGGCGCTGGGTGCCGGTCGGCTGGCCGCCCGGTCGGGGACGGTCGTCGCGTTGCGCCTCGTGCTGGCTGCGCAGGCCGTCGCGCTGACCGTGTTCGCGCTGGTCCGCCAGCCGGTCGCCGGCGGTGTCGCGCTGGCCGTCTTCGCCGCCGGGAGCACGGTGTGGAACAGCCTCTGGGCGGCGTACGGGCAGCGGCACGTGCCGACCGGGATGCTCGGTCGGGTGGGCGCGGCGCAGCGGATGGTCGGCCTGCTCACCGCGCCCGTCGGGGCGGCGTTGGCCGGACTGGCCGGGGCGGCGTACGGGGTGGGACCGGTGGTCGGGGCGGCGGCCGTGGTGTTCGGGCTGGTCAGCGCGGTGGCGTGGCGGGTGCTGCGAGCAGAGCCGGGGCCGCAGCCCGCCACGCCCCGAGGAGCTGCCGGCGTCCCGGCGGCGCGGCCTAGCCGGGGATCGACTCCCGGTGGGTGAGGCCGGAGAGGTTCAGCGCGAGCCGTCGACGGGCCGGCGGGGCGGCGGAGACCGCGCGGAGCAGCAGGTCGCGCAGGGGTCGGCCGGCCGGGGGCAGGGTGGCCAGGCGGGTGAGCCGGCCGGCGAAGCCGACCACCTCCTCGGCGAGCGGGCGGCGGGCCTCGGCGTACCGGTCGAGGACGGTGTCGGGCGCGCCGGCGAGCACCTGGGCCAGCGCGTCGCCGAGGGCGACCGCGTCGCAGATGCCGAGGTTCATCCCCTGCCCGCCGGCCGGGCTGTGCACGTGCGCGGAGTCCCCGGCGAGCAGCACCGGCCCGGCCCGGAACGTGTCGGCGATCCGGTGGTGGATCCGGAACCGGGAGCCCCAGCACACCTCGGTCACCCGGTCCGGCCGGCGCTGCGGGCCGCGCTCGTCGAGCAGGGCCTGGAGCAGGGCGGCGTCCGGGTCGCGGGGGGCCTCGTCCACGGCGGCGACCAACCGGACCAGGCCGTCGGGCAGCGGTGCCCAGACCAGCGGCCCGGAGCGGGCGAGGAAGAGCGAGACCTCGTCGCGGGGCAGCGCGCTGCGCACTCGTACGTCGGCGAGCAGGAACGACTCGCCGTCGCCCGTCGGCCCGGGGAAGTCGATGCCGGCCAGTTCGCGGACGGTGCTGTGCATGCCGTCGGCGCCCACCACCCAGCGGGCGCGCACGGTGGAACCGTCGGTGAACCGGACCACCGCGCCGACGCCGCCGCGGTCCAGGCCGCTCATCTCGTACGGCCGGAGCACCCGGCCGCCGAGCGCGGTGAGCCGGTCGGCGAGCACCGCCTCGGTCTCGGCCTGGGAGACCAGCAGCGCGTACGGGAAGCGGGACGGCAGGTCGCCGAAGGGGACGGTGAGCAGCACCCGGTCCCGGTCCCGGACGGTGAACCGGGCCGAGCGCAGGCCCCGGTCGGTCAGCGGCACGGCGGCCCCGATCCGGTCCAGCACCTCCAGGGTGTTGGCGTGCACCACGGCGGCGCGGGAGGTGGTCGCGGGCGCCGCCGCCCGGTCGACCACGGTCACGTCCACCCCGTGTCCGGCGAGGGTCGCCGCCACGGCCAGGCCGGTCGGGCCGGCTCCGATCACCAGGACGTCGGTCTGCTCGGGCAGCATGTCCCACCTCCATTTGCCAACAACTGTTTGCCAACGCTTGTAGGCAAGGGTAGGCGCGGCCCGGCTACGAAGTCAACGCTTGTTGGCCTACAGTCGTGGACATGACCGCACCGCCCACCCGACGCTCGGACGCCACCCGCGCCGCGATCCTGCGCGCCGCCCGGGAGCGGTTCGCCGCCGACGGGTACGAACGGGCCACCATCCGGGCCATCGCCGCCGACGCGCGGATCGACCCGTCGATGGTGATGCGCTACTACGGCAGCAAGGAGGGCCTCTTCGCCGCGGCGGCCGAGTTCGACCTGCGGCTGCCCGAGCTGGCCGACCTGCCCGCCGACCGGATCGGCGAGGCACTGGTCCGGCACTTCCTGGACCGCTGGGAGGGCGACGGCACCCTGGTCGCACTGCTGAGGACGGCCAGCACCAACCCCGGCGCGGCCGAACGGATGCGGACGATCTTCGCCGACCAGCTCGGCGCGGCGGTGGCCCGTACCGTCGCCGACCCGGCCACCGCCGCCCGGCGGGCCGGGCTGGTGGCCAGCCAGATCCTCGGCCTGGCGTTCACCCGATACGTCGTGCGCCTGCCCCCGGTGGCCGACGCCGACCCTGCGGAGCTGATCGCCTGGGTCGCGCCGACCGTCCAGCGCTACCTCACCGGGCCGGCCCCGCGATGACGAACGGCCGCGACCCGAGGGGTCGCGGCCGTCCGCCTGGTGGGTCCGTCAGCCGGCGAGCCCGCCCGGCTGGTCGCCCTTGACGACGGGCGCCCGGACCAGGTTGCCCCACTCGGTCCACGAGCCGTCGTAGTTGCGCACCTGCGGGTAGCCCAGCAGGTGGTGCAGCACGAACCAGGTGTGGCTGGACCGCTCACCGATCCGGCAGTACGCCACCACGTCGTCCGACGGGCTCAGCCCGAGCTGGTCGGTGTAGATGGCCCGCAGCTCGTCGGCCGACTTGAAGGTGCCGTCGTCGTTCGCGGCGGACTTCCACGGCTTGCTCACCGCGCCCGGGATGTGCCCACCGCGCAGCGCGCCCTCCTGCGGGTAGTCCGGCATGTGCAGCTTCTCGCCGGTGTACTCGGCGGGCGAGCGCACGTCGACCAGCGGCCGGCCGGCGGCGACGTGTGCCATGACCTGCTCGCGGTACGCCCGGATCGGCGCGTCGTTGCGCTCCGGCACCGGGTACTCGGCGCGGGGGCGGGTCACCTTCTCCCGGGTCAGCTCGCGCCCCTCGGCGATCCACTTCTGCCGGCCGCCGTCGAGCAGCCGCACGTCCGGGTGACCGAAGAGGGTGAAGACCCAGAGGGCGTACGCGGCCCACCAGTTGAAGTTGTCGCCGTAGAAGACGACCGTGTCGCCGCGGCCGATGCCCTTGGCCGCGCAGAGCTCGGCGAAGCTCTTCGCGTCGAGGTAGTCCCGGGTGACCTGGTCGTTCAGCTCGGTGTGCCAGTCGACCTTGACGGCGCCCGGCAGGTGACCGGTGTCGTAGAGCAACACGTCCTCGTCGGACTCCACCACGACGAGGCCCTCGTCGCCCAGGTGCTCGGCCAGCCACTCCGTGGTGACCAGGCGCTGCGGATCGGCGTACGACTGGAGGCGGGGATTCGGATCGCTCGGCACAGGCATGAGCCCCAAGGTACGCCGGATGTCAGGGCGACGACCGGCCATCCGCGATCGGGCGCAGCGGATGTGGCGGCGCACACGTGACAGTGGGGAACCCGCTCACCACAGAGGATCGAGATGACCGTACGGCAAGAGACCGGACCACCCCGGGTCGTCCCGACGGCCGTGGACTTCACCGACTTCTACCAGGCGCACTTCCACCGGCTCGCCGTACAGCTCTACGCCTATCTGGGAGACCACGCCGAGGCGCAGGACCTCACCCAGGAGGCGTTCTGCCGGCTGCTGGAACGCTGGGGCCGGGTGAGCGGGTACGACGACCCGTCCGCCTGGGTCCGCCGGGTCGCCTGGAACCTGGCGACCAGCCGGCTGCGCCGGGTCCGTACCGCCGTACGCCACCTGGCCCGCCAGCGCGAGGAGCACGTGGCCGGGCCGGAGCCGGACCGGGTGGCGCTGGTCCGGGCGCTGGCCACGCTGCCGGCGTCCCAGCGTCGGGCGATCGTGCTGCACCACCTCGGCCAGCTGAGCACGCGGGAGATCGCCGAGCAGGAGGGTGTGGCGGAGGGCACCGTCCGCTCCTGGCTGTCCCGCGGTCGCGCCGCGCTGGCCACCCACCTCACCGAGCGACCGGAGAACCCCCATGCCTGAGACCGTGGTGACCGAACTGTTCGCCGATTTCGAGGCGGACGCACTGCCGACCTTCCGCCCCCCGGGCGTGGCGGTGGCCCGGCGCCGGGTACGCGAGCGTCGGTGGCGCCGCCGCGGCCTGCTCGCCGGGCTCGCCGCCCTGCTGGTGGGCGCTCCGACGGGGGTACTCGCCGTCGACGGCCGGGACGCCGCCCCCCGGCCCACGCCACCGGCCCTGGGGTCGGGCCCGTTGCCCGAGCGGACGGTGACCGTGCCCGGGGCGACCGGCCGCCTGACCGACCTGCGCTTCGTCGACGCGCGACACGCCTGGGCGCTGCTCGACGGCTGTACCCGGGAGGCCATGGTCGACTGCCGGCAGACGGTCGCCTGGACCTCCGACGGCGGCGTGACCTGGCAGGGGCGGGGCATCCCGGATTCCGACGGCAGCGGCCAGCTGATGCCGTACGACCCGGAGCAGCTCGTCGTCGCGACGGATCGCGAGTACCTCCTGCTGTCCAGTCGTTTCTTCGCCAGCCCTGCCGACAGCGTGCGCCGGGTCCCCACCGGCGCAGCCCCGCCGCTGGGGGCCCAGAGTGCCTGGGCCTCGCCCAGCGGATTCCGGCTGACCTGCCCCGGGGAGCAGCAGGAGTGCGCGCGCTTCCAGCTGGTCCGGGTCGGATCGGGCAAGGCTTGGCAGCAGCCGCCGCTCTCCCTCGACGCGGATGCCGGGCCCCAGCTCGTCGAGGGCGGTGACGGCCGCCTCTGGGTGACCACCATGAAGGAGGGCAGGTCGACGGTGGTGGTCAGCGACAACGACGGGATCACCTGGCAGCGGCTGCCGGCGGTACCGGCCGAGGCGCGTCCCGCCGTCTCGCCGGACGGCACGGAGGTCTGGCTGGTCGACAGCGGCCGGGGTGGGGTGTGGCGGCTGGTCGGCGCCCGTTGGCAGCAGCGCCCGGGCCTGCCGAACGTGCCCCTCGACGGCGGGTTCGCCGCAGCCGGCGCCGGGGCGATCCTCGTCAACAGCCACGGGCGCATCGGGTACTGGATCGACGGCCGCTACGTCGACCAGCCGGACCTGCGGGACGCCCTCGCACACAGCGGGAGCAGTGTGGTGACGGTCAACTCGTTGCCGGACGGCACGATCGTGCTCAAGGGCGACGACGCCTGGCGGATCGTCGGGGTCGGCTCGGGAGTGGACCGCACCTGGACCCGGTTCTCCTGACGGCCGGCCTCCGGCGGGTGGTCAGGCCCGGCGGTGCACCAGCCGGCCCGCAACGACCGTGGCCAGGCAGGAGCCGTCCTCGGCGAAGACCGCCAGGTCGGCGCGGCCGGTCAGGATCAGCTCCGTGGGACGTACCCGTTCGAGGATCGCGACGTCGTTGCGGACGGCGGCGGCACGCAGGCCCGGATCGGCCACGTGGGCGGCGAGCACCGCGCCGGCGCCGAGCCGGAACAGGGCGTGCACCCGCTCGCGCGGGGTGGGTGCCGGGGGCAGCGGTCCGTCGTGCAGGAGCGCCGGCCCGAGGGTGCCGGCCCACCGCCGCACCCGCACCTCGGGGTACGCCTGCGTCAGCTCGTCCGCCGGGCCGATCGCGCCGATCCGGTCGCCCACGACGAGGACCGCCCCGTCCGGTGTCGGCTCGTCGAGGGAGCTCAGTCGCAGCAAAGAAGCGGCATGGATCGTTCGCACGGTCAGTCCGTGACCGGACCGAGCAGCGGACGCTTGGCGGTGACCGTGTCGCCGGAGGAGCGACCGGTCAGCCGGCGCTTGATCCACGGGGCGAGGTGCTGCCCGGCCCAGCGCAGGTCGGCGGCGCGGGCGGCCAGCCAGGGGGTCGGCGCCGGCCGCTCGGGGACCAGCAGCCACTCCTCGTCGCAGCCCACCCCGAGCGCGGTCAGCACCTGGCCGGCGACCCGGCGGTGCCCGGCGGCCGACAGGTGCAGCCGGTCGGTGCTCCAGAGCATCGGGTTGAGCCGGAACGTGTCGTCGGCGTACAGGTCGACCAGGATGGCGCCGTGCCGCTCGGCGGTCTCCCCGACGGACCGGTTGAGCAGCTCGATCCGGGGGGCGACGAGGCGCTGGCCGGGCAGCCGGGCCATCACGTCGGCGAACCGGAAGAGGATCACGTCGGCGCCGCCGGAGCGCAGCTCGCGAACCACGTCGTCGAAGCGGGCGACCAGCGCGTGCGGGTCGAAGTTGCGGCGCAGCACGTCGTTGCCGCCGGCGGCGAAGCTGATCAGGTCGGGCTTCATCGCCAGCGCGACCGGCACCTGCTCCTGGACCACGCTCGGGAAGAGGCGTCCCCGGATCGCCAGGTTCGCGTACCCGAAATCAGGGCCGGCCTCGGCGGCCAGCCGGGTCGCGACCAGGTCGGCCCAGCCTCGGTAGGTGCCGTCCGGGTACGCGTCGTCCATGCCCTCGGTGAAGCTGTCCCCCACCGCCACGAAGCTGCGCCAGCGCACGCCGCCTCCCTCAGTCGTTGCCTGCGGCGACCAGTTTGGCATCGACCGGGAAGGTCGGACACGCCGGCCGGACGTGGCGCTGCCCACGCCCCCGCCCGCCCGCACGGGACAGAAAACGAACGGGTGGGCAGAAATAATGACGCGACTCGATCGGGGACGGTGCGGACGCTGCCTCCGATTCCACGGACACGAGCGAGGACGCCATCATGACCGAGGGACGACCCTCCGTTCCCCCGCCCCCGCCGGGGCTCGCCGGGCCGTACGGCGGGCCCGTCCCCGCTCCGCCGGGGCCGTACGGTCCGCCGCCGGTGCGGCCCACCGGCCGGAAGTCCCGCCGCGCGCTGTGGATCGTGCTCACCTCGGTGGTGCTGGCGCTGTCACTGTGCGCCGGATCGGTGCTCGTGCTCAAGTCGTACCTCGATCGGCAGAACGCCGCGTCGGCCGACGCGCTCGACGACAAGTACAACCCGATCAGGCCGGAGAAGATCGACGCGCTGCTGGCCGAGCACACCAGGGCGCTCACGGAGCGGGACGAGAAGGCGTTCGTGGCGCCGTTCGACCCGACGACGAAGGGCCTGGTGGCGGGGCAGACCAGCCTGTTCCGGAACCTCAGCAAGTTGCCCCTGGCCGACGTCCGGTACCGGTACCTGACGAAGAGCGACTTCCGCCCGGTCGGTGGCGGATACGAGGTCGACGTGACGGTGGCGTTCGTGCACCGGTTCGACGGCTTCGACCTCAACCCGGTCGAGGAGTGGTACCAGTGGACGATCGTCCAGCCCGACAAGGCCGCCCCGTTGAAGGTCACCAGGGCCGGCGGCAGACCTGAGGAACGCAAGCGAGACTCGATCACCCACTATCCGGCGCCCTGGGACAAGTGGCGGAGCATCCACGTCGAGCGGACCCCGCACACCCTGCTGATCGTCGATGCGCCGTTGCGCGCGGAGGCCCAGCGGTACGCCCCCGTCGCCGAGCAGGCAGCGACCGCGGACCTGGCGGCCTGGCGGGACGGCGGGGTGACCGCCAAGGCGCCGCCCGGCTTCGTCATCTCCCTGGTCAAGGGCAAGAAGGAGCTGGGTTCCCTCTACCGGACCACGAAGGAGACCCCCAAGGAGTCCGGGGTCGCGATCCCGGTGCCGCCCGAGGGCGTGCTCGACGGCGACGACGACGCGGGCCGCCCCGAGGTCGGAGCCACCCGCGTGGTGATCGACGTCGCCGACAGGTACCACTTCGTCAACGGCACCCGGGGCCGGCAACTGGACATCTTCCGGCACGAGATCGGCCACGCCGTGGTCGGCACCCTCACCGCCCGCCGCCCCGGCAAGTACCTCCTGGGCGAACGGGAGACGTGGGTGGTCGAGGGGTTCGCGGAGTACCTCGGCCACGATCGGAAGCCCTGGACGACCAGCGAGCGTACGACCGAGGCGCGGGCGGTGATCCGGGAGATCGGCTACCCGTACTCGCTGCCGAGCATCCAGACCTGGGACCTGGAGGGCCGGGTCACCTACCACTACTGGCTGGGCCACTCGGCGATCGGCTACATCGTCGAGAAGTACGGGGAACAGAAGATGTTCCAGCTCGTGGCCGAGCACTACCGCAGCAAGGAGATCGGCGAGGTGACCCGGGAGGTGCTCGGCGTCTCGTACGAGGAGTTCGAGAAGGCGTGGCTCGCGTACCTCAAGGACAAGGTGCGCTGAGCGCGGTCGCGCGGGGCCACCGGAGGGTGGCCCCGCCGGCCCGCTCGCGCGGATTGGCCTGGCTCTCAGGTCCACCGGCCGCCAGTGGACTACCAACTTGATGCCGTCAACGAATCATCGACCGCCACGATCACGACGCCGGGGCATCGACTGCCTCCCCGCGCGGGTGCGGCGCGGTGATTCGTTCGCGTCATCAAGTTGGTAGCCCCCGAACCAGCACCTCGCCCGCCGGAATAGGATCGCCCATCCCGCGCCACCGGCCGTACGCTGCGCTGATGTTGCTTCGTACGTCGACCACGCTGCTGCGGACCCTGCGCGAGGACCCGGCGGACGCGGAGGTGCCGAGCCATCGGCTCCTGCTGCGCGCCGGCTACATCCGTCGCGCCGCCCCGGGCGGGTACGCCTGGCTGCCGCTGGGCAAGCTGGTGCTGGACCGGGTGACCGAGATCGTCCGGCGGGAGATGACCGCCATCGGTGACCAGGAGGTGCACTTCCCGGCGCTACTGCCGGCGGAGCCGTACCGGACCAGCGGGCGGTGGACGGAGTACGGCGACGACATCTTCACCCTGGCCGACCGGAAGGGCGCCGAGCACCTGCTCGCCCCGACCCACGAGGAGCTGGCCACCCTGCTGGTCAAGGACCTCTTCTCGTCGTACCGGGACTTCCCGGTGACGATCTTCCAGATCCAGACGAAGTTCCGGGACGAGGCCCGTCCCCGGGCCGGGCTGTTGCGCGGGCGGGAGTTCCTGATGAAGGACGCCTACTCGTTCGACCTGGACGAGGCGGGGCTGCAGGCGGCCTACGACCGGCACCGCGGGGCCTACGAGAAGGTCTTCACGCGGCTGGGGCTGGACTACACGATCGTGTCCGCCATGTCCGGGGCGATGGGCGGCTCGGCGTCGGAGGAGTTCCTGGCCGCCACGCCGGTCGGGGAGGACACCTTCGTCGGCTGCACGGCCTGCGACTACGCGGCGAACACCGAGGCGGTGACCACCCGGGCCCCGGAGGCGACCGACCCGGACGTCCGGTCGGCGATGACGGTGCACGACACCCCGGAGACGCCGACCATCGCCGCCCTGGTGGAGCTGGCGAACACGCGAGGTCTCGCCGGCCGCCGCGACTGGACCGCCGCCGACACGCTGAAGAACGTCGTGCTGGCCGTCCGCCGGCCGGGCGCCGAGTCGGCGGACGTGCTGGTCATCGGCCTGCCCGGCGACCGGGAGGTGGACCTCAAGCGGGTCGAGGCGGCACTCGCCCCGGCGACCGTGGCGGTCTTCGACGACTGGGCCGCCCACCCCGAACTGGTTCGCGGGTACATCGGCCCGCAGCTCCTGGCGAAGCTGGGCGTCCGCTACCTGGTCGACCCCCGGGTGGTCACCGGCACCGCCTGGCTGACCGGCGCCAACGAGCCGGGCCGGCACGCCACCGACGTGGTCTGCGGGCGGGACTTCACCCCCGACGGGACGATCGAGGCGGCCGAGGTGCGCCCGGGTGACCCCTGCCCGGCCTGCGGCACGGGTGAGCTGACCATGCGCCGGGGCATCGAGATCGGGCACATCTTCCAGCTCGGTCGCCGCTACACCGACGCGTTCGCCCTGGACGTGCTGGGTGCGGCGGGCAAGCCGGTCCGGCCGACCATGGGCTGCTACGGCATCGGCGTCTCCCGGGTGGTCGCCGCGATCGCCGAACAGCACCACGACGAGCGGGGCCTGGTCTGGCCGGCGGCGGTCGCGCCGTGCGACGTACACCTGGTGGCGGCCGGGAAGGGGCCGCAGGTGGACGCGGCGCTCGACCTCGGCGGACGCCTCTCCGCCGCCGGCCTGCGGGTGCTGGTCGACGACCGGACCACCGTCTCCGTCGGGGTGAAGTTCACCGACGCCGAACTGATCGGTATCCCGCGCGCCGTCGTGGTCGGCCGTCGTCTCGCCGAGGGGTACGTCGAGCTGCGCGACCGGGCCACCGGCGAGCGGGCCGAGGTGCCGCTGGACGGGCTGGTCGAGCGGCTGGTGGACGAGGTGCGCCGGACGCGCGGGGACATGGTGTAGCGCTCGCGTCACGGGGTATCGCTTCCGAATCGGCTTATGCGCATTTCGGAGGCTCTCATGACCGGTTACCGGGTCAGTGACGTGATGACCAAGCAGGTGGTCTACCTGTCCTCGGAGACCACTCTGGACGAGGCGGCCAGGGTGATGAAGGAGGCGGACATCGGCGACGTGGTGGTGACCGACGGTGCGAGCCTGGCCGGGCTGCTGACCGACCGGGACATCGTCGTCCGGGCGGTGGCCGAGCGAGCCGACCCCTCGAAGACCACCATCGGCTCGATCATCACCCGTGAGGTGGTCATGATCGAGCAGCACTCCACGGCCGGGGAGGCGGTCTCACTGATGCGGGAGCGCAACATCCGGCGGGTGCTGGTCTGCGACAACGAGCGGAAGCTGGTCGGCATCGTGTCCCTGGGCGACCTGGCGATGCAGCTCGACCCCACCTCGGCGCTGGCCGACATCAGCGAGGCGACCCCGACCACCTGACCGGCTGCCGCCCGGTGCCCCGGCGACCGCCGGGGGGCACCGGGCGGCCGGCGGTAGCCTGGCGGGATGCCCGAGATGCCGACGAAACTGGCCGAGATCGTCGAGGAGTTCGCCGCCGCGCCGAAGGACCTGGTGCTGGAGCTGCTGCTCGAATACGCCGACGTCATCCCGCCCCTGCCCGCCGGCACCGATCGGGACGAGCTGGAGCAGGTCCCGGAGTGCCAGACGGCCTTCTTCCTGCGCGCCCAGGTCAACCCGGACCGGACGGTGAGCACCGTCTTCGACTGCCCGCCGGAGGCGCCGACCACCCGCGCCTTCGCCGGCATTCTCGCCGAGGGGCTGGCCGGGGCAAGCGCCGACGAGGTGCTGGCCGTGCCGGACGACCTCTACCAGCGGATGGGGCTGTCGCAGGCGATCAGCCCGCTGCGGGTCCGCGGCGGCACGGCCATCCTCGGCCGGCTGAAGCGGCAGGTCCGGGAACAACTCGGCTGAGCCGCGGGTTGTTCCCTCTCATGGAGATCGAGATCTACGCCGACGTCGTCTGCCCGTGGTGCTACATCGGCAAGCGCCGGCTGGAGCAGGCGCTGGAGTCGTACGACGGCGACGTGACGATCCGGTACCGGCCGTTCCAGCTCGACCCGTCGCCGGTAACCGACCCGAAGCCGCTGGTCGACGCGCTGGCCGCCAAGTTCGGCGGTCGGGAACGGGCTGAGCAGATGTTCGCCCAGGTGACCGAGGTGGCCGCCGGGGTCGGGCTGAAGCTGGACTTCGACCGCGCGGTGAGCGCCAACACCTTCGAGGCGCACCGGCTGGTCCGGTTCGCCGAGGAGCGCGGCCGGGCGGGCGAGACGGTCGAGGCGCTCTACCGGGCGTACTTCACCGATGGGGTCGACGTCGGCTCCCGTGACGCGCTGGTGAAGATCGCCGCCGAGGTCGGCCTGGACGAGGCGGAGACCCGGGAGTACCTGGAGTCGAACCTCGGCCGCCGCGAGGTCGCCGCCGACCTGTCCACCGCCCACCAGCTCGGGGTGACCAGCGTGCCGACATTCGTGCTCGCCGGCAAGTACGGCGTCACCGGCGCGCAGGAGCCCGAGACACTGCTCGCCGCGCTGCGCGAGGTGGAGCACCGGGAGTCGGCCGCCTGACCCGGCATCGACACCGGTGATGTTTCACGTGCAACGAGATCGACGCTCGTGACGAGCTAGGCCGGCCTGGCCAGCCCGTCGACCACCCGCGCGCCGGGCAGCGCGCCCAGCGCCGGCCCGGGAATGGCAATCTTGCTGTGCCGCACGCCCGATCCGATGATCACGTGCGGCGCGGCGATCACCCGCGCGTCGACCAGGATCGGCCAGGACTCCGGCAGCCCGATCGGGGTGATCCCGCCGTACTCCATGCCGGTCAGCTCGACCGCCTCGGCCATCGGCGCGAAGCTCGCCTTGCGGACGTCCAGCGCCCGCCGGACCACCCCGTTGACGTCGGCCCGGGTGGTGGCGAGCAGCACGCAGGCGGCGTACCGGATCTCGCCCTCCCGCTTGCCGGCCACCACCACGCAGTTCGCCGACACGTCGAGGCCCACCTCGTACGCGGCGCAGAAGGCGGCCGTGTCGGCGAGGTCGGCGTCGATCGGGGCGACCAGCACATCGTCGACGTCCACCGGCGCCTCGGCCGACCACTGTTCCAGCGCCGCGGCGACCGGCGGCGCCAGCAGGTCCAGGCGAGCACGGGCCGGTTCGGTCTTCAGCGTCCCCATCACGGGTGCGATCCTCGCACCCGTCGCGCCGTTCCGCCCGGTGGGCGGCCGGCCCGGCACGCCCGCCCCCCGGCCCGTACCCGCCCGCCGACGGGGTCAGTTGCCGCCGAGGAAGGCGTTCTGCTGCATGAACGCCTGGTCGTCGGCCGAGGCGGACCGCGCGGCCCGCAGCGCCTGGGGGCGACGGTCCTCCAGGTCCTCCATCCCGTGCCGGACGGCGACCCGGATCACCCCGTAGAGGAAGACGAACCCGAACACGTACAGGACCACGGTGGCGATGAGCGTGAGCATGGCGTCACCGTAAGACGAACGTGAACCGGGAGAAGTCTCATCTCCGGCCGGATCCCCCGTACGTGTCGGCCAGGTGGTCGGCCCAGGTCCGCTTCCCGGCGGGGGTGGCGGTGGTGGTCAGTCCACCGGAGCGCAGCGCCCGCCCCAACCCGCCGGGAAACCGCACCGGCAGCAGCGGCCGGAACCCGGGCCGGGCCGCCCGCCAGGCGCGTACCGCCTCGTCGAAGCGGAGCACCTGCGGCCCGCCGTACTCCTCGATCCCGTTCAGCGGTCCGGCGGTGAGCCGCTCGGCGAGCCGGCCGGCGACCTCGTGCTGGTCGACCGGCTGGGCCAGCACCGCCGGATCGCCGACGACCGGGCCGAGCCGCCCCGACGTGCGCAGCAGCCGGTCGAGGAAGACCGGGAACTGGGTGGCCCGCAGCACCGTCCACGGCACCGGGCCGGTGGCCACCACGTGCTCCGCGGCCAGCTTGTGCCGGTAGTAGGACAGCGGCACCCGGTCGACGCCGACGATCGAGACGTAGAGCAGATGACCCACGCCGGCCCGGCCAGCAGCCACCGCCAGCTCCCGGGTTCCGAGCACGTCCACCCGATGGGTACGCCCACCACGGCCCGGCAGCGACGCCAGGTGCAGCACCGCGTCCACGCCGGCCACCGCCTCGGCCAGCCCCGTCGCGGACTCCAGATCGGCGACCACCCAGTCCGCCCCCGGGTCGTGCCGGGGCCGGCGGCTCATCGCCCGGACCTCGAAACCGCCCGCGCGCAGCCGGGGCAGCACCGCCCGACCCAACGTGCCGCCCGCGCCCGTCACCAGAACCTTCATCAGCAACCCTCCCTGTCACCGGCACGACGAGGTGGCCGGGCCGGTGGTGACCGCGCACCTCGACAGGTCATCGTCACCAGGATGAGGAAGACGACCAGGATCCGGAGTCGATAACGGCGGACGACCGGCTCGCTCAGCGCGCGGCGGGTGCCGACACCACCCGACCGGCGAGCAGGGCACCGAGCAGGGCGCAACCCACGGCCACCGCGAGGGTCCCCGCATAGCTCGCCGGTCCCGGCGTCGCACCGGCGGCGAGCACCGCGCCGGTCAGCGCCAACGCGGTGGCGGTGAAGAGCGCGTCGCCCAGCTGCAACGACGAACTGTTCCGCCCCTGTTCGGCAGGGGCCGACAGGGCCAGGGTCAGCACCGACAGCGAGGGGAAGAGCAGGCCCATCCCGGCCCCCGCCAGCGCCCACCCGCACACGCCCAGCGCCACCGGGACGACCGGCACGACCGTCAGCGCGACGGTGGCCGTCCCGGCGGTGATGCAGACGAAGCCGAGCCGGGGCAACGTCGCCGACGAGCGGGGCGCGGGCAGCCGCCCCTGCACCCAGGAACCGGCCGACCAGGCCAGGGCGCCCACGGTCAGCACCAGGCCGGCGGCGGTCGGCGAGAAGCCCCGCTCCCGGGAGAGCATCAGCGGAATCACCACCTCCGCCCCGGCGAACGACGCCGCACCCAGCCCGCGCAGGCTGATCACCGTCGGCAGGCCCCGCGCCGCGCGGAGGAAACCGGCCGGCAGCAGTCGCGGCGCACACCAGCCCAGGCCGGCCAGCGCCACCACCACCAGCAGCACGCCGGACGCGCCGCGCTGCTGCCCCCCGTAGTGCAGCAGCGCGGCGCTCGCCCCCGCCCCGGCGGCCCAACCGACCCGGGCGAGCGCCCCCGCCGGCGGCCGCGCGACGGCCGGTGCGTCGAGGGTGCGCAGACCGGACTCCACCAGCAGCACCGCCGGGACGGCCACCACCGGCACCACCAGGAAGACCCAGCGCCAGCCCAGGTGCTCGACGATCAGCCCGGCCACCGCCGGACCGACCAGCGACGGTACGACCCACGCCGCCGCGAACGCGGCGAAGATCCGCCGCCGCAACTGCTCCGGGTACGCCCGCCCGACCACCACGTACAGCGCGACGATGAGCAGGCCCGAACCGAGGCCCTGCACCGCCCGCCCGACGACCAGCACCGGCATCGTGCCGGCGCTGCCCGCCAGCAGCAGCCCGACCACGAAGAGCGCCACCCCGCCCCAGACCGGGGCGCGCGGCCCCCGGGAATCGCACCAGATTCCGGAGACCACCATGGCGAGCACGCTGGCGGCGAACGAGCCACCGAAGGCCAGCGCGTACAGGGAGAGACCGTTCAGGGCGCGGGCGACCGTGGGCATCGCGGTGCCCACCGCCAGCGCCTCGAAGGCGAGCAGGGAGACCAGCGCGACGCTGCCCACGGTCATGGCCCGCAGTCGCGGGTCGTACAGGCGGTCGGCGGGGGCGGCCGGGGCGGCGACGGCCGTCACCGGGGCACCCGTGGATCATTTCGCACGGACCCAGCCTGCTCCCTCAACCCGGGTTCAGGTCAACGGTGAGCCGCGTCTCGTCAGGCCGACTCGAGCGCCTCCCCGACCCCCTTCACCAGCCCCGACATGTGCTGGTCGGAGAGCAGATGACCGGCGGTGATGACCAGCGCCAGCGGCCACTCGATGACCTGGAGCGCGGCGAGCACGCCCAGCCCCGCGTAGTAGGCGACCTTGTCCGGCGGCGGCACCGCCATCTCGCCCAGCATCGGGATCTGCACCCGGTGGGCGTACGCGCGGACGGTCTCGTGGCCACCGCTGAGGTGTCGCGTGAGCGTGCTCATCCCGGCCTCCCCGGTTTCCGGTTCCCCGACCCCAGCCGGATTCCACCGGCGTCGGAGTCCATGCCCCCGCCAGCGGGGCGAACTTCTCCCACTCCCGGGGCATAACGGACGGTGCACCGGGAAGCCAGGCCGTCCCACGGAAGCGGGAGGCGAGATGGCGTACGGCAGGGGCGGGGTGGACGGCGGGAAGCAGGGCCGGCGGCCCGGCCGTACCGCTCGATGACGACACTGGGCCGGGTCGCCGGTCGCGTACTGCCGCCGCTGCCGGTGCCGGCGGTGCCGCCGCTGGTCGGCGGCGCCTCCCGTACCGTCGGCGCGGCCGCGTCGCGGTTGGCCCGCGCGGCCGGGCTGACCCGCCGCCGGGTCTGGTCCCGGCACGGCCGGCACCACATCGAGGTGCACGGCGTCTGCCAGGACGGCGGCGACCGGCTGGCCCGCCAGGTCGAGACGGCGCTGGAGCGGCTGCCCGGGGTGGCCTGGGCCCGGGTGAACGCCCCGTCCGGCCGGGTGGTGGTGGCCGTCGAGGAGCCGAAGCCGAAGCTGCGCGACCTCATCGCCACGGTGGCCCGCACCGAACGGGTCTGCCCGCACGAACCCGACCCGGAGATCCCCCCGCCGCACCCGCCCGAGGAGGGCCCGCGCACCCCGCGCACGCTCGGCGCGCTCGCCTCCGACGCGCTCGGCCTGACCATCTCCGCGGCGACCCGGATCCTGCCGTTCACCCCGGTCCCCGGCGAGGTGGCCGGGCTGCTCGGCGCCATCGACCTGCACCCGAAGCTGCACGCCCTCGCCGGCCGGGGCCTGCGCGCCGATCCGCGTGCCGAGGTGATCTTCCCGCTCGCCGAGGCGGTCGTGCAGGGCCTCACCGGCGGCTGGGCCGGGATCGTGCTCGACGGCGCGCAGCGCCTCGTCCAGTGGGGTGAGGCGCGGGCGCAGCTCGCCACCTGGGAGAAGGCCGAGCCCCGGCTCACCGGGGACCCGGACCGGGCGGTGGCCCGCACCCTTGACGGGGAGCGTCCCCGACCGATGCCGGACGGCCCGATCGAGCGGTACATCTCCTCGATGCTGGCCACCGGCGCGCTGGCCGGTGCGGCGGCGCTGCCGTTCGCCGGCCGTAAGCGGGCCGCCGCGCTGGCCCTGTCGTCGCTGCCCAAGGCCCCGGGCAGCGGCCGCGAGGGGTACGCCGCCCAGCTCGGCCGGATGCTCGCCCGGCGCGGAGTGATCGCCATGGACCGCAAGGTGCTGCGCGAACTCGACCGGATCGACACCGTGGTGCTGGACGCCGCCGTGCTCGGCTCGGCCCGCGGCGTGCTCGCCGACCTGGCGCCGCTCGGCGACGCGGAGACCGGGGAGGTGGCCGGCCGGGCCTTCGCGCTCTTCGACCCGACCGCCCCGGAGGGCACCCGGGAGGCCGACGGCTGGCGGCTCGGGCCGCTGGACGGGCTGGCCGCCGACGACCCCGGGGACACCCCGGACAGCCGCCGGCTGCGCGACGGCGGTGGGCCGCTGCTCGGCCTCGCCCACCAGGGCACCCTCGCCGCCGTCATCCGGGTCGAGCCGGAACCGGCGCCCGGTGTCGACGCGCTACCCGCCGCCGCCCGGTCCGCCGGGCTGCGCCTGGTGGTGGCCACTGACGACCCCCAGCGGTACGGCTTCGCCGACGCCGTCCTGCCCGGTGGTGACCAGCTCGCCGACTCCGTCCGTACCCTGCAACGCGACGGCGCGGTGGTGCTGCTGGTCTCCGGGGACCGCCGGGGGCTCGCCGCCGCCGACTGCGGCCTCGGCGTGGCCGGCCCGGCGGACCTGCCGCCCTGGGGCGCCCACCTGCTGGTCGGTACCGACCTGCGGATTCCGGCGCTGATCATCGAGGCGGCCGGGGTGGCCCAGCGGATGACCAGGCAGAACATCCGGCTGTCGATGGCCGGTACCGGCCTGGGCGCGCTCGGCGCGTTCACCGCCGACCGCCACCTGCTGCCCGGGCGCACCCTCGCCGCGGTCAACGGCGCGGCCGCGGTGGCCTTCGGTAACGGGGTGTGGCAGGCCCACCGGCTGCCCGGCCCGACCGGTGCGGCACCCCCGGCCACCACCGCCTGGCACCTGATGCCGGTCGACACGGTGCTCCGGCAGCTCGACAGCAGCCCGGAGGGGCTCACCGACGCGGAGGCGCGCCGCCGGCACCGCGCCGGCCCGGACGGCGGGCCGGCGACCGGCGGGCTGCTCCGCGCCTTCGTCGACGAGCTGGCCAACCCGCTCACCCCGGTACTGGCCGCCGGGGCGGTGCTCTCCGCCGCGTTCGGGTCGCTGGTCGACGCCGCGCTGGTCGGCGGCGTGGTCGGCGGTTCGGCGCTGATCGGGGCGGTGCACCAGCGCAACACCGAACGGTCCCTGGCCGAGCTGCTCTCCCGCTCGGCGGTGACCGCCCGGATCCGCCGGGACGGCACCGAGCGGGTGGTCGCCGCCGAGGACCTGGTACCCGGTGACGTGGTCACCCTCGGCCCGGGGGACGCGGTGCCGGCCGACTGCCGGGTGCTGACCGCCGACGGCCTGGAGACGGACGAGTCGTCGCTGACCGGCGAATCGCTGCCGGTGGGCAAGAGCGACGAGCCGGTGGTGGCCATCGCCGTCGCCGACCGCCACTCGATGCTCTACGAGGGCACCACGATCGCCGCCGGGCACGGCACCGCCGTGGTGGTGGCCACCGGCGCGGACACCGAGAGCGGACGCAGCCTGGCGATGGCGCGGCAGGCGCCGCCAGCCAGCGGGGTGGAGACCCGGCTGGGCAGGCTGACCAGCGCCGCGCTCCCGATGGCGGCGAGCTCGGCGGTCGCGGTGGCCGGTGCGGGGCTGCTGCGCGGCGTACCCCTGGCGGAGACGGCGGCGACCGCCGCGAACCTGGCGGTCGCGTCGGTGCCGGAGGGGCTGCCGTTCCTGGTCAGCGCGGCCCAACTGGCGGCGGCGCGGCGGCTGGCCGAGCACGGCGCCCTGGTCCGCAACCCGCGCACCATCGAGGCGTTGGGCCGGGTCGACGTGCTGTGTTTCGACAAGACCGGCACCCTCACCGAGGGCAGGCTGCTGCTCGCCGGGGTCGGCTACGACGGCCGGTACGCCCCGGTGGACAAGCTCGACGACACCCTGCGGCTGACCCTGGCGGCCGCGCTGCGGGCCACCCCGGCGGCGGACGACCCGGAGCAGCTGCCGCAGCACACCGACCGGGCGGTCCGGTACGGCTCCCGCGACGCGGGGGTGACCGAGCAGACCGGCGCGGACGGCTGGAAGGCGGTGGGCGGTTTGCCGTTCGAGCCGTCCCGCGGCTACCTCGCCATGGTCGGGCGGACCGGGGGGCGGCTGCTGCTCAGCGTGAAGGGGGCGCCGGAGACGGTGCTGCCCCGCTGCGCGGCGTGGCGTACCCCGGGTGGCCGGGACGAGCACCTGGACGGCGAGGGGCGGGACAGGCTGCACGCGATGCTCGCCGACCGGGCCGGTGCCGGGCACCGCGTCCTCGCCGTCGCCGAATGTCGGGTCGACACCCCGACGGTGACCGACGACGAGGTACGCGACCTGGTCTTCGTCGGCTTCGTCGCGCTCGCCGACGGGGTACGCGAGAGCGCCGCCCCCGCGGTCCGCCGGATCCGGCAGGCCGGCGTGCACACCATCATGATCACCGGTGACCACCCGGCCACCGCCGAGGCGATCGCGTCGATCATCAGCCCGGACCACGAGGAGCAGCGGGTCGCCACCGGCGTCGAACTCGACGAGCTGGACGACGACGCGCTCGGGGAGCGGCTGGCCCGCACCGACGTGGTGGCCCGGTGCACCCCGACGCACAAGGTCCGGATCATCCAGGCGTTGCAGAAGTGCGGCCGTACCGTGGCGATGACCGGGGACGGCGCGAACGACGCGCCGGCGATCCGGCTGGCCGACGTGGGTATCGCGCTGGGCCAGCGGGGCACCCCGGCGGCGCGGGCCGCCGCCGACCTGGTGGTCACCGACGACCGGCTGGAGACCATCATCGCCACCCTGGTCGAGGGGCGGGCGATGTGGTCCTCGGTTCGCCACGCGCTGAGCATCCTGGTCGGCGGCAACCTGGGCGAGATCGCGTTCAGCGTGCTCACCGCCGCCAGCACCGGCCGGTCGGCGCTGACCGGGCGGCAACTGCTCCTGGTCAACCTGCTCACCGACCTGGCGCCGGCGCTGGCCATCGCGGTCCGGCCGCCCGCCGCGGACCGCGCCGACGGGCTGCTGCGGGAGGGGCCGGACACCTCGCTGGGCGAGACGATGACCCGGGAGATCGGCCTGCGGGCGGCGGCCACCACGCTGGGCGCGACGGCCGGCTGGACGTTGGCCCGGTACACCGGTCGCCGGCGCCGGGCCGGCACGGTGGCGCTGGTGTCCCTGGTCGGTACCCAGCTCGGCCAGACCGTCCTGGCCGGTGGCACCAGCCCGATGGTGCTCGCCTCCACCGCTGTCTCGCTGGGCGTGCTGGCCGGGGTGGTGCAGACGCCGGGGGTGAGCCAGTTCTTCGGCTGCACCCCGCTGGGGCCGGTCGGTTGGAGCATCGCCGCCGGTTCCGCGCTGGGCGCCACCTTCGCCAACGGCGCGCTCAGCCGGCTGGTCGAGCGCCTCCCCCCGCCGCCGGGTTCGCCCGCCGGATCGGGGGCACCGAGCGGGGATGGGGACGGAACAGGCTGAGGTGACGTCCCCCTTGACGGTCTGACACCCGGATGCGCCGATCGCCGCCTCCCGGCCGGAGCCGAGGGCGGCGATCAGGATGGTGCCGGTCAGGAGCGTTCGGAGATCGCCTCGATCAGGTCGCCCACCGGGCGTTCCGGCAGGGAGCGGGCCACGTCGGCCACGGCCACGATCCCGACGAGCTCGTGCCCGTCGATCACCGGCAGCCGGCGTACCTTGTGCTTGCCCATGGTGCGCAGGATCTCCGCGGCGTCGTCGTCGGCGCCGATGGTGACGGCCTCGCCCTGGGCAAGCTCGCCGGCGGTCACGTTGGCCGGGTCCTTGCCCTGGGCGAGGACCTTCACCACGATGTCCCGGTCGGTCAGCATGCCCTTCAGGCGGTTGTCGTCGCCGCAGATCGGCAGGGAACCTACGCCCAGGTCGGCCATCCGCTTCGCGGCGGCCCGGAGGTCGTCCTGTTCGCGGACGCAGGTCACGTCGCTGGTCATGATTTCGCGTGCGGTCGGCATGATGTGCCACCTCGCTTTCGGGGGTCGTTGCTTTCCGGGGGTTGTTGTCTGAATTCGTACCCTCGGTCCGGGTGACCATGCACGCGACCTCGACCGGCCGCCGGTTCCCAGGTGGCGGCGGTATGGACGGCAACGGCCCGGGTATCCGCCGCCGGGAGGTGACGACATGTCGTTCGTCCAGGTGATCGAGTACGACACGGACCGGCCCGACGAGGTGCGGGCGCTGAGTGAGGAGTGGGGGCAGCAGCAGCTGTCGAACGCCCCGGCGCGGATGACCGTCGCGGAGGACCGGGAGCGGCCCGGCCACTTCGTCATGGTCGCCGAGTTCGACAGTTACGAGCAGGCGATGGCGCACAGCGGCCAGCCGGAGACCGGCACGTACGCCGAGCGGATGCGGCGGTTGGCCAAGGGGGAGCCCCGCTTCGTCAACCTCGACGTCACGCACCAGGAGGCGTAGCGCCGCTCCCCCCGTGTCGGTTCCGCGCACGGGGTCCCAGGTGACGGTGGCGCGGCGCGGCACAGTCGGGCGGTTGACCGTGCCGCGCGCCGTCGCCCGGCGTGTGGTGGGTGTAGCGGTGGCCGCGACTGGAGAAACTGACCGGGTGTTGAAACGTGTGCTCGGTGGCCGCTACCGGTCCGAGGAACTGCTCGGCAGCGGTGGGATGGGCGAGGTCTGGCGGGGCCGCGACCTGCGACTGGACCGACCGGTGGCGATCAAGGTGCTCTCCGCCGCCGGCCTGAGGGAGCCGATGGCCGCCGAACGGTTCGACCGCGAGGCGCGTGCGGCGGCCCGGCTGAGCCATCCCCACATCGTCGCGGTCTACGACTCCGGCACCGAGAAGGACGACTCCTACCTGGTCATGGAACTGGTGGAGGGACGGACCGTGTCGGCGCTCATCGCCGACGGACCGCTCCCCGTGGAGCAGGCCATCGCGATCGCCGTGCAGGCCGCCGACGGGATCGCCGCGGCGCACGCGGCCGGCGTGGTGCACCGGGACGTGAAGCCGGGGAACCTGATCGTCACCCCGTCCGGCACCGTGAAGATCTGCGACTTCGGCATCGCCCGGTTGGCGCTGGCCGCGGGGCACGCCACCCTGACAGGTCCGGCGACCAAGCTGGGCACCAGCTCCTACATGGCGCCCGAACAGGCGCTCGGGCTGCCGGTCGACAGCCGATCCGATCTGTACGGTCTGGGCTGCACCCTCTACGCCATGCTGGCCGGCACGCCGCCGTTCACGGGTGATCCGTTGAGCGTCCTGCACCAGCACGTCAACGACCCGCCCCCGCCGCTGAGCGAACGCCGCTCGGACCTCCCCGCCGCGCTGGACGCCCTGGTGGCGGAGCTGCTCGCCAAGGATTCGGCCGCCCGGCCGACCGACGCCGGGGAGGTCCGTGACCGCCTCGCGGCGCTGGGGACGTCCCCGGTCGTCCTGCCGCCTTCCCTACCGTCGCAGCGCTCCGACTCCGACCGGCCCGGTCCGAGCGCCCCGGTCGTGGCCATGGCGGTGCGGGGAGATCCGGGCACCGGGGAACGACCGGTACGACGGCGACGCGCCCTGCTCCTGGTGACGGCCGGCGTCCTCGGCGTCGCGCTGCTCACGCTGGTCGCCGCCGCGCTGCTGCGCCCCGACACCGGCACGTCGGTCGCGCCGCCCACCGGCACGTCGGTGCCCGCCAGTCCGACCCCGGTACGGCCGAGCCCGGCGACCGTGGCCCCGACGACCCCGGCGGTCCGGACGGTCGAGCCGGCGGCCCCGGTGGCCCCGAGCACCCCGACCACCCCGACCACCCTGAAGACCAGCGAGGCGCCCAGCCCGCCGGCCGTCTCGCGTACGCCGGCCCCGCCCGCCGACCCCGTCGTCGCGATGCGCCTGTCGATCCAGGAACAGGTGCAGACCGGCCAACTCAACCCGGACGCGGCGAGGGACCTGCACAGCAAGGTGGACGCCATCGCCAAGGAGATCGCCGAGAACGACCCGGAGCAGGCCGCGGAGCAGATCAAGAAGCTCCGCGACAAGCTGGCCGAACTCCTCCGGGGCGGCAAGCTCAGCGCGGCCGGCTACGACGAGCTGACCGCCGGCGTCGACCGGATCGCCGCCGAGTTGTGAGAACGCGGGACCGGGTGTGCACCGGGTCGGGTCAGTGCCAGGTGGCGGCGGCCCGGCGCAGCCGGTCGTTGATGGCCCGCCCCACCCCCACCTCGGGGGCGGCCTCGGCGACGATCTCCGTCACCCCGGCCGCGTCGAGCCGGTGCAGGGCGTCGAAGAGCCGGGCGGCGGCCTCGGTGACGTCGCCGGTCGGCGAGAGCACCTCCACCGCGACGTACCCGTCGGCCGGATGCTCCCGGAAGGCCAGGAACCCGCGCCGGGCGCCGTCGCCGGCCGCCGGCTCCGCGCCGACCACCAACCGCAACGGGGTACGCGGCGCGTAGTGCGCGGCCAGCGTCCCCGGCGCCACCGGCTGCCCCGAGCTGCCCGGCCGTACGGTCACCGGCCCGACCGCCTCGACCAACTCCTCGACGGCCAGCGCGCCGAGCCGCAGCACCACCGGCCGATCACCGCGGGCGTCCACGATGGTCGACTCGATTCCGCACCGGGTCGGCCCGCCGTCCAGCACCACGTCGACGGCCGCGCCCAGCCCGCGCACCACGTGCTCGGCGCGGGTGGGGCTGAGCTGCCCGAACCGGTTGGCGCTGGGGGCCGCCACGGGCACCCCGGCGGCCCGGATCAGCGCCCGCGCGGACGCCTCGTCGGGCACCCGGACGGCCATCGTGTCCAGCCCGGAGGTGACGATCGGCGGGATCTCGGCGGGCCGGTCCACGATGAGGGTGAGCGGGCCGGGCCAGAACCGGGCGGCCAGCGCGGCCACCGCCGGCGGCACCGGGCCGACGAGTTTCTCCAGGTCGGCGGCGTCGGCGAGGTGGCTGATCAGCGGGTCGAAGCTGGGCCGGGCCTTCGCCTCGAAGATCCGGGCAGCGGCCCGCGCGTCGAGGGCGTTCGCCCCGAGCCCGTAGACGGTCTCGGTGGGGAACGCGACCAGGCCGCCGGCGCGCAGCACGGCGGCGGCCTCGGCGACGCCGCTGTCGGCGGGCAGGACGCGGGGAGTTCCGGTGCTCACGCCCCGACGCTAGCCTGCCGCCGGGACGGGTGGTCCGGTCAGGGGCGAGGTGCCACCCCGTCGTTTGCCGCACCTTCCCCGGCGGCACGTGCTGGCGGGGTACACAGGTCGCAGGATCCCCGACCCCTGGGAGCGCTCATGACCTCAGCCGACGGCCAGCCGACGAAGCGCGTGCGGAGCCTGGACGACCTGGTCACCTGGATGCAGTGGCTCGCCGACGACGTGGCCCGCGCGCCGGACGCCGTGGTCAACCCGGAGCTGGACCAGTTCCTGGCCGCCTGCGCCACCCAGCTGCGCGATCGTGGGCGCCTGCAACGCCGGGCGGGCCAGCCGGCGCCGGACGGGGCAGCCTGGCAGTTGGTGGCCGACGCGCTGGCGTCCGCCTGCCACGACTACTGACCCCACCGGCGGCCCGGCTAGGCTCCCCGGATGCGGATCGACCTGTGCACCGTCGTGGTGCGGGACTACGACGAGGCCATCCGGTTCTTCACCGAGGCGCTCGGCTTCGAGCTGGTCGAGGACTCCCCGTCGCTCACCAACGACGGACGCCCCAAGCGATGGGTGGTCGTCCGGCCGGCCGGCGGGGGAACGGGCCTGCTGCTCGCCCGCGCCGACGGTGAACGGCAGGAGGCGGTGATCGGCGACCAGACGGCCGGCCGGGTCGGCTTCTTCCTTCAGGTCGACGACTTCCGCGCCGTGTACGACCGGATGACCGCGTACGGCGTGGAGTTCGTCTCCGCCCCGCGCACCCAGCCCTATGGCCAGGTGGCCGTCTTCCTCGACGTGGCCGGCAACCGCTGGGACCTGCTCGGCCCGGCGTAGCCCGGCCCCGGTCTCCCCTCGCTACGGTGCTGGCTCTTCACCCCGCAGTACCCGGACGGCGGCCACGACGTCGTCGACGGTGCGGTCCGGTCGGGGCAGGTGGCCGGCCAGTCCTTTCCTCTGCTGACCCAGACGCTGGCAAGCCCGACCGCACGACCACCCTCGACGTCGAGCAGCGGGCTCAGGCAGTTGGCGGGTGTTGTCGAGGTCGAAGAGTGCCAACCGCTGCATCGTCAACGACCGTGCCGACACGCGGCTTCCGATCTGAGCACGCGTTCGGTCGATTTCGGACTCGGTCGTGACATCTCCTCCTCGAAATCCGCGACCTGGCCGACGCCGAACAGGAGGCACCCCCTGGAGATCAACTCGGTGATAGCCTCCTGCGCTGGCGGGATGGAGGCACCATCCCGTCGCCTTCCGGCGCTCGAGAGGATTACCCAGTTGCTTCGTCGTTCTTCGGCGCTTCTGCTTGCCCTGCTAGGCCTGTCGGTGCTGCTGGCGGTTCCCGCCCCGGCGCAGGCCGCAGGAACCTGCGTCCTGAATGCACCCGGCAGGGTGGCGATCGGTCGTCCCTACATCGGCCTGAAGCTGACCATGAGCGGGCCGTGCTACCCCGGATATGGGGCGTGGTCGCTCTACCACCCGAGTCAGGGTCTCCAGGACGTCGCGATCTTCGACGACACCACCGCTGACTACTGGGACGTCTACAGCTTCCACACGATCGGCGTGCACACCTGGCGACCCAGCGGCGCGTGGGACGGCAACTACGCCGACCAGGCGCAGAATCAGCCGACCTCCACCGTGAAGCTGGCGGCCGGGGCGTGGATCTCCTCGTCGCGCAGCGGCGACGTGGTGACGCTGAAGGGCACCTCGCTGCTCTACTCGGTCTCGAACAACAACTACTTCAAGCGATCCGCCGGTGGCGTCTTCCAGTTCCGGGAGCGCGGCACCACGCAGTGGCAGAACCTGAAGTCGGTGTGGACCAACAGCAGAGGTGAGGCCACGATTTCCTACCGGTCCAGCAAGATCCGGGACTACCGGTTCGCGCTGTACTCGACCTCGATCAGCTGGGACCTGGGCAGCGCGGTGACCACCCGCTGACGTAGTGCGGCACTGATCCTGCCCGGTTCCGACGGGACAGCAGGTGCATCAGGGAGCCGCACACGGCGCACAACGGCGTCAAGAGAAACAGAACCCCCGCCGACGTCGAGGCGAGGTCGGCGGGGGTTGCTCAAGGCAACTCCACAGCGACGACGGAGCGACCCTGCACGGGCGGGCAGCGAGTCAGGGTGGGGGCCACTGGTACAGCACCGTGAATCCTGCAGCCGCGAACGACACCGCGGCCACCGGCCAAGGCCACCATCGGCCCTCTATACGCAGCCGTGCCAGAGCCGCCCCCAGGGAAAGCACGGCGAGCAGACCCGCCGTGAAAGCGCTAAGCCACAAGAGTCGGCTGTTGGCGGGTCTGCACCGTCCGAACTCAGGATCGCAGGACCCGGGATGGGTCAGATCAGGGGTCAGCCAGACGAGCACCCACCCGAGCCAGAGCAGGAACGGGATTACGACGACCAGTACGGTCGCCGCCGCTCCCTTACGTAACCCAAGGACCGGTGCCGGCTGAGGACGCTTATCGGTTTCTGGGGCAGGCATGCCCACACCATTCCGGCCTCGCCTTGCGGTTGGAAGCACGAACCGGTCACATGGGTGCCGACAGTCCGTCGATGTTCACCCCGCTGCGTAAATCCCGGCTGACGTCGCCAGAGTGCGCGAGCTAGCCGCTTGCCGCGTTGTGCTTCGCCACCAGGCTCGGGAGTTCGTCCAGCGAATCGATACGGAACAGGCACTGCTCAGACACGGCTGGCATGTCGAGGATGTAACCCCACGGACCGCGCCGGATCAGGCACGTCTTCATACCGGCCTCCTTGGCCGGGCGTACATCGTTGTCGGGCCGATCGCCGACGTACAGGATCGAAGACGCATCGCCACCGCCTTCGCGAATGACCCGCTCGAAAAAAGCCGATGACGGCTTCGCCACGCCCCAACCGTGCGACGTGCCGATCACATCCACGGGCAGGTCGAGAGCACGGAGGATCGCCTCAGCATGAGCCGGCTGGTTGCCAGCCAAGCCCACGAACATGCCCTGATCCTTCAAGGAGGTCAGGCACGCTCGCGCGTCGGGGTAGAGATCCTCTTCGCCGAACGACTCCGGTTTGCCAGCGGCTGCTCGGCGTTCGAGCTCGCCCGCGAGATCGAAACCTGGCCGGAAGACCCGGAACGGTTCCTGCCAGTCCAGACCCTGGGCGATCGCCGCACCGAAGACCGCCGAAAACGTATGCCGTGGAACGCCGAACCAGTCCGCCCAGGTCTCGAACTCGCGGGACTCGTCGAGAATCGTCCCGCCGACATCGAAAAAGATCGCGTCGATCACTTGCGTTCCTCCGTCACGGTCGCGCTGCCAGCGGATCATAGACGGGATCGTCGTAACCTGGCTCATGATCATCACGGCGATTGGCGCCTAGCCCGAGCCGTGGCCATCGTGCTGCGTATGCAGACCACAGGTCGTGAATTTCGTTTCGGTCCGTTCGCGGGCCTTGGCGTGTTGCCAGTGGGCAAATGCGAGTTCGCACGTCCGAGGAGGCCATCGACTGCGCCAGCCTTCTCTACGGCACTGCTACGCGACATAGCTGGTGTCCGGCGGGGTTCCCTTCACCGTCACTCAGGCGGTGACGGGCCACGAGCAGGCGTCGACCACACTCAACCGCTATACGCATACCCCGGATGAGAACAGCCGTGACCAGGCCCAGTGAGGTGGTGGAGCCCAGGGTACTCAAACCCCTAACTCCTGCCTTGCAAAGATCAAGACTGCTGTCGGCCGGCGTCGGCCACTGCCGCTGACCTGCTCGACTTGTCGGCTGCCGTCGCTCGTCGCCCCTATCCGTCGGCTGGCTTGGCTGTACGGATGGCTGTACAGCCACCTTCTGATCCGTAGATCCCCAAGAGCACTTCACAAGCGTTCGGCAGAGTTCGCGTCGCGCTGGTCGTCGCACGCTCGGCAACTCCATCGGTCCGGGCTCGTCCGGCGTCGTTCGCCCCAGTGGCGCCCAGCCGTGGCTCCCACCGAGGACTGAGACCACGCTGCGATCATCACTGACGCCGACAACCACCGGCCTCGCAACGGTCATGGCCAGGCTCAGGAACTCGCAGGTCGCATTGGGTCGGCCGCCTACGGGCCTCATCCATGCCGTCCACGGAGCCTGTCGACCGGTGGCGCTCGGCTGAGTACTTCGACGGATATGCACTCAACGGCTGCGGCCATACGCTCACCACCGTGAACCCGATTTCACCCCCGCCCAAGCGGACCATGGTCTGGCAGAGCCTGGCCTTCATGACGGCCTGCCATGGCCTGCTCATCGCCGCGCTCGCCCTGTTGTGGACGCTGCTTCCCGCCCACGGCCAATGCGGGGGGATCGACTGCATTCCACACGACCTCTTGCTTCGCCTGGCAATCATGTTCGGCCCTTTGTTCCTTGCTGCGGCACTCCTCGCCTCGGCAGTCATGCTTTGGTTCACGGTGGCCCGGAACGAGCCTCAAGCGGCCTGGGCCATTGGGACAACGGCTGCACTCACCGGCTGGCTCGTCGGGTTTGCCGCCATCTTGCTGCAACAGCTACTCCAAGTTTCTTGATCAATGAGAGCGGATCTCCTCGTCGGGCAGTTGTAGACCGTCCAGCCTCCCCGGACGGGGACAAGGTGGAGCGCCTCACCAGCCGAACGACCTTGGCCCCGTCCGGGGAGGCTGGTAGCCCTTGTGGTGCCCGGCGCGAGGAGGTCCGCGGCTGATCTCTGAGGAGGGCCGGGGTTCGGGGCGGAGCCCCGAAGTCTTAGGAGTCCTGGTCGTCCCGCAGTTTGGCCGGCCGGCCCGGCCGATGCCGGCCGGAGGTCGCCAGCAGGCCGGGGCCGGGCCGGCGCGGCCCGCTTGCGGGCCGCCTTGATCCTTAAAGAGGCCAATTCGGCAGTGCGCGGGCCTTGTCAGGGTCCTCCGTTGGCTGATGTGCGACACGCGTCTGCCCAACTCATCCGCGACGTCCGCGCGGATCGCGGCAGATCCGGATGGCCGCAGCGCACGCGACCTGCGACATGGGCGGGCGCACTCGGAAGTGCTGCAAGTCGACGGGGTCACGTCCAACGACGCGACGTCACGGATGCCGGGCGGCTATGACCCGAACTTCTTCCATTGCCCTTCGGAGACCACCTCGACGGAGCCGTCGTCGACTTTGATGGCCGTCTGTTCGTCGATGGCGTAGGCCGGGACACCGATTTCGGCGGCCCACCGCTCTGCGTCGGCCAGGGTGTTTGTTGGGAAAGCGTCCAGGTGCGGGAAGATCGAGAAGTCGACGACTCCGAGGGTGCGGTCGCCCGGCGCGGACGGCCACTCGACGAAGTACGTTCCGATCCGGGGTGTCATCACCATGCTTCCGGCACTCACTCCCACCCAGACCGTGTCGGGCAGCGATGGCAGCAGATCGGCCAGCCCGGACTCCCGCATCCAGTGGCACAGGTACGTCGCGTCGCCGCCGTCGACCAGGAGCACGTCAGCCTCCCGTACCCAGGGGACCCATCGCTCCGCGCCGATGGTGGGCAGTGCGGTGAGCTCGAGGACACCGAGCGACGCCCAATCCAGGCCGGACGGGTACTGAAACACGGGCTCGGCGGCTACGAAGCCCCGCACTGATTTCGGGCCGCACATCGGGTGACCCCATTGTGCTGTCGGGACGCAGAGGGCGTGGCACTCGGCGATCGGCTTGCCGAGGAGCTGCACGAGCGCCGAGTGGATGCTTGGGTTCGTGACGCCGCCTGACGTAAGCAAGAGCTTCAAGGTGCCTCCAAATTCGCGCGGGTGGATGTACTTGAAGACTCGGGACCGTGCTGGAACTCATCGGAGGTCGGGCAACCTCTTCAGAGGTCCCTCAGGTCGCCAGGTGCGATTGCCGCTAATCCTCCACCCGGTCCTACCCCGTGTCGGCTCCGCCTGAAAACTGACCACGTGGTTCCGGCTGAATCGGGACCACCTCCTGAAGCA
>NZ_JBAKHO010000041.1:0-50671 GCF_036902735.1 Micromonospora lacuserhaii | reverse complement strand
GAACAACGGCATGCGCCGTCACCGGCCCCCACCACAACCCACTAACCCGTCACAAGACCCATAAATATGCCGCTGCGTCATATCGCTCGTGACACCAACACGGTGCTCCGCGGTGACTTTGTGTGACGCCGGTGCGCCCGGCGTGCCCAGCGCCGCAGGGACGTCGACCGCACCTGCCCCCGGCTGGGTCCGCGTCGACCCGTCGCCCCCGCCGCCGGCGTGTCCGGCTCAGCGGGCGGTGCGGGCGGCGTGCGCCCTTGCGGTCAACTCGGCCGCGAGCGTCCACGCCTCCGTCAGGTCGCGGTCCTGCGCGGCGGCGCCCGCGCCACCGGCCGTGTCGGCGTGCACCGTGGCCAGCCGTAGCCGCCGCTGCACCGGGCCCTGCACCACCCGGACGCTCTGGATCCGGCCGTACGGCACGATCGCCAGTTGCCGGGTCAGCAGCCCGGAGCGCACCGTGAAGGCCCGCTCGCCCAGGCCGGCCCCGAGCACCCGTACGCCGAACGGCCGCAGCCAGCGCGCCCGGGCCGGCGGCGGCGACAGCGGCAGCCCGGTCAACCGCACCGCGGGCAGCACCTCCGCGACGATCCACTCGGCGGTGCGCAGATCGCCGACGGGCAGCAGCCGGTCCGGCCGGTTGCGGTCGTCCGGCTCGCCGCTGGAGTAGCCGGCCACCTCCAGCCGTAGCCGCAGCCAGCCCTTCATCCGCCAGAGCAGCGGCCAGGTCACCCCGACCGTCTGCACCCGGTCCAGGGGCACGGTCTGCACCCGGGTCTCCAGCAGCCCGTTGCGGATCCGCAGGCTGTCGTCCTCCCGGGCCAGCCGGAAGTTCCAGTCGTCGAGCACCCGGCGGACCGGTTGCAGGATCACCCCGGCCATCGCGGTCAGCGTGCTGGCCACCCCGATGAACGACCAGGAGCCTTCGGAGAGGAACTGCACGATCACGAACGCCAGGCCGAACGGGAGCAGGAACGCCTGTGGGGTGAGCAGCTGGCTGACCAGCAGGTCGCCGTTGCGGACCTCGTGCAGGGTCGCGCCGGCCGGCTCGGCCACCGGCCCGACTCCCGTGCCGGGCCCGGCTCCCGGGGCCGCTTCGGCTCCCGCGACCGGTCCGGCGCCCGGAGTCGCCCCGACGCCCGGGGCCGCCCCGACGCCCGGGGCCGCTCCGACGCCTGGGCCCGGTCCGACGCCCGGGCTTGGTCGGGCGCCCGCGACCGGTCCGGTGGCGGCCCGGCCCGGCGCCCGGCCGGCGACCACGAGCAGCCTGCCCCGCAGCGCGGCGGCCTCGGCCACCCCCAGGTAGGCCAGCGGCGCCTCGGTCTTGCCCCCGCCGACCACCTCCAGCCGCAGCTCGGCCAGGCCGGTGAGCTGGGCGAGCAGCGGTCGGACCAGCTCCACCGCCTGGAGGCGTTCCAGCGGGATGGCCCGGGTGCGACGCCAGAGCAGCCCCTCGTACACCCGCAGCTCCCGGCCGACGATGTGGTAGCCGGTGTTCCACCAGCTGATCACCGCCAGCGCGGTCGCCCCGAGGGCCAGCACCGCGGCCAGCACCGCGAACCAGCCGAAGCCGACCCGGGACAGGGTCGACCAGGAGAGCCCGGCGATCACCACGAACAGCGACTTCGCCCCGTGCAGCACCGGGCTCAGCGGATGCAGCCGCTGCCGGGGCTCCGTATCGGCCGGCGTATCGGCGGTGGGGGCCGGCTCGGGTGGCGGCGGCCCGACCGCCCGGACCGGGTCGGGTGGGGCCGGCTCGGAGTCGCGCAGGCCGTCGGTCACAGCCCCTCCGCGCGGTCTTCACCCAGCGCGGTGAGTCGGTCGCGCAGCCGGGAGGCCTCCGCCGGGCGCAGCCCGGGCACCCGGGCGTCGCTGGCCGCGGCGGCGGTGTGCAGCTGCACGGTGGCCAGGTTGAAGGCCCGCTCGAGCGGCCCGGCGCTGACGTCGACGAACTGCATCCGGGAGTACGGCACGATGGAGAGCCGTCGGACCAGCAGCCCGTGCCGGACCAGCAGGTCGTTCTCGCGTTCGGCGTACCCCCAGGCCCGGACGGCCCGGACGATCGCCACCGCGCGCCACCCGCCGAGGAGCACCACCAGGGCGAGCACCGCGCCGAAGAGCCAGTGCCCACTGAACGCCCAGCCGAGGGCGAGCCCGACCAGCACGACGGCCAGTCCCATCGCCAGCCGCAGCAGCTCCACCCGGATCAGGTCACCGGAGATCGGCTGCCACCGGACCGTGTCCGGCCAGGGTTCCAGCGCGCTGACCGGGGCCGGTCGCGGCCCGTCGGGCACGTCGTCGTTCACCGGGAGGATCCGCTGTGGGCGCTCACGGTTCGAGCGTATGCGATTCGGAGAGGGGAGCGACCTCCCGCAGGAAGCCGCGCGCGTTGAGGAAGTCGCCGAGGGTGCCCCGGTGCTCGGGGCAGGCCAGCCAGGTCTTGCGCCGCTCCGGGTCGTGCAGCCGGGGATTGTTCCAGCGCAGCGCCCAGACGGCGGGAGCGCGGCACCCACGGGACGAACAGATCGGAGCCTGGTCGGCGGGGGTGGGTTCGGTCACCCGGGGCAGTCTAGGCCGCCGGTGCCGGAAGATTGAGCGCCGGGCGGCCACGGGGGGAGCCGCCCGGCGACGGGGTGAATCGTACACGCGCCGGACCCCTCCGTGTCCACCCTCGTTCAGCGATTCGGTCAACGGGACGGCGGGGCCGAAATCGGGTTCTCCCCGCCTCGGCTCTCAGTCGGGCATGCGAGTCTTGATGCGCACCACGCCGCGACGACCGATCATGCTGTGGAGGACCGGTGGCCCAGCCGACCACGCCCGACGCCCAGACCCCGAACGGGGCGGCCCCGGAGACACCCGCGCCGGTGGGCACGCCGGCGCCGGTGAGCACCCCGGCGCAGGACGCCAGCCTGCTGGAGCGGGCCCTGTTCGAGATCAAACGGGTCATCGTCGGGCAGGACCGGATGGTCGAGCGGATGTTCGTCGCTCTGCTCGCCCGGGGTCACTGTCTGCTGGAGGGCGTTCCCGGGGTGGCCAAGACCCTCGCCGTGGAGACGCTGGCCAAGGTGGTCGGCGGCGACTTCGCCCGGGTGCAGTTCACCCCCGACCTGGTGCCCGCCGACATCATGGGCACCCGGATCTACCGGCAGTCCAGCGAGAAGTTCGACGTCGAGCTGGGCCCGGTCTTCGTCAACTTCCTGCTCGCCGACGAGATCAACCGGGCGCCGGCGAAGGTGCAGTCCGCGCTGCTGGAGGTGATGAGCGAGCAGCAGGTCTCCATCGGCGGCGAGACCCACCGGGTGCCCAACCCGTTCCTGGTGATGGCCACCCAGAACCCGATCGAGCAGGAGGGGGTCTATCCGCTGCCGGAGGCGCAGCGGGACCGGTTCCTGATGAAGATCGTGGTCGGCTACCCCACCGACGCCGAGGAGCGGGAGATCGTCTACCGGATGGGGGTCACCCCGCCGGAGCCGGCCCGGATCTTCACCACCGACGAGCTGATCGCCCTCCAGCAGAAGGCGGACCAGGTCTTCGTGCACAACGCGCTGGTCGACTACGCGGTCCGGTTGGTGCTGGCCACCCGTACCCCGGCCGAGCACGGGATGCCCGACGTGGCCCGGCTGATCCAGTACGGCGCCAGCCCGCGCGCCTCGCTCGGCCTGGTCCGGGCCACCCGGGCGCTGGCCCTGCTCCGCGGCCGGGACTACGCGCTGCCGCAGGACGTGCAGGACATCGCGCCGGACATCCTGCGGCACCGGCTGGTGCTCAGCTACGACGCGCTCGCCGACGACGTGCCCGCCGATCACGTGGTGCACCGGGTCATGTCGACCATCCCGTTGCCGTCGGTGGCGCCCCGTCAGCAGGCGAGCCCACCGCCGCCGGTCAGCGGCCCGCCGGCCGGCTGGCCCGGGCAGCGGCCGTGACCTCACCCGTGCGCCCGCCCGACGCCGGCGGGGAGCGCACCGAAGCGGTGCTGTCCCGGTTGCAGCTGCTGGTCACCCGCAAGCTGGACGGGCTGCTCCAGGGCGACTACGCCGGGCTGCTGCCCGGGCCGGGCAGCGAGGCGGGGGAGTCCCGGGAGTACCGCCCCGGCGACGACGTACGCCGGATGGACTGGCCGGTCACCGCCCGGACGACCATGCCGCACGTGCGTCGTACGGTCGCCGACCGGGAGTTGGAGACCTGGCTCGCGGTCGACCTCTCCGCCAGCCTCGACTTCGGCACCGGACGCTGGCTCAAGCGAGACGTGGTGATCGCCGCCGCCGCCGCGCTGACCCATTTGACGGTGCGCGGCGGCAACCGGATCGGTGCGGTGATCGGCACCGGCGCGGAGGCCGCCGCGCCGGCCGGCCGATGGCGCGCCGCGCCGCCCCCGGTCGGGCCGGGCGTGCTGACCCGGGTGCCGGCCCGCTCCGGCCGCCGGGAGGCGCAGGGCCTGCTGCGGGCGCTGGCGGGCACCCCGGTGCGCCCGGGCCGCAGCGATCTCGGGACGTTGGTCGACGCGCTCAACCGGCCGCCGCGCCGCCGGGGCCTGGCGGTGGTGATCTCGGACTTCCTCGCGCCCCCGCAGCAGTGGGGACGACCGCTGCGTAAGCTGCGGGTCCGGCACGACGTGCTGGCGATCGAGGTGGTCGACCCGCGCGAGTTGGAGCTGCCCGACGTGGGGGTGCTGCCGGTGGTCGACCCGGAGACCGGTGAGCTGCACGAGGTGCAGACGGCCGATCCCGGGCTGCGCCGGCGGTACGCCGACGCGGCCGCCGCCCAGCGGGAGGCGATCGCCGCGGAGCTGCGCGCCGGGGGCGCCGGGCACCTGCGCCTGCGCACCGACCGAGACTGGCTGCTGGACATGGTGCGATTCGTGGCCGCCCAACGGCACGCCCGCACCCGGGGGACGACGCGATGATCCGTTTTCTGCAACCGTGGTGGCTGCTGGCGCTGCTGCCGGTGCTCGCCCTCGCCGCCCTCTACGTCTGGCGGCAGCGACACCGCCGGGCGTACGCGATGCGGTTCACCAATGTGGACCTCTTGCGCACCCTGGCGCCGAGGGGGCTGGGCTGGCGGCGGCACGCGGCGGCCACCGCGTTCCTGCTCGCCCTGGTGGCCCTCGCCGCCGGGATGGCCCGACCGGCGGTGGACACCAAGGAGCCGCTGGAACGCGCCACGGTGATGCTCGCCATCGACGTGTCGCTGTCGATGCAGGCCGACGACGTGGCGCCGAACCGGTTGGAGGCCGCCCAGGAGGCGGCCAAGCAGTTCGTCGGCGAGCTGCCGCAGAGCTACAACCTGGGGCTGGTCTCCTTCGCCAAGGCGGCGAACGTGCTGGTCGCCCCGACCAAGGACCGGGACGCGGTGACGGCGGCCATCGACGGGCTGACGCTGGCCGAGTCGACCGCCACCGGCGAGGCGGTCTTCACCTGCCTGGAGGCGATCCGGTCGGTGCCCGCGGACGGCGCCGCAGGCATCCCGCCGGCCCGGATCGTGCTGCTCTCCGACGGTTACCGCACGTCGGGGCGGTCGGTGGAGGAGGCCGCCGCGGCGGCGCAGGCGGCCAACGTGCCGGTCTCCACGATCGCCTTCGGCACCGACTCGGGCCAGGTCGACATCGGCGGCCAGCTCCAGCGGGTGCCGGTGGACCGGTTGGCCCTGGCGCAGCTCGCCGAGACCACCGAGGGCTACTTCTACGAGGCCGCCTCGGTCTCCGAGCTGAAGCAGGTCTACCAGGACATGGGCAGCTCGATCGGGTTCCGCACGCAGCCGCGCGAGGTCACCCAGTGGTATGCGGGGGTGGCGCTGCTGCTGGCGCTCTGCGCCGGCGGGATGAGCCTGCTCTGGACGTCCCGGATGATCTGAGGGGTCGTGGCGCCGCGCTGGCGGCGGCCGGCTGGCCGGCGGTGGTCAGTGACCGCCGCCGGCCAGCACGAACAGGACGGCCACCCAGACGGCGGCGAGGGTGAAACCCAGCGGGGCGACGTAACGGCTCATGGGAGGCTCCGGTGGCGGCGTGACGGTCCGCGCGGGCGGACCGCAGGGGTTGATCGGGGGCGCGCACACGAAGTCGTGACCGGGGTGCTCCACCGCGGGCCGTCCGACGGACGGCAGGGGTCGCCGGCCCCGGCGACGGCCGGGGGTCCAACGGGTGCGGGGAGCGGGAGCTGGGTCAGCTCTGCCGACTGAGTCGTGGCTCAGCGGGGCTGACGGTGGGCCCGGCCACGACTGGGAGGATCGCTATCTCGCACAGCGATCACCTCCTGCGGTCGGCGGGGCCCGGAACGCGGGCCGCACACCGGCCCGCAGACGCGGATCATCGTACAACGGGGACACTCGCGGCGCGCACCCGGCCGAGCGGCCGCCGGTCCCCGCCGACCGGCCTGCCGACGCGGCCGAGCGGCGGAGCGGCCCGCTCGACCGCGTACCCAGGCAGGACGCGGCCGGCGTTAGCGCTTACCTACCGGTAACGCCTAGGCTCCGAGCCGACCGAGAGATCAGTTGAGCAGAGGGGGACCCGTGGCCCGTACCGTGCTGGTGACCGGCGGCAACCGGGGGATCGGACTGGCCATCGCGCAGGCCTTCGCCAAGCAGGGCGACCGGGTGGCGGTGACCCACCGCTCCGGTGACGCTCCCGAGGGGCTGTTCGGGGTGCGCTGCGACGTCACCGACTCCGCCTCCGTCGACGCCGCCTTCGCCGCGGTCGAGGCGGAACTGGGCCCGGTCGAGGTGCTGGTCGCCAACGCCGGGATCACCGACGACACGCTGCTGATGCGGATGTCCGAGGAGCAGTTCACCGGGGTGCTGGACACCAACCTCACCGGGGCGTTCCGCTGCGCCAAGCGGGCCTCGTCGAAGATGCTCCGGGCGAAGTGGGGCCGGATGATCTTCATCTCGTCCGTCGTCGGCCTCTACGGCGGCGTCGGTCAGGTCAACTACGCCGCGAGCAAGGCCGGCCTGGTCGGGGTGGCCCGCTCGATCACCCGCGAGCTGGGCACCCGCAACATCACCGCGAACGTGGTCGCCCCCGGCTTCATCGACACCGACATGACCGCCGCGCTGCCCGAGCAGCGCCGCGCCGAGTACCGCAAGGCCATCCCGGCCGGCCGGTTCGCCGCGCCGGACGAGGTCGCCGGCGTGGTCACCTGGCTCGCCTCGGACGCCGCCGGCTACATCTCCGGCGCCGTGATCCCGGTCGACGGCGGCCTGGGCATGGGTCACTGAGAAAAACGGAGGAATCTACAGATGTCCGGACTGCTCGCCGGTAAGCGGCTGCTGGTCACCGGCGTCATCACCGACGCCTCGATCGCCTTCTCGGTGGCGAAGCTCGCCCAGGAGAACGGCGCCCAGGTCGTACTCACCGGCTACGGCCGGCTCTCCCTGGTCGAGCGGATCGCCAGGCGGCTGCCCGAGCCGGCCCCGGTGATCGAACTGGACGTGACGAACCCGGAGCAGCTGGCCGGCCTGGCCGACAAGGTGCGCGAGCACGTCGACGGCCTCGACGGGGTGGTGCACTCGATCGGCTTCGCCCCGCAGAGCTGCCTCGGCGGCGGCTTCCTCGACGCCCCCTGGGAGGACGTCGCCACCGCGTTGCAGGTCTCCACGTACTCGTACAAGTCCCTGGCCGTGGCGGCGCTGCCGCTGATGTCCGCGGGCGGCGCGGTGGTCGGCCTGACCTTCGACGCCACCAAGGCCTGGCCGGTCTACGACTGGATGGGCGTGGCCAAGGCCGGCCTGGAGTCCGCCTCCCGCTACCTGGCGCTGCACCTGGGCAAGCAGGGCATCCGCAGCAACCTGGTCGCCGCCGGCCCGCTGCGCACCATCGCCGCGAAGTCGATCCCCGGCTTCGACCAGTTCGAGGACGCCTGGACCCAGCGCGCCCCGCTCGGCTGGAGCCTCACCGACCAGGAGCCGGCCGCCCGCGCCTGCCTGGCCCTGCTCTCCGACTGGTTCCCGGCCACCACCGGCGAGATCGTGCACGTCGACGGCGGTTACCACGCGATCGGCGCCTGAGACAGGGGCGAAACCCGCTCGTCCCGGGGTGGCCGCCGGGCTGTCACGGCCGTCGGGGGAGAATGGCGCCATGGCGTACGACGCATTGGTGCTGGTCTCCTTCGGCGGCCCGGAACGGCCCGAGGACGTGCTGCCCTTCCTGCAGAACGTGACCCGGGGGCGGGGCGTGCCGCCGGAGCGGCTCGCGGAGGTCGCCGAGCACTACCTGCACTTCGGCGGGGTCTCCCCGATCAACCAACAGAACCGGGAACTGCTCGCCGCGATCCAGGAGGACTTCGCCGCGAACGGCGTGGACCTGCCGGTCTACTGGGGCAACCGGAACTGGGACCCGTTCCTCGCCGACACCGTGACCCGGATGCGCGACGACGGCGTGCAGCGCGCGCTGGCGTTCGTGACCAGCGCGTACGGCGGCTACTCCTCCTGCCGGCAGTACCAGGAGGACATCGCCGCCGCCCGGGCCGCCGTCGGCCCGGACGCCCCGGTGATCGAGAAGCTGCGCCAGTTCTGGGACCACCCGGGCTTCGTCGAGCCGCACGTCGACGCGGTGAAGGCGGCGCTGGCGCAGCTCGACCCGGCGAAGCGGGACAGCACCCGGCTGGTCTTCACCGCGCACTCCATCCCCCTCTCGGCGGCGGCCACCGCCGGCCCGCAGGGCGGCCGGTACACGGCGCAGCTGGAGGAGGCGGTCCGGCTGGTGCACGAGCGCGCCGCCGCCGACCTGCCGTACGACCTGGTCTGGCAGAGCCGCTCCGGCCCGCCGCAGGTGCCGTGGTTGGAGCCGGACATCAACGACCACCTGACCGCGCTCGCCGCGCAGGGCGTCACCAGCGTGGTGGTCAGCCCGATCGGGTTCGTCTCCGACCACCTCGAGGTGGTGTGGGACCTGGACACCGAGGCGCTGGAGACGGCCAAGCAGCTCGGCCTGGACTTCGTCCGGGCCGGCACCCCCGGCACCGACCCGCGCTTCGTGACGATGGTGCGGGAGCTGGTGGCCGAGCGCAGCGTGCCCGACGGGGAGCGGCTGCGCCGCCGCCTCGGCGAGCTGCCGATGTGGGACACCTGCCCCACGCCGTGCTGCGTGCCGGCCGTCCGCCGGCCCTGAGCCCGACCTCCGCTCCCCGACACCCCCTTGGGATGACACATGCATGACCGCAAGCCGGTGCAGAGCTGGCTCACCGACATGGACGGCGTGCTGGTGCACGAGGGCCAGCCGGTGCCGGGTGCCCCGGAGTTCATCAACCGGCTCCGCTCCTCCGGCAAGCCCTTTTTGGTGCTGACCAACAACTCGATCTACACCCCGCGCGACCTCCAGGCCCGGCTCGTCCGGATGGGCTTCGAGGTGCCCGAGCACGCGATCTGGACGGCGGCGCTGGCCACCGCCCAGTTCCTGGCCGACCAGCGGCCGGGCGGCACGGCGTACGTGATCGGGGAGGCCGGGCTGACCACCGCGCTGCACGCCGTGGGGTACGTGCTGACCGACTTCGCTCCGGACTACGTGGTGCTGGGCGAGACCCGCACCTACAGCTTCGAGGCGATCACCAAGGCGGTCCGGCTGATCAACGACGGGGCGCGGTTCATCTGCACCAACCCGGACGTGACCGGTCCGTCGGTGGAGGGCGCGCTGCCGGCCGCCGGCTCGGTGGCCGCGATGATCTCCAAGGCGACCGGGGTGGAGCCGTACTTCGTCGGGAAGCCGAACCCGATGATGATGCGCTCGGCGCTGAACACCATCAACGCGCACTCGGAGAGCACCGCGATGATCGGTGACCGGATGGACACCGACATCCTCTGCGGGCTGGAGGCGGGGCTGGAGACCATCCTGGTGTTGACCGGGATCAGCACCAGGGTCGAGGCGGAGCGCTACCCGTACCGGCCGTCGCGGATCGTCGACTCCGTGCGCGACCTGATGGACGAGATCTGACCCTCAGGGGCGCAGCGGCGCGTTGCAGGCGGCCACCAGGGCCTGCCGGCAGGCGGTGGTGAGCGGGCGCAGCGCGGCGTCACGTTGCTGCGCCTCGTAGTTGTTGATGGCGCCACCCGGGGCGCTGTGCCCGGCCAGCGCGAGCACCCGGTCCAGCACGGCCGCCCGGGCGAAGAGCCGGCGGGCGCGCGGGTCGAAGCCGGGCGGCAGGTCGGTGGTGCCGTCCGGCCGGCGCAGCGCGGCCAGCGCGCCGGCCAGCTCGGGCCGCCACTGGGCCACGTCGAGGCGGGTGAGCGCGGCGGTGGTCTCGGCGAGCGCGGCGGCCAGCTCGGCCTCCGCCTCGGCCGCGCCCGGCGAGGCGAGCGACGCCCGGGGCGCGTCGGCGGGCAGCGGGTAGACCCGCCAGAGCACCGTCTCCCAGGTCATCCCGGAGCCGGAGGTGTGGCTGCGGACCTCGGGGATCAGGCCCAGCGGGCCGGCGACGACCGCCTCGCCGACGAGCAGCGCGGCGCCGGCGAAGTCACCCGGGCCGGGCAGCCCGCGCGGGTCGCCGGGCGCGGGCAGCACGAGCCGGATCTCGTCGGGGGAGAGCTTGGCCAGCGCGGGCAGCGCCTCGCGCAGCGGCACGTCGGTCCAGGTGCCGGGGGCGTCGGCGACCAGGTGCTCCTCGTCGCCGGCGATGGACTCGGCGACCTCGTCGAAGGGCACCAGCCCGGCGCGCCACGCGCGCACCCAGGCGACCAGGCGGCTCGACCGACGCGGGGCCAGGGTGGCCGCGCCCGCTGCGGGGGAGGACATGCGGAAAGGGTACGTGCTCCCCGCCGCCCCTGTCTCGACTGCCGCTCGCGCCGCGCGCCCTGCCCCGAACTGCCCCGTTCGCCCTTTACCGCCCGGTGGTTCGGCGTGTCGTACCGTTCCGCGGCGGGCGTCGGCGGCGCGTCGGCGAGCGACGCGCCGGAGTCGGCGTTAGCGTGATCGACATGGGGCGGCGATACGGCGAGGACGTGCTGGCCGGTCAGTGGCGCCGGCGGAAGGTGACCCCCGAGGTGGACGCCGAGCCGGACCTGGTGGTCGAGGACGCGGACTCCGGCTTCTGCGGCGCGGTGGTGGGCTTCGAGTCCGGCGCGGTGGTGCTGGAGGACCGGCACGGCCGGCGGCGCAACTTCCCGCTGCTGCCCGCGGCGTTCCTGCTCGACGGTCGGCCGGTGACGCTGCGCCGGCCGGTACGCGCCCCGGTGCGGGCGACCCGCCGGCGCACCGCCTCCGGCTCGGTCGCGGTCGACAACGTGAAGGCGCAGGTCGCCAAGGCCAGCCGGATCTGGGTCGAGGGCGTGCACGACGCCGCGCTGGTCGAGCGGATCTGGGGCGACGACCTGCGGATCGAGGGGGTGGTGGTCGAGCCGCTCGACGGCATCGACGACCTCGAGGCGGAGGTGCGCACCTTCGCGCCCGGCCCGACCCGCCGCCTCGGGGTGCTGGTCGACCACCTGGTGGCCGGCTCCAAGGAGAGCCGGATCGTGGCGAAGGTGACCTCGCCGCACGTGCTGGTCACCGGCCATCCCTACGTCGACGTCTGGCAGGCGGTGAAGCCGACGGCGCTGGGCATCGCGGCCTGGCCGGTGGTGCCGCCGGGCCGGCCGTGGAAGGAGGGCGTCTGCGCGGCGCTCGGGGTGGCCGAGCCGGCGGCGATGTGGCGGCACATCCTCTCCCGGGTGGACAGCTTCGCCGACGTGGAGACACCCCTGATCAACGCCATGGAACGCCTGATCGACTTCGTCACCGAACCGGCCTGAGCGGCGGCGGCCGGTCCGCCGACTCCGCCGCGGCAGGGTCAGGGCTCCTGGTCCGGGGTACGGGTGAAGACGAAGGTGGCGATGTCCAGGGCGACCGGGCGGCCCGCCTCGTCCCGCACGACGGTGAGCACCTCGCCGTCCTGGTTGCTGCTGCGGCCCCGCCAGCGGTCCGGCCCCTCGGGGGTGAACCGGAGCATCGGCCGGCCCACCGGGCCGCCCCAGAGGTCTCCGGCGGGGTCGGGGCGGAACTCGTACTCCATCCCCATCCACCACCAGCGGCCGGTCAGCTCGGCCAGCTCGTCGGCGGGCGGGGCGGCGGGGCGCCAGGGCGTGACGGGCACCGGCTCGGTGTCGAGCACCAGGGTGAGCAGCTGCCGGGCGAGCCCGCCGAGGTGGGTCCCGCGCAGGCCGTACGAGTTGGCGAAACCGACCACGGCGGTGCGGCTCGGCCGGTGCACCGTGAGGGCGGCCACGTACCCGGGCATCGAGCCACCGTGGCCCACGTAGATCCGCTCGCCCTCCCGGTAGAGCTCCACGCCGAGGCCGTGCCCCCCGGTCCACGAGTCGAGGTCACTGATCACCACCGGCGCGCACATCGCGGTGAGGGTCTCCGGCGCGAGCAGCTCCGGCGCCGGGTCGGCGAGGAACGCCGCCCAGCGGCCCAGATCTTCCATCGTGGACCAGAGCTGGCCGGCCGGCGCCATCGCCCCGGTGTCGGTGCGCGGCTCCTCCCGCAGCGTGTCGTGCCAGGGGTGCACCACGTAGCCCCGGGCGTACGGCTCGGTGGCGTGGAAGGTGGTGCGGGCCATGCCCAGCGGATCGAGCAGCCGCTCGCGCAGCAGGGCGAACCACGGGGTGCCGGTGACCCGTTCCAGCACCCCGCCGAGCAGCCCGTACGCCAGGTTCGAGTAGTGGTAGCCGCGCAGCGGCGGGTAGGCGACCTTCGCCGGGGTGAGCCCGGCGACCAGGTCGGCCAGGGCGACGCCCTCGGTCCGCTCCCACCAGCGCCCGTCCGGCTCCCGCTGGAGGCCGCCGGCGTGGCCGAGCAGATGGCGCAGGGTGAGCGCGCCGACCGGCGTGCCGGGCAGGTGGGTCTCCAGCCGGTCGTCGAGGTCGAGTCGTCCGGCGTCGCGCTGCTGGAGGACCAGGACGGCGGTCATCGTCTTGCTGATCGAGCCGAGCCGGTACTGCAGGTCGGCCTCGGGGCGGGGGTGCTCCCCGGCGGCCGCGAGGTGGGCCAGCACGCCGTCGCGGACCACGCCCAGCACCAGCGACGGTGCCCGGCCGGTCGACTGTGCCTCGGCGACGAGGGCGTCGACCCGGCGGACGGTCTCGGGCAGCAGGGCCACGGCGGCCTCCTCGGCGTCTTCGGTGCGGTCCCGGCCGACTCTACTGATCATGACGGATTCACGGAGGTGCGGGCGCGTGTCACCCTTGGGGGGTGGACCCCGTGGTGTGGATCGTGCTGGGTGTGGTGCTGGCGGTCGCCGAGATCTTCACGACGACGCTCTTCCTGATCATGTTCGCGGCCGGCGCGTTCGCCGCCGCCGGCGCGGCCGCCCTCGGTGCCCCGGTCGCGCTCCAGGCCCTGGTCTTCGCGGTGGTCTCCGTCCTTTCGGTGGCGGTGGCCCGGCCGGTCATCCGCGGGCACGCCCGGTCGGCGATGGAGAGCGGCGACCATCCGTTCGGGGTGGAGGCGCTGGAGGGCGCGACGGCGCTGGTGATCGAGCGGGTCGACCCCGACCACGGCATGGTCAAGATCGACGGTGAGCTGTGGAGCGCGCGGCCGTACGACGCGACGCAGGTTTTCGATCCCGGTGCGCGGGTGCAGGTGATCAAGGTCCGGGGCGCCACCGCCCTGGTGTGGCAGGACGACATTTCCTCCCCCGGCCAGTTGCCGGAAGCGAAAAGGTGAGCGGTATGGAATTTGCAGCGGTCCTGTTGGCGGCCGTGGCGTTGATCGTCGTCGTCACCCTGGTCAAAGCGGTGCGGATCGTGCCGCAGCAGCGCCAGGACGTGGTGGAACGGCTCGGCAAGTACAAGCGCACGTTGAACCCGGGCCTGAACCTGCTGGTCCCGTTCATCGACGCGGTGCGCACCAAGGTGGACATGCGCGAGCAGGTGGTCAGCTTCCCGCCGCAGCCGGTGATCACCTCCGACAACCTGGTCGTGTCGATCGACACGGTCCTCTACTACAAGGTGGTCGACGCGGTCCGGGCCACCTACGAGATCGCCAACTTCATCCAGGCGATCGAGCAGCTCACGGTCACCACCCTGCGTAACGTGATCGGCTCGCTCGACCTGGAGCGGGCGCTGACCAGCCGCGAGGAGATCAATCGGCACCTCTCCGGGGTGCTGGACGAGACCACCGGCCGCTGGGGCATCAAGGTCACCCGGGTGGAGATCAAGGCGATCGAGCCGCCGGCGAGCATCCGGGACTCGATGGAGAAGCAGATGCGCGCCGAGCGGGACCGCCGGGCGGCGATCCTGACCGCCGAGGGGCACAAGCAGTCGCAGATCCTCACCGCCGAGGGCGACAAGCAGTCCGCGGTGCTGCGGGCCGACGGTGACCGGCAGGCCCGGATCCTGCAGGCCGAGGGTCAGGCCAAGGCGATCCGGACCGTCTTCGACGCGATCCACCAGGCCAACCCGAGCCAGAAGGTGCTGGCGTACCAGTACCTCCAGGCGTTGCCGCAGATCGCCAACGGCACCGCGAACAAGGTCTGGATCGTCCCGGCCGAGCTGACCAAGGCCCTCGAGGGGATGGGCGGCGCGCTCGGCGGGCTGAGCCAGATGGTCGGCGACGTGCCCACCGCGGAGGCGGCCGACCACGCCAGCCAGGTCGAGCGGGAGGCCGCGGAGGCGGCCCGGGCGGCGGCGACCGCCGCCCAGCAGATCCACGACGAGGTACGCGCCGCCGAGGCCCAGGTCACCGGCGGCAATGCCCCGCAGGGGCTGCCGGCACCCGAGCCGGTCTCCCCGGCCAGCCTGGTCAACGACCCGGCGGACCAGCGCGAACGGGGCTGATCGGCGGCCGTCCGGAGCCGGACGGCAAATGCGAGAAACGCTCATGCGGCGCCCCGGTGCCTGCCACGATCGGTCTGAGGACGGGTGGTGGCCAGGAGCCGGGGCGCCGGTGCGTCCCGCGCCGCTCGTCGGAGTCGAGCGAGGTGACGCATGAAGGACCCGGCGCACAGCCTGTTCTCCCGGACCCCGGTCCCCGGCGCGCACGACCCGTCCGGACCGCTGGGCAGCCGACGTACCGGCGGGGGATTCGGGGTGCTGCCCTTCGTCGGCGACCCCGCGCCGGCGGCGCCCGCCACCAACGCGAGCTGGGCCTGGTCGCTGCGGCGCTTCGCCCGAGCCTCGGTCTGGCTGCTGCCTGCGTACGCGGTCCTCTACGGCGTGGTGGCGATGGCCAGCGACGGCGGGGCGGGCAACGACCCGTACCCGGCCGACGGCCAGCCGCTCTACCTGGTCGGCTGGGTGGCCGCGGTCTGGCTGGGGCTGCTCGCCCTGCTGGCGCTGACCGGCCTGCTCGCGGCGACCCGCAGCCGCCGGGTCGCCGCGGCCGGCCTGCTGGCGAGCCTCGCCGGCACGGTGCTCATGCTGCCCTTCGCCGGGCTGGCCGAGCAGACGCCGGTCTTCGGCACCACGGCCCGGATGCCGGTGCTGGTCGGCGCGTTCCTCTACAGCGCGGGCTGGCTGCTGACCGGCTGGTCGGTGGCCCGGTCCGGGATGTTCGCCATCGGGGACGGGGTGATGCTCATGATCGCTGCTCCGCTGCTCGGCCTCGGCGGTGCCCTGATCGGCTCGTTGCAGACCTTCGGCGCGATCTTCGTGTTGATCTCCGGCATCGGCGTCGCCTACCGTTCCGGGCGCCTGCTGCCCGCCGAGATCGCCCGCGACGCCGCCACCGCCAGCGTCTCCACTCCCGCCAGCAACGGCCCCCAGGGCCCCCTCCCCGCCGCCTGACCTCACCGCCCCACCCAGCCCGCCGGTTGGTGTCCGGGGCCGATTCCGGATCTCGTCCCGGGGGTCGCCCGGATCGCCGATTCGGACGCTACGAACTTGATGTCGTCAGCGAATCGGACGGTCGGGAGCTCCTGGTCGAGCTGGAGAACCTTCCGGGGCCGGGCGATGTCCGCCTCGGGCCGGTGCGGGGTGGCCGGCATCCGCGATTCGTTCCCGTCATCAAGTTTGTAGCGGTGCGAGCGACCACCTGGCCCAGCCTCGCCGGTCGCCCCTTTCGTCGGCCCGGCGCCACACCACCTCGATCAAGAAGGGCACCCGTCCGGGCCAGGACGGCTGCCGAACGTCGTGATGAACGCGGGCCGGGCGGAAGGGGACGGCGCGGACGCGGGGGACGGCGAGGAGGAAGGGGGTGGGGGGAGGGCGCGAAGCGGGGAAGTTGCTGGCAGGTGACGGTGAGTTACCTGACAATCGCCGGTCGAGGTGGCCCGCTGCTCCTTGTGCTGGCAATCCTTGCAGCCATGCCCCGACCCCGGTCGCCGCTGTCGCGGCTCCTCACCGTGCTGCTCGCCGGCCTGCTCGCCGGCCTCGTCCTCGCGGTCGCCGCGCTCCCGGGCAACGTGCTCGCCGGGGTGGCCACCAAGTCGGTGCTCGGCGCGTTCGACGACCTGCCGGCGGCGCTGCGCACGCCTGCCACCCCGCAGCGCTCCTACCTCTACGCCAACGACGGCAAGACACTGCTCACCACGTTCTACGACGTGAACCGCACCGATGTGCCGCTGGCCGAGATCGCCCCGGTGATGCGGCAGGCGATCGTGGCGGCCGAGGACCGGCGCTTCTACTCGCACGGCGGCACCGACCTGCGCGGCATGGCCCGGGCCCTGGTCGCCAACGTGACCGGCGGGGGCACCTCCCAGGGCGGCTCGACGCTGACCATGCAGTACGTGCGCAACGTGCTGAAGACCGACCCCAGCCGCACCGCCGAGGAACGGCAGGCGGCCACCGACCAGACCGTCGGGCGCAAGCTCCAGGAGATCCGGTACGCCTCCGAGGTGGAGAAGACCCTCAGCAAGGACGAGATCCTCAACCGCTACCTGAACATCGCGTACTTCGGCTCCGGGGCGTACGGCATCGCGGCGGCCAGCCAGCGCTACTTCGGCACCTCGCCGGCCGACCTGACCCTCGGCCAGGCCGCCCTGCTCGCCGGCCTGGTCCAGTCCCCGGACGAGTACAGCCCGATCGACGGCGACGCCGACGCGGCGCTGGCCCGACGCGGGTACGTGCTCGACTCGATGGTCGACACCGGCGCGATCGGCGCGGACCAGGCCGCCCGGGTGAAGGCCGAGAAGCTGGCCCTGCGGCCGACCGCCCAGCCGAACGGCTGCACGGCCACCTCGACCGCCGACGCCGGCTTCTTCTGCGACTACCTGCGCCGCTGGTGGCTGAAGCAGCCCGCGTTCGGCGCCACCGCCGAGGAGCGCGAGCAGGCGCTGCGCCGCGGCGGCTACCGGGTGGTCACCTCGCTCGCCCCGGACGTCCAGGCCACCGCCGTCAAGGAGGCCCGCAAGGTCTACGCCGACGACGACAAGCGCGCCCTGCCCATCGCGGCGGTCGAGCCGGGCACCGGCCGGGTGCTGGCCATGGCCGTCAACCGGCAGTACGGCGTGGCGAGCGGCGAGACCGTCAACCCGCTGATCTCCGGCGGCGGCAGCGTCGAGGGCTACCAGGCCGGCTCCACCTTCAAGCTCTTCACCATGCTCGCCGCGCTGGAGTCCGGCAGGACCCTCTCCACCGGCTTCGACGCGCCCAGCAAGCTGCCCACCCGGTACGCGGCCGGGGAGGGCGAGGGCAACTGCGACGGCAAGTGGTGCCCGGCCAACGCCAACCCGGAGCGGATGGACGGCTACCGGATGATGTGGGACGGCTTCGGCCGCTCGGTGAACACCTACTTCGTCTGGCTGGCCGAGCAGGTCGGCGAGGACAAGGTGGTGGAGATGGCGCAGCGCCTCGGCATCACCTTCCGCGCCGAGTCGGACGCGGACTTCGCGAAGAACGACGCCGCCAACTGGGGCGCCTTCACCCTGGGCGTGGCCGCCACCACCCCGCTCGACCTGGCCAACGCGTACGCCACGGTGGCCGCCGAGGGGACGTACTGCACGCCCACGCCGGTGGTCTCGGTGACCGCGGCGGACGGCCGGAAGATCCCGGTGGGGCAGCCGTCCTGCAAGCGGGTGATCAGCGAGGACGTGGCCCGGGCGGCGACCGACGCGGCGCGCTGCCCGGTCGGCCAGCAGTCGGCGTACAACCAGTGCAACGGCGGTACGGCCGGCGGCGTCGACCGGCTCGTCGGCCGCCCGGTCGCCGGCAAGACCGGCAGCTCGGAGGGGAACGCCACCGAGACCTTCGTCGGCTTCACCCCGCAGGTGGCCGTCGCCGGGATCGCGGCCAACCCGGACGACCCGACCGACGCGGTCGGCGCGGCCGTGCAGGGCCAGGTGATCACGGCGGTGGCCCGGACGATCGCGACCGCGGTCGACGGCCAGCCGGTCCGCGACTTCACCGCGCCGAGCCGGGAACTGGTCGGTGACATGAAACGCCCCGAGCCGCCGCGCCCGTCTCCCCGCCCGACCGAGCCGCCGCAGCAGAACGACCAGGGCCTCCCCCCGGACCTGCTGCGCTGGCTGCAGAACCGCCGCGGCTGACCGCCGCGGCCCGCTGACCCGGCCCCCGCCGTCCCTCCCCCCTGAGGACGGCGGGGGCCGGTCCGGTTGGCCCAGGGAACGGCCGGGCGGTCACCGCCGGTCGGCGCCGAGCGGGCCCACCCGGAACATGCCGGTCATCCCGTCGTGCACGGCGTAGCCGAAGCGACGGTAGAGGCTCGCGGACTCGCCGGCGGCGAAGAGCCCGATGAAGGTCCGGTTCGAGGCGCGGCCCGCGATCCACTCCTCCAGCCGCCGCAGGATGGCCGCCCCGACGCCGCGCCGCTGCCGCTCCGGCACCACCGCCAGGTCCTGGAGGTAGTAGTAGATCGCCCCGTCGCCGATCAACCGGCCCAGCCCGATCACCCGGTCGCCCTCCACCGCGAGCACGCCGTGCAGCGAGCCGGCCAGCGACGCCGGGATCGCCGCCGGGTCGTACGCGTCGTCCCAGCCGACGGCCCGGGTCACCGCGACGAACTCGGCCACCGTCGGCAGCCGGTCGACCAGCCGGTACTCCATGATCGAAGACCCTAGCCGCTCGGACCGGGCCGGACCGGTGATCGGGAGGACCGGGCCCGGCAAGAAATTCCGGCCCGGCTGTCGGATCCCGCCGGCCCGCTCCGATCCACCGGTGAGAGCGCCCGCCGGGCGCGCCACCGTAAGGGAGAGCGGGACATGGGCAGGATCGTCTACTGGGTGAACCAGTCCGTCGACGGTTTCATCGAGGGCCCGAACGGGGAGTTCGACTGGCCGGTGTTGGGGCCGGAGCTCTCCGCGTACTCGCTGGAGCTGTCCGGGCGGGCCGGTGCGTTCGTCTACGGACGCAAGGTCTGGGAGATGATGTCCGGGTACTGGCCGCGGGTGGAGTCGATCTCGACGCATCCGCACGACCTCGCCTTCGCACCGATCTGGCGGCGTACCCCGAAGATCGTTGTCTCCCGTACCCTCGACGCCGCCGACCACGGCGCCCGGGTGATCGGCCGCGACCTCGCCGCCGAGGTCGCGGCGCTGCGGGCCGAGCCCGGCGGCGACCTGCTGGTCACCGGCGGCGCGGAGGCCGCCCGGGCGCTGGCCGGCCTCGGCCTGCTCGACGAGTGGCAGATCTTCGTGCACCCCGTCGTGCTCGGCGGCGGCCAGCCCGTCTTCGCCCGTCAGGACCGGCTCGGCCTGCGGCTGGCCGGCACGCGGACCTTCGACGGCGCGTCGGTGCTGCTGCGCTACGAGCGGGCGGCGGGGTGAGCGCTCAGCGCTCCCGGCGGCGCGGACGGTAGGTGCGAGCGTGGCCGGCAGCCGCTGGACCGGCCCGCCCCGATCGGCCCCGGACCGGCACCCGGCAGAATCGTCGCCGTGCCCGTCCACCAGATCACCGACCCTGACGACGACCGGATCGCCGACTACCGCGCGCTGACCGACGTCGAGCTGCGTACCCGCTGGGAGCCCCCGCACGGGCTGTTCATCGCCGAGGGGGAGCTGGTGCTGCGGCGGGCGCTGCGGGCCGGCTACCCGGCCCGGTCGTACCTGGTCGACGCCAAGCGGGTCGACCAGCTCGCCGACCTGGACACCGGGGACGCCCCGGTCTACGCCGCCACCCCGGACGTGCTCCAGCGGGCCACCGGCTTCCACGTGCACCGGGGCGTGCTCGCCTCGTTCCGGCGCAAGCCGCTGCCGGCCGCCGCCGAGGTGCTGGCCGCCGCCCGCCGGGTGGTGATCCTCGAGGACGTGAACAACCACACCAACCTGGGCGCGATCTTCCGCGCGGTCGCCGGGCTCGGGGTCGACGCCGTGCTGCTCTCGCCGACCTGCGCCGACCCGCTCTACCGGCGCAGCGTACGGGTCAGCATGGGCGAGGTCTTCGCCGTCCCGTACGCCAAGCTGGAGCCCTGGCCGGACGCGCTCGCCGAGGTGCGGGCGGCCGGCTTCACCGTGCTGGCGATGACCCCCGCCCCCGACGCGGTGCCGATCCAGCGCCTGGACGCCGCCCAGCGGGCCCGCTCCGCGCTGCTGCTGGGCGCCGAGGGCGCCGGGCTGACCCGGGCCGCGATGGACGCCAGCGACGCCCGGGTGGTCATCCCGATGCGCCGCGGCGTCGACTCGCTCAACGTCGCCGCCGCCACGGCGGTGGCCTGCTGGGAGCTGGGCCGCGACGACCCGCTCTGACCGGCGGGGCGGCCTGTCGTCGTACGGGGTGACGGACGGTAGCGTGTCGCCCGTGTTCCCTACCGTCCGTGAGGTGCTCGCGCTGGACCCGGTCCGCCACGGCGCCCCACGCCTGGTGGCCGGCGAGGCGGCCCTGGACCGGCCGGTGCGCTGGGTGCACGTCACCGAGGTGCCCGACATCGCCACCCTGCTCGGCGGCGGCGAGCTGGTGCTCACCACCGGCATCGGGCTGCCCGCCGACGACGCGGGGCTGCGTGCGTTCATCGGCGACCTGGCCGACGTCGGCGTCTCCGGGCTGGTGGTCGAGCTGGGCCGCCGCTACCTCACCGGGGTGCCCCGGGTGATGGCGGCCGCCGCCGAACGGCGCGGGCTGCCCCTGGTGGAGCTGCGCCGGGCCACCCCGTTCGTCCGGATCACCGAGGCCGTGCACGCGCTGATCGTCGACGCGCAGCTCACCGAGCTGCGCGCCACCGAGGAGATCCACCAGCGCTTCACCGAGCTGTCGGTCGAGGGCGCCGGCCCGGCCGAGGTGGTCCGGCAGGCCGCCGAGCTGGCCGGCTGCCCGGTGGTGCTGGAGAACCTCTCCCGGCAGGTGCTCGCGTACGACCCGGCGGGGGAGAGCGCCGAGCTGCTGCTGGACGGCTGGGAGCAGCACTCCCGCCGGATCCGGCCGGCCGGGCGGACCGCGTACGACGCGGACAGCGGCTGGCTGGTCACCACCGTCGGCGCCCGGGGCCACGACTGGGGGCGGCTGCTGCTGCGCTGGCCGGGCGGCGGCGACCTGGCGACCGGCCGGGGCGTCCCGGCCGACCCGACCGGCGCCGGGGCGGCCGACGGGGAACGCGACGGGCGGGCGTCGGCCGGCAGCCCGCCCACCCGGTTGACGATCCTGGTGGAACGGGCCGCCTCCACCCTCGCGCTGGGCCGGCTGATCCGCCGCGACGCCGAGGGGCTCGAACGGCAGATCCACCGCACCCTGCTGACCAACCTGCTCGACCACTCCCGTCCGGTGGACGAGGTAGCCCTGCGGGCCAAGGCGCTCGGCGTCATCCTCGACCGCCGCCACCTGGTCGGGGTGGTGGTCCGGCACCGCCTCGACGACCCGGCGGGGGAGGGCGGCGCGGGGGAGGGCGGACGGTCGGCCGAGCCCGCCCCGGAGGCCGGCCCGGCGCGGCTGCGGGACCTGGCCGAGGCGGTCGGCCAGGCGCTGCGGGAGGCGAAGCTGACCGGCCTGACCAGCGCGGTGGACGACCAGGCGGTGGGCGCGCTGCTCGCCCTGCCGGACGCGGCCGCCGAGGAGCGCGCGCTGGCCGCGTTCGCCACCGCGCTGCGCCGGATCCGCGTCGACGCCACCCCGTCGCGGCCGCCGGCCGGCCGGTCCGAGGCGGGATCGGCCGCGGGCCGACCGGAGGCCGGCGGATCGCGGCGGCCGACGTCCGCCGGTGCCCCGGGACCGGACGCGGTGATCGTGGCGGCCGGTTCCGGCGTGGGCAGCCTGCGGGAGGCACGACGCTCGCTGATCGAGGCCCGGCAGGTCGCCGACGCCGCCCGCCGGGACCGGCGCGACCTGCCGATCTTCCGGCTGCCGCACGTCGGGCTGGCCGGGCTGCTGCACCTGCTGCGCGACGAGCCGCGGGTGCAGACCTTCGTCGAGCGGGAACTCGGGGCGCTGCTCGCCCACGACGCCCGGCACCCCCGCGACCAGCTGCTCGGCACCCTGCGGGCGTACCTCGAACAGGGCCGCAACAAGTCGGCGGCGGCCGCCGCGGCGCACCTGTCCCGGCCGGCGTTCTACGAGCGGTTGGCCCGGATCGCCCGCATCCTCGACGTCGACCTCGACTCGGTCGACGCCTGCCTCTCCCTGCACGTCGCCCTGCTCGCCCTGGACGCCATCCGCACCCCCTGAGGGGAGCCGGCGGGAATCCGCACCGATCAGGCGAGGGCGTCGAGGGCCTTGGCGTACGCGGCGGGGACGAAGTTCGGGCCGCCGGGGGTGAAGACGTCCGAGTGCGCCGCCGTCGACCAGGCGGTCTCCGGCACGGCGTCGACCAGGGCGCGGACCACCGGGGCGTCGCGCCACTGCTCCTGCTCGGCGAGCAGGCTCAGCGCCACCACCGACTCCTCCACCTCGCCGACGCACTCGAACGGCTTGTGCCCGTCGACGCCCAGCAGCTCCCGGTAGCCGGGGATCTGGGTCTCGTCGGCCAGCAGGTCGCCGCCGAAGATGCCCACCACCCGCTCGCGCGGCATGAACGGCGCCATGGCCAGGAAGACGAACCGGCACTTCGGGCAGTTGCGGCACCAGCGCTCGCTCGCGTCGCGCAGCTTGAACGCGGCGTTGCAGCTGGTCACCACCGCGTCGTACCGGTCGATCCCGGCGAAGAGCCGGGCGATGTGCAGCTCCGACAGCGACCGCAGCAGCGAGAAGTACGGCTCGGTGAGCCCGGCGTGCTCGGCCAGCGCCGCCCGCAGCAGCCCCTCCGCCTCGACGCCCTTGGACCACTGGTGGTTGATCTCCTGACCGTTCCAGAGCAGGTTCGGGTCGGACGCCGAACGCTCGTTGGACATCACCACCGGGCCGAGGCCGTGCAGCACCGCGGTGGCGACCGCGATCAGCGAGTTGATCGCGGTGACCGGGATGTGGCCGTTGAGCGCGCCCGCCGCGTTCAGGTCGAACAGCACCGGGTCGATCCGCCGCCGGGCGGCCAGCGCGGGCAGCCCGGACGCCTCGTTGACCGACACGATCACGTGGTTCGGGTTGACCGAGAAGGGCACCGGGTCGAGGCCGGCCCGGCGCAGCGCCTCCAGGCTGACGATGGAGTCCTTGCCACCACCCACGGCGGAGAGCGGCCGGCGGTCCGAGTCGTCGTACACCCGGGGTGGCGACACCTCGCCGGCCGGCACCTCCGGACGCAGCTCGAGCACGTGCGGCAGCTGGTTGCGGTAGGCGTACTCGGCGAGGCCCTTGGTGTAGATCCCGGTGACCAGCTCGGCGGCGGCCGCGCCCAGCGGCGCCGGCAGCACCAGCCGGCGCGGCGCGGCGGCCTTGTAGTAGCTGACCCCGGCGACCACGTGCAGCAGCTCCAGGACCCGGTTCAGGGTGGCCACCGTCTCGTCCGAGGGCGGCTCGGCCGGCAGCGGCAGCGTGATCACCTCGGTGAACCGCTGCTCGCCGTCAGGACCGGTCAGCGCGTAGTCGAACAACGCCTCACCGGTGGCGAGATCGATCGAGTAGGACGGGAAGGCGAAGGCGTCCATCCGCCGGAGCTGCTCGTTGGGCACACGCCATACTAGGCCCTGGTTCGTCCGGCCGTGTCCGGCTGCGGCCGGACCGTGCCCGAGCACCGCCGTCGTGAGTCCCGAGGAGAGCCCGTGCGCCTGTCTGACCTGCGCGGACGTACCGTCGCCGTCTGGGGGGCGGGCCGCGAGGGCCGCGCCGCCGTGACCGCCATCGCCGCGCACGGCCCGGCCGACCTGGTCGCCGTCGACGACAGCGCCAACTTCCTCACCCTGCCCTGGGAGGGTTCGCTCGCCGCCGCCGCGCCCCTGGTCACCGGCGAGGAGGGGTTCGCCCGGCTGGCCGCCGCCGACGTGGTGGTCCGCTCCCCGGGCGTGCCGAACACCCACCCGTGGATGGTGGAGCTGCGCGCGCGGGGGGTCATCGTCACCCAGGGCACCGCGCTCTGGATGGCCGACCACGCCGACCGGACCGTCGGGGTCACCGGCAGCAAGGGCAAGAGCACCACGTCCAGCCTGATCAGTCACCTGCTCACCGCGATGGACCGGCCCAACGTCTTCGGCGGCAACATCGGCGTGCCCACCCTCGACCTGCCCGAGGCCGACCAGTACGTGCTGGAACTCTCCAGCTACCAGTGCAGCGACCTCACCGACTCGCCCGCCGTCGCGGTCGTCACCGCCCTCTTCCCCGAGCACCTGGACGCGCACGGCGGTGAGGCCGAGTACTACCGGGACAAGCTCAACCTGATCGCGTACGGCCCGCGCACCGTGGTGGTCAACGGCGCCGACCCGCGTCTCGCCCTGGAGCTGGGCGACCGGGCGGCCATCCGCGCCGGCCTGCCGGACACCGCGCACGTCGCCACCGGCCCGGACGGAACGCCCTGGTTCCACCTCGCCGACCAACCGCTCTTCCCGCGCGCCGTGCTGCCGCTGGTGGGCCGGCACAACGAGGGCAACCTCTGCGTGGCGCTCGCCGTCCTCGACGCGCTCGGCGTCGACGTGGTGGCCCGCAAGGACACCCTCGCGGTCGCCGTCGCCGAGTTCCAGGGGCTGGCCCACCGGCTCACCGAGATCGTCGACCCCTCCGGCCTGACCTTCGTCGACGACACCCTCGCCACCAGCCCGTACGCGGCCATGCACGCCATCGACGCGTACGAGGGGCGGCCGCTGACCGTCATCCTCGGCGGGACCGACCGGGGGTTGGACTACGCCCCGCTGGCCGAGCACCTGGCCGAGCGGGAGATCACCGTGATCGGCATCCCGGACAGCGGCCCCCGGATCGTCGAGGCGCTGGCCGGCCTGCCCAAGGTGCGTACCGAGGTGGTCGACGACCTGGTCGACGCGGTCCGGCGGGCCCGGGAGCTGACCCCGGCCGGCGGGGTGGTGCTGCTCTCGCCCGCCGCGCCCAGCTACGGGCGGTTCCGCAACTTCGAGCACCGCTCCGAGGTGTTCGCCCAGGCCGTCCGGGACACCGCCCCGGCCTGACCGTCTCAGCGCAGCGGGAGCCCGGGGCGGGCCGGATGCAGCGCCGCGTGCAGGGCGCGCAGGGACCGGATCGCCGACCGGATCTCCTGGAGGTAGCGCCCCGGCGTCAGGGTGGGCTCCGGCACCCCGGCCAGCTCCACCAGGCCCGGGTCGACCCCGACCGTCTCGATGTCGCAGCCGTACGGCAGGGCCAGGGTGCGCAGGGCGTCGCCGTGCTGGAACGGCACGTAGATCGCGGCGGTCACCATCAGCACCCGGTCGCCGGGGGAGAGCCGGACGTGCTCGGCCCAGAACCGCTGGGTGTCCGCGGTGTGCGCGCGCCGGCGCTGCGGCTCGCTGGACGGGGCGGCCAGCACGCGTACCGGGGGCAGGCCGGGGGGCCGGTAGGTCCGCGAGGACCAGGAGTGGTGCGGGTGGCCGGCGTCGTGGCCGTCCCGCTCGGCCGGCGCGTCGACCCCGAAGGACCGGCGGACCGCCGCGTCCAGGGCGTCGACCTCGGTGTCGCCGTCGATGCCCACCCCGGTGAGCACGGCCCGCTCCACCTCGGACAGCGGGCGGAAGCTGCCGAGCACCGCCACCTCGCCGGTCACGGCCGGGCCGGTGCGCACCAGGTGGGCGGCGTACGCGACGCGGCGCAGGCAGGCGTGCGCGAGTCCGCCGAGGACCGTCAGGTGGGCGTACCCGGGCCGGGCCGGCGCCGCCGGGTGGACCAGGCCGAGCGCGGCGGCCGCGTCGAGCACCCGCCCGGCGGTACGCGCGTCGAACGCCGGTTCCCGGGCGTCGGGGCGTTCCCGCCCCTGCCGGAAGTCCCAGTGCCGGGCGGAGAAGTCGTCCAGCCCGGCCAGCACCGCCGCCAGGTCACCGGGTGGCCAGTCGCCGCCGAAGTGCCCGACCAGTTCCCGCAGCGGCGCGGACCCGACCCAGGCCCGTACGTCCGCCGCGATCCGCTCGGCGGCCGTCCCGGTCGGCAGGGCCGTGTCCGCTCTCCGCACCAGCCGGATGCTACCGCCCATCAGATTTCGCGCGCGCCGGTTGGACGCGCTGACCGACGTGACGGGGAGCTGAGCCAGCCATCCCGGGGGCGGTACGGAATGAGTGGCCCACCGGTGCCCTAACCGTCGGGAAGGACTGCGACGATCGGGTTCGGGTCCGAAAACGGTGGCGACCGCCTGACGTGCTGTCAGGTGCCGGCGGTCGCTGCGCTACACAGTGACAGTTGTCCCTGCCGGTGGGTGGTGGAAGCGTGCGGGGAACGCGAAACCGCCGCCGCTGAAGGGTGCCCCGATGACCTCCGACGACCTGCTGGCCAGACATCGGGCCGTGCTGCCCTCCTGGATGCCGCTCTACTACGCCGAGCCGATCGAGCTGGTCTCCGGGTCCGGTCGTCGGGTGACCGACGCCCAGGGCCGTAGCTACCTGGACTTCTTCGGCGGGGTGCTGACCAACATGATCGGCTACGACATCCCGGAGATCCGGGAGGCGGTCGAGCGGCAACTGCGCACCGGGATCGTGCACAGCTCCACGCTCTACCTGATCCGCCAGCAGGTGGAGCTGGCCGAGAAGATCGCCCGGCTCTCCGGCATCCCGGACGCCCGGGTCTTCTTCACCAACTCCGGCACCGAGGCGAACGAGGCGGCCCTGCTGGTGGCCACCAACCACCGCCGCTCGCACCAGATCCTGGCGGTGCGCAACAGCTACCACGGCCGGTCGTACGCGGCGATGGGCGTGACCGGGAACCGGAGCTGGACGGCGAGCGCGCTCAACCCGCTCCAGGTGGCCTGGCTGCACTCGGGCGAGCGACTGCGCGGCCTGCTGTCCCGGCTGGACGAGGCGGACCGGATCGACGCGGCGGTGGAGGACCTGCGCGAGGTGCTGGCCACCCAGACCTCCGGCGACGTGGCCTGCCTGATCGCGGAGCCGATCCAGGGCGTCGGCGGCTTCGTCGCCCCGCCGGACGGGCTCTTCGCCGGCTGGAAGAAGGTCCTGGACGAGCACGGCATCCTGCTGATCTCCGACGAGGTGCAGACCGGCTGGGGTCGGACCGGTGAGCACTTCTGGGGCTACCAGGCGCACGGCGTCACCCCGGACCTGCTCACCTTCGCCAAGGGCGTCGGTAACGGCTTCGCGCTGGCCGGCGTGGTCGGCCGGGCCGACGTGCTGGAGTCGGTGCCGGCGATCAGCTTCTCCACCTTCGGCGGCAACCCGGTCTCCACCGCCGCCGGCAACGCCGTCCTGGACTACCTGCGCGACCACGACCTCCAGGCCAACGCGGCCCGCACCGGCGCGATCCTCGCCGACGGCCTGCGGGCCGCGGTGGGCGGGCTCGACTGCGTCGCCGAGGTACGCGGCAAGGGGTTGATGCTCGGCATCGAGTTCGTCCGACCGGGCACCACCGAGCCCGACCCGGTGCTGACCACCCGGGTCTTCGAGGCGTGCCGGGCCGGTGGCCTGCTCGCCGGCAAGGGCGGCCTGTACGGCAACGTGCTGCGGATGGGTCCACCGCTGACCCTGACCGAGGACGAGGCCCGGGAGGGCCTGGCCATCCTGGTCGAGGCGATCCGCTCCTGCGCGTCGGCGGAGGTGGCGGCGTGAGCGCGAGGAGTGAGCCGGTCCTGCGAGCCCCGCAGTCGCGAACGGAGAGTGGTCCAGTGAGCACGGCGGACAGCGGGACGGTCATCGGGCACTTCGTCGACGGCAAGCGCACCTCCGGCGGCTCCGAGCGGCGCGGGGACGTCTTCGACCCGGCCACCGGCCGGCGTACCGGCAGCGTGGAGCTGGCCTGCGCCGGGGACGTCGCGGTGGCGGTCGAGGCCGCCGAGCGCGCGGCCCGGGCCTGGCGGGACACCTCCCTGGCGAAGCGGACGGCGGTGCTCTTCGCCTTCCGGGAACTGGTCCACACCCGCCGCGACCGGCTCGCCGAGGTGATCACCGCCGAGCACGGCAAGGTCCTCGCCGACGCCGCCGGCGAGGTGCAGCGCGGCCTGGAGGTCATCGAGTACGCCTGCGGCATCCCCTCGGCGCTGCGCGGCGGCTTCAGCGAGAACGTCTCCACCGAGGTCGACTCGTACAGCCTGCGCCAGCCGCTCGGGGTGGTCGCGGTGATCTCGCCGTTCAACTTCCCGGTGATGGTCCCGCTGTGGTTCGTGCCGGTCGCCGTGGCGTGCGGCAACGCCGTGGTGCTCAAGCCGAGCGAGAAGGACCCGAGTGCGGCGCTGCTGCTCGCCGAGTGGTTCGCCGAGGCGGGCCTGCCCGACGGGGTGCTGAACGTGGTCAACGGCGACAAGGAGGCGGTCGACGCGTTACTCGACCACCCGGCGGTGAAGGCGGTGTCGTTCGTCGGCTCCACCCCGGTCGCCCGGTACGTGCACCAGCGCGGGGCGATGTCCGGCAAGCGGGTGCAGGCGCTCGGCGGGGCGAAGAACCACATGGTGGTGCTGCCCGACGCCGACCTGGACCTGGCCGCCGACGCGGCGGTCAACGCCGGGTTCGGCTCGGCGGGGGAGCGGTGCATGGCGGTCTCCGCGCTGGTCGCGGTGGAGCCGGTCGCCGACGCCCTGGTCGGGAAGATCGCCGACCGGATGGCCGGGCTGCGCACCGGTGACGGCCGGCGTGGCTGCGACATGGGTCCGCTGGTCACCGCCGCGCACGCCGAGCGGGTCCGGTCGTACGTGGAGTCGGGTGTGGCGGCCGGCGCGGTCCCGGTGGTGGACGGTCGGGACGTCACCCCGGACGGCGAGGCGGGCGGCTTCTGGCTCGGCCCGACCCTCTTCGACCGGGTCACGCCCGACATGTCGATCTACACCGACGAGATCTTCGGCCCGGTGCTCAGCGTCGTCCGGGTCGGCTCGTACGACGAGGCGGTGGAGCTGGTCAACGCCAACCCGTACGGCAACGGCACGGCGATCTTCACCAACGACGGCGGCGCGGCCCGGCGCTACCAGCACGAGGTGGAGGTCGGCATGGTCGGCATCAACGTGCCGATCCCGGTGCCGATGGCGTACTACTCGTTCGGCGGGTGGAAGTCCTCGCTCTTCGGCGACCTGCACGCGCACGGCGAGGACGGGGTGCGTTTCTTCACCCGGGGCAAGGTGGTCACCAGCCGCTGGCTCGACCCGCGCCACGGCGGGGTCAACCTCGGCTTCCCCACCCAGACCTGAGCAGCCGCAGCACGCCCGCCCCGGCCAGGTACGCCAGCAGCGCCGGGACGGGCGTGCCGAACGGTTCCGGGGCCCGCCCCGGGGTCGCGCTGTTGACCAGCAGCCCGAGCACCACGGCGGCGTACCCGGCGACGGTCAGCGGGGCCCGCGCCGGGGTGGCCCGGCCGGCCCGGCGCCCGGTGCGGTGCCGGGCGCTGCGCGCCTCGATCGCCCCGAAGACCGCGACCAGCACGGCCAGGACCGCCGCGAGCATCAGCAGCCAGGGCACCCGCCAACCCCACCAGGCGGCCGAGCCCACCGCCGGGGTGGGCAGCAGCCCGAGCGCGTCGAGGAGCCCGACCAGCAGGAGCGTGGCGGTCAGGTGCCAGAGGAAGACGGTCAGCACCACCAGGTTGACCCCGATCACCAGCTGCCAGGGGCCGGGCCGTCGCAGCCACCGTTGCGCCGGGTCGCGCAGCAGCAGGATCAGGCCGAGCTGGGTGGCGGCCACGGCCAGCAGCGCCAGGCTGGGCGGCCCGGCGTTGTCCAGCCGTTCACCCGGCACGTGCAGCATGTTCACCGGCCACGGACCGACGACGGTCAGCAGCACCAGCGCGGCCAGACCGACGGTGAAGAAGGTCAGCGCGGCGCGGCGCGAGGTGGGCAGCCGCCGCTGGCGTACCCCCGGGCGGTCGGATTCGGACGGCCCGGCGGGTTCGCTCTGGGAGCGGGCGTCGTGCCAGGCGAAGCCGAGCTGGTGCACGGCCAGCCAGCCGAAGAGATAGTTGCCGTTCCCCAGCTCCGCCGGGCCGATGAGCCGGCCCAGGTCACCGAGGCCGACCAGGGCGACCAGCGCCAGCGGCACGGCCAGGCCGAAGCGGCGGTGCAGGGCGTACATCGGCGGGGTGAGGGCGACCACGACCAGGTAGGCGACCAGGAACCAGAGCGGGATGGTGGCGAACCAGATCACCACGCGCACCTGGGTCGGGTCGACGTCCCGTAGTCGGGCGACCGCGGCGGCGGCGGTGAGCACCAGCAGCAGGGCGCTGGTGGGGCGGATCAGCCGGGCGCTGCGGTCCAGCAGCCACCCGGTGGCGTCGCCGCCGCGGGCCCGCAGCCGGGTCAGCGACGCCGCGTTGGCGTAGCCTCCGACCAGGAAGAAGACCGGCATCACCTGGGCCAGCCAGGTCAGCGGGTACGCCCACGGCAGGTCGCCGAGCGCCGAGTGCCCGGTGGGCCGGCCGGCGGCGTCCCGGGTGATCACGGTGACGCTCCAGTGTCCGAGAACGACCATGGTGATGGCGAGCGCGCGGAGCAGGTCGACGTACCGTTCCCGGCCGGCCGGGGTGCGCTCGGCGAGCTCGCGCAGGCGGCGCATGGGCTCAGGCTATGCCAGCCGCGGGTGGCCGGTGGTGATAACGGTTGGGCCGTCCGGTCTTCACGTTGGGCGGCGGGTGCGGTCGGGCCGCGGGCAGCTCATGGGGCCGCGGCGGGTGCCGGTGAACGGGGCAGCGACGCCGGTGACGCTCCTCTATGGTGGGCCGGCACATTCACCGAAACTTGCGGGGATCTCATGTTCGTTCTCTACACCCTCCTGCTGATGCTCAGCGGAATCGCGCTCGTCGTCCTCGGCGCCGTCTTCCGTGACCAGGGCGTCGGCTCCCGGATCCTGAACGTGGTGGTCGGCCTCGCCTTCTTCGGCTACGGCTTCTACCTGCTCTTCCTCTTCCCCGGCGGCACCTACCGCATCTTCCTCTACGCGTTCGTGGTGCCGGTGCTGCTGATCGTCCAGGCGGTCAAGGCCCGCAACGAGGCCAAGCAGGAGGCCGAGCAGCAGCGGCTTGTCGTCGGTCCGCAGGGCGGAGCTGCGGCGGGGTACGGCGTCCCGCCGCAGTCGGGCCAGTACGGTGTCCCGCCGCAGTCCGCCCAGTACGGTGTCCCGCCGCAGTCGGGCCAGTACGGCCAGCCGGGCCAGCCTGCCCCGCAGGGGTCGTACGGTCCGCAGGCGCAGCCGGGCGGCTACCCGGCGCCGCAGGGGCAGGCCTATCCCGGGCCGCAGGGGTATCCCGCGCCGCAGGCGCAGTCCTACCCGGGGCAGCCGCAGCACGGGCAGGGCTATCCCGCCTCCTGATCCGACCCGCCGACGGCGCTGGCCGGGCGTCCCCGGGAGGTCCGGCCAGCACCATCGGTGGTGGAGTGGTGTGGCCGGCGACACCGGGCGGTCGCTGCCCGCGTTCGTACCGTCGGGTGATCGACCGCACTAGCCACCCACCGTTCGTGCTTCTGAAGCACGACGACCCGCCCGTGCGTAACTGCGGCGGTCGCAGTCATCGCCGGGTTCAACCCTCCGGTCGGCTGGGGCTGATTCGTTCGCGTCATCAACTTTGTAGCGTCTGCAGGTGCTGGTCTGCGTCGCGGCGCGTCAACGGGCATCGCACTGCAGGCAACCCGTGCGGGCAGACGGTCGGTGCAGCGATCTGGCGGGCGTTGACCGATTCTGATCACCTCGTCCGCGCGCTGACGCCGAATGACTTCTCCCCGGTGCTCGGCCACCGGTTCACCCTCCGTACGACGGCCCGCCCCTGCGGGTCAGGTCGTCGCCGGCACCAGCAGGGCGTGCAGGGCGGTGGGGTCGGTGACCTCAGGCAGATCGCGGGCGGCGAGCCAGGCGGCGGCCGCCGCGCCGTCCCCGGCCGAGCGGACCGGGGCGGCCGGCCAGCGGCGGGCCACCTCGGCGCGGACCGCCGTGGCCAGGGGCGTGTCCCCGGTGAGCAGGCCGCCGCCGAGCACGATCGGCTCGACCGCGCCGGCCGGCCGGATCCGCGCCGCGCTGGTGGCCAGGTGGGCGGCGGCCTCGTCGATCAACGCCGTCGCGACCGGCTCGCCCTCGGCGGCGGCGGTCGCCACCAGCGGCGCCAGCCGGGCCAGTTCCACCGGGGGGCGTTGGGTGACCGCCTGGACCAGCGCGTCCACGGTGTTCCGTGGGCGGGGGGCCACCTCCGCCGAGCCGAGCAGCCCGGTGAGCACCCGGCGGCCGAGCGGGCCGGGTGTGGCGCCCGCGTCCAGGTCGGTCAGCAGTCGGCGGACCGCCTCACGACCCAGCCAGAAACCGGAGCCGGCGTCGCCGAGCAGCCAGCCGTGACCGTCGGCGACCCGGTCCAGCCGCAGGTCGCGTACCTGCGCGGCGATCGCGCCGGTGCCGGCGATCAGCACCGTGCCGTCCGGCGAGGCGGTGCCCGAGGCGTACCCGACGAGGGCGTCGCCGTGCACCGTGTACGGGCAGCTCAGTCCGGCCTCCGACCAGGCCCGGTCGAAGGCGGCGCGGCCCTGCGGGTCGGCGAGCAGCCGGCCCGCCCCGGCCAGGCCGATGGTGCCGGCGCGGACCCGGGCGGGGTCCGTCACGGCCAGCGCGTCGCGCAGGGCGGTCAGCACTTTCGCGGCGCCCTGCTCGGCGCCGTGGCTGGTCGGGTTGCCGCCGCCGCCCCGGCCGCTGCCGAGGCGCTTCCCGGTGAGGGTGAGCGCGACGGCGCGGGTGGACGTACCCCCGACGTCGAGGCCGACCACGACGGTGTCGGACATCGCACCAACCCTTCCCGATGCGGCGCTGCGGGCGCTGTTCATGCTGGTCGGCCCGGTGCGATGAGGCAAGATCGCGGACCGTCGGGCGACTGTGCGCCAGGTAACAGTTTGAAAACTTCGCCCACACTCTTGACACGGAGGGGCCTTCAGTAAGAACTTTTACCACTAACAGTTAACACTCTTTTCGAAAGGCGCTCCCATGGTTGATCACGAGGTGGACACCCCCGCGGGGACCGCGGTGGTCGACGCCGACGCGGTCGACCGGCGGGGCGCCGACGGGGTGCTGGCCAGGGTCAGGGCCGGGCTGGGAGAGCTGACGGGGGCGTTGCGCCGGGTCGCCGAGCACGTGCTCAGCGACCCGGAGGCAGCGGCCCGGGCGACCATCGTGGAGCTGGCCGAGCGCAGCGGCACCTCGCCGGCCACCATCACCCGGTTCTGCCGGGCGATGGGCTTCGACGGCTACGCCGACCTGCGGCTGGGCATCGCGTCGGAGACCGGCCGGGCCCGCTCCGCCGGCTGGACGGTTGACATCGGACGGGAGATCCAGCCCAGCGACCCCCTCGGCCGGGTGCTCGACCAGATCATGGCCGCCGACACCCGGGCCATGCACGACACCGCCGCGCTGCTCGACCTCGCCGAGGTGGAACGGGCCGCCGTCGCCATCGCAGGTGCGGCCCGGGTGAACATCTTCGGCGCCAGCGGCAGCGCCCTGGTCGGCGCGGAGATGCAGTTCAGCCTGCACCGCATCGGGGTGGCCGCCTGGGCCTGGAGCGACGTGCACGAGGGGCTGGCCAGCGCCGCGCTGCTCGGCGCCGGGGACGTCGCTCTCGGCGTCTCGCACACCGGCCAGACCCGGGAGACCATCGAGATGCTCGCCGAGGCCGGCAGTCGGGGCGCCACCACCGTGGCGCTGACCGGCTTCCCCCGCTCACCGCTGGCCGAGCTGGCCGACATCGTGCTGCTCACCGCCAGCCAGGCCACCACCTTCCGGCCGGACGCCCTCTCCGCCCGGCACCCCCAGCTCGTCGTGCTCGACCTGCTTTACATCGCCGTCGCGCAACGCACCCATGACCGCGCCCACGCGGCCTTCCGGCGTACCGCCCAGGCCGTCGACGGGCACAAGGCCGCGAAGGGGACCAGCTCATGATCAGTGCCCGGGGGTACGCCGACGCGGTCCGACCCGTCCTCGACCGGCTGGTCGACAGCCAGTCTGAGGCCATCGCCCGCGCCGCCGACACGATCGCGACGAGCCTGCGCGCCGGCGGGATGCTCCAGGCGTTCGGCGCCGGCCACTCCGAGGCGTTCGCCGCCGAGCTGGTCGCCCGCGCCGGCGGGCTGGTGCCGGCCAACCGGATCTCCCTGCACGACCTCGTGCTGCACGGCGACGCGCCCCGCGACGTGCTCGCCGACCCCAAGCTCGAACGCGACCCGGCGGTGGCCCACGAGCTCTACGCCCTGGCCGGGCCGCAGCCGCGGGACGTCTTCCTGGTCGCCTCCCAGTCCGGCATCAACGGCTCGGTGGTCGAGCTGGCGCTGCTGGTCAAGGAGCGCGGCCACCCGCTGATCGCGGTCACCTCGGTCGCGCACACCGCACGGGTCGCCCCGCGGCACCCGTCCGGACGCCGGCTCGTCGATCTCGCCGACGTCGTGCTGGACAACGGCGCGCCGTACGGCGACGCACTGCTGCCGCTCGAGGGCGGCGGCGCGGTCTGTGCGGTCTCCTCGGTCACCGCCGCGCTGCTGGCGCAGCTGCTGACCGCGGAGGTCGTACGACGGTTCCACCAGGCCGGAGAGGTACCCCCTATCTACCTCTCCGCCAACGTCCCCGGTGGGGACGAGCACAACCTCGCCCTCGAGTCGCGGTACGCCGGGCGTCTCCGGCGCACCGCCTGACCCGACACCACAAGGAGAGACGACGATGTCGATTACCCCCGAGATCCCTGGTGACCTCAGCCGCCGGACCCTGCTGCGGCGGGCCGCCGCAGCGGGTCTCCTCGTCACCCCGGCCGCCGGCCTGCTCAGCGCCTGCGCCGGCAGCGAGCCGACCAAGTCCGACGACGCCGGCACCGCGAAGAGCAAGGACAACCCGTTCGGCATCAAGGACGGCAGCGCCGTCAAGGTGGTCATCTTCAACGGCGGCCTGGGTGACCAGTGGGCCAAGGAGGACAAGGCGGTCTTCAACGCGAAGCACGCCAACGTCACGGTCAACATGAGCTCCACCCAGAAGATCAAGACCGAAGAGCAGCCCAAGATGACCACTCAGCCGAGTGACGTCGTCATGAACTCGGGCGCCGACATGATGGACATCAGCACCCTGATCAACGAGGGCGCGATCGATCCGCTGGACGACCTGCTCACCGCGCCGGCCTGGGACGGCGACGGCACGGTGGCCGACTCGCTGCTGCCGGGCACCGTCGAGGACGGCACCTTCCAGGGCAAGTTCTACGTGGTCAACGTCGCCTACACGGTCTGGGGCAACTGGTACAACGGCGCGCTCTTCACCAAGGAGGGTTGGGAGCCGCCGAAGACCTTCGACGACTTCTTCGCCCTCGCCCCGAAGATCAAGGCCAAGGGCATCGCGCCGTACGTGCACGACGCGGTGCACGGCTACTACCCGCGCTGGGCGCTGATGGCGACGATCTGGAAGTCCGCCGGCAGGCAGGCCGTGATCGACATCGACAACCTGAAGGAGAACGCCTGGAAGGCGGACGGCGTCCTGCCGGCGCTGCAGGCGTGGGAGAAGCTGGTCAAGGACAAGCTGCTGCTGCCCGGCAAGCTCGACCACACCCAGTCCCAGCAGGCCTGGCTCGACGGCAAGGCGGCGTTCATCCAGGTCGGCACCTGGCTGAAGAACGAGATGTCGGCGACCATCCCGCCGGGCTTCGAGATGAAGCTGTCGGACTACTGGGGCCTCGGCGCCAGCGACAAGGCGCCGAAGGACGTGTTCGCCGGCGCCGGCGAGGGCATCGTGGTGCCGAGCAAGGCCCCGAACAAGGCGGCGGCCAAGGAGTTCCTCCGGGCCGTCCTCTCCAAGTCGGGTTCGGCCAAGTTCGCCGAGCTGACCAAGTCGCTCGCCTCGACCAAGGGCTCCGGCGACAACGTCCAGGACACGTCGCTGACCACCGCCAACGAGCTGATGAAGAACGCCCCCAAGGACCTGATCAAGGTCAAGATCTGGGACTTCTACGCCGACCTCGACAAGGAGAGCCAGAACCTCTCCGAGGAGCTGATGGCCGGCCGGCTCACCGCGCAGCAGTTCGTCGACAAGATGCAGGCGGCCGCCGACAAGGTCGCCAAGGACTCGTCGATCAAGAAGCAGACCCGCGCCTGACGGTCGCGCCGGACCATCCGACCCGAACGAGAGAGTGAGTGGGGAATGCGGCACGGTGTTGCGCGTTTCGTCACCGGATTCCTGGCCCTGCCCGTCGCGCTGTACCTCTTCTACGTGGTGTGGCCCTTCGCGCAGGCGGCCGGGTACTCGCTGACGAACTGGGGAGGGTACTCCGACAAGCAGGAGTTCGTCGGGCTGGACAACTACGTCCGGCTGGTCTCCGACGAGCTGATCAGGAAGGCGTTCTGGCACAACGTGTTCTTCCTGGTCACCGTGCCGCTGTTCACCATCGCCCTGGCCCTGTTCCTCGCGTTCCTGCTCAACGTGGGCGGACGCGAGGACAGGGCGGGCATCCGGGGGGTCTTCGGCTCCGCCGTCTACAAGGTGATCTTCTTCTTCCCGCAGGTGCTGTCGCTGGTGGTCATCGCCGTGATGTGGCAGCAGATCTACCGCACCGACAACCAGGGCCTGATCAACGGCCTGCTGATCAAGGTCGGGCTGGTCGACGCCGACAACCCGATCGCCTTCACCGCCGACCCGGAGCCGTTCCTCGGCGTACCGGCGGTGCTCTGGTGGCTGCTGCTGATCGCGGTGTGGAGCGGAGCCGGCTTCTACATGGTGCTCTTCTCCGCGGCGATGCAGTCGATCCCGAGGGACATCTACGAGGCGGCGCTCCTCGACGGCGCCGGCCGCTTCCACACGTTCTTCCGGATCACGTTGCCGCTGCTCCGGGACACCATCTCGGTGGCCTGGGTCTACCTGGGCTTCATCGCCCTGGACATGTACGCCCTGGTGTTCGTGATGACGCCCAGCCAGGGCGGACCGAACCACGCCAGCGAGATCTTCGCGTCGGTGCTCAACTTCACCGCGTTCCAGAAGGGCCAGTTCGGCTACGCCTGCGCGATGGGCGTGTCGCTGGCGATCTTCACGATCCTGCTGGCCGCGGCGCAGTTGAGGATCACCCGTCGTGAGCGTATCGAGTTCTAAGGGAGGCTGGACGATGAGCACAGCGACGCACGGTGGTCTGATCCGGCCCGACCAGACCCCACCCACCCGGCCGGCGCCCCCGCGACGGACGCAGTCCCGCGCCGGCGCCGTCGGCACGCGGATCTTCAACGGCTTCTCCCACCTGTTCCTGGCGGTCTGGGCCGTGATGGTGATCTACCCGCTGCTGTGGGTGGTGATGTCGGCGTTCAAGGCCGACTCGGAGGTCATCCGCGAGCCGCTGTCGCTGATCCCCGACACGCTGCACTGGGACAACTTCAGCCGGGCCTGGGGCCAGGGACACCTCGGCGCGTTCTTCCTGAACACCCTGCTGGTGCTGGTCGGCAGCGTCTTCCTGACCATGCTGCTCGGCTCGATGGCCGCCTACGTGCTGGCCCGCTACGAGTTTCGGGGCAACCGGCTCATCTACTACATGTTCCTGTCCGGGCTGACGCTGCCGATCTATCTCGCCGCCGTGCCGCTGTTCAAGGGCGTCTACAACATGGGCGTCGTCTTCCCGCTGCTCGGCCCGAACAAGCACGTCATGCTGGTCATGGTCTACGTCGCCTGGTCACTGTCGTTCACGATTTTCTTCATGCACTCGTTCTTCAAGACGCTGCCGGACTCGATCGCCGAGGCCGCGATGGTCGACGGGGCGTCGCACAGCCGGCTCTTCTTCAGCGTCATGCTGCCGATGGCCAAGCCGGGCCTGATCAGCATCGGCATCTTCAACGTGCTCGGCCAGTGGAACCAGTGGTACCTGCCGACCCTGCTCATGCAGTCCGTCGCGGGCGAGCCGAAGAACCAGGTCATCTCCCAGGGCCTGATCGAACTCTCCGTCAACCAGGGCTACAAGTCCGACTGGTCGGGCCTCTTCGCCGGCGTGACCATGGCGATGCTCCCCGTGCTCATCGTCTACGTCGTCTTCCAACGCCAGGTCCAGTCCGGCCTGACCGCCAACATCAGCAAGTAGTCCCTTCTCCCGCCCGAGCTCGGCAGCACTTTCACGGAAGGAGTGGCTGTTCCGCGCCGGATAGCCACTCCTTCCGTTCAGGGGTCAGTGGTGCCAGGAGTGCCAGAGGGCCGCGTAGACGCCGTCGGCGCGGACCAGTTCGTCATGGCTGCCGATCTCGGTGATCCGGCCGTCGACCAGCACGGCGACCCGGTCCGCGTCGTGCGCGGTGTTGAGCCGGTGCGCGATCGCGATGACGGTCCGCCCGGTGAGCAGGGCGGCGAGGGCCCGCTCGGTCCGTCGTGCGGTGGTCGGGTCCAGGGCCGCGGTCGCCTCGTCGAGGATCAGCGTGTGCGGGTCGGCGAGCACCAGTCGGGCCAGCGCGAGCTGCTGGGCCTCGGCCGCGCCGAGCTGGCGGGCCCCGTCGCCGAGCGCGGTGTCCAGCCCGTCGGGCAGCGCGGCGAACCAGTCGGCCCCCACCGCGGCCAGCGCGGACCGCATCCGGTCGTCGGAGGCGTCCGGGGCGGCGAAGGCGAGGTTGTCGCGGACCGAGCCGATGAAGACGTGGTGCTCCTGGGTGACCAGGGCGATCCGGCGGCGACGCTCCGCCGGGTCGAGGTCGGTGACCGGGCAGCCGCCGATGCTGACCACACCCTGGCGGGGCGCGTCGATCCCGGCGAGCAGCCGGGCCAGGGTGGACTTGCCGGCCCCTGACGGGCCGACCACGGCCAGCCGCTCCCCGGGCCGTACCTCCAGGTCGATGCCGTGCAGGACGTCGTGCCCGGCGTACGCGAACCGCGCGCCGCGCACCACCAGCCGCTCGCCCCGCGGCGCGGCGGTCCGGCCGGGTGGTTCCGGGGGCACCAGGCCGACCCCGAGCACCCGGGCGAACGACGCGAAACCGCGCTGTGCCTGCTCCGTCCACTGCAGCAGCCGGTCCAGCGGCTCGATCGCCTGTTGCAGGTAGAGCGCGGCCGCGACGACGGCGCCGAGCGAGACCAACCCCCGGGAGAGCAGGTACCCCCCGACGAGCAGCACCGCGGCGACCGGCAGCGGGTAGCTCGCCTCCACCACGGAGAAGAAGACGGTACGCAGCCTGAGCGTCGCCCGCCGGGCCTGCCACACCCGGGCGATGTCCCCGGTTCCGTGCCCGATCCGCTCGTCGGCCAACCGGAGTGCCTCGACCGTCCGGGCCCCCTCGGCGGTGGCGGTCAGCGTCCCGGTCAGCTCGGCGGCGGCGGCCCCCTCGACCAGGTACGCGGGACTGGCCCGCCGCAGGTACCAGCGGGCCACCACCCAGATCACCGGCAGCGCGGTCAGCGCCACCAGGCCGAGCAGCGGGTGCAGCAGGAAGATCGCCCCGAACAGCAGCGTCAGCTGCACCGAGGCGATGACGATGGTGGGCACCACGTCCCGGACGGTGGTCCCGACGGTGGCGACGTCGACCGAGCTGCGGGTGGCCAGATCGCCGGAGCCGGCCCGCTCGACGACGGAGACCGGCAACCCGAGCGTGGCCCGGACGAAGTCCTCGCGCAGTTCGGCGACGGCCCGCTCGCCGAATCGGTGGCCGGTGTACTGCGCGTAGCGGGAGAGCAGCGCCTGGACCAGCACGCAGCCACCGATCGCCAGCGCCAACCGGTCGACGGTGGCCACGCCCGTGCCCGCGGTGACCCGGTCGACGATCCGACCCAGCAGCCACGGCGGGGCGAGCCCGGCGATCGCGGCGGCACCCTGCAACACCAGCACCACCGCGACGGAGCGTCGGTGCCGGCCGATCAGGTCCCGCAGCGCCCGGCGGACGGCGGGGCGGTCGGCCACCGGCAGCCCGCTCACCGGAGCGCCCCCTCGGCGTCGTCGGCCCGGTCCACGTCCGGGTCCGCGCTGTCCCGGGCCACCAGGCGCCGGTAGTCGGGGTCCCGGTCCAGCAGGTCGGCGTGGCTGCCGGTGGCGACGATCCGGCCGGCGCGCAGGTGGGCGACCGTGTCGGCCCGCCCCAGCAGCAGCGGCGAGGTGGCCAGCACCAGCGTGGTTCGGCCGGCACGCGCCTCGCGCAGCCGCTGCGCGATCCGGGCCTCGGTGTGCGCGTCCACCGCCGACGTCGGGTCGACGAGGATCAGCACCTCCGGCTCGGTCAGCAGCGCGCGGGCCAGCCGTACCCGTTGCCGCTGGCCGCCGGAGAGCGTCCGGGCCCGGGTGTCGAGCGGGGTGTCCAGCCCGGCCGGCAGGGCGTCGGCGACGTCCTCGGCCGACGCGGTGTGCAGGGCGGCGACGATCCGGTCGTCGTCATCGGTGGGCCGGGGGTCGCCGCCGGCCGGCCGGGGAAGCAGGACCTCGCGCAGCGGGCCGGCGAAGAGGTACGAGTCGTGGTCGGCGACCAGGATCCGGGCCCGCACCTCGTCCAGCGCGAACCTGGCCAGCGGCACGCCGCCCCAGGTGACGTCGCTGGCCACGTACCGGCCGAGCCGGTCGGCCAGCGCCCCGGCGGCGGCCGGGTCGTCGGCCGCCACGACGGTCAGCCGGCCGGCGCGGACGGTCAGCCCGGTCACCGGGTCGTGCAGGTCCGCGGCGCGGACCGGCGCGGCGGCGGCCTCCGCCGGCCGGGTCTCGGGCACTGTGCGACCTCCGACGGTCCGGGGGCCGCCGACGTCGTCCGGAGCCAGCTCGAGCAGGGCGATGATCCGGCGGGCGGCGACCCGCCCGCGGATCAGCTGGTGGCTGCCCTCGAGCAGAAACCAGACTGGCACGACGAGGGTCGCCACGTAGCCGTAGACCGCGACCAGTTCCCCGATGCTGATCTCGCCGCCCACCGCCATCCGGGCCGCCAACCAGACCACCGCCGCGAGGAACAACCCGGGGATGGCGACCGTCGCCGCGTCGATCCAGCTGTTCACCGCGCCGACCCGGTAGCCCTCGGCCAGCAGCTCCCGGGACCGGGCGGCGTACCGGCGGGCGAACAGGCCCCGGCCACCGACGCCGGCGAGCACCCGCAGCCCGGCCACGATGTCGCCGGACCGGGCGGTGAGGGCGCCCTGCTGCTGCCGGTAGACCGACTCGGCCCGCTCGAGGCGGCGCAGCAGGGGCCCGACGACCAGCCCGACCGCCGGCACGCCGACCAGCACGCAGAGCGCGAGGAAGGGGGAGATCGACCAGAGCACGACGGCGATGACCCCGTACGCGGCGACCGCGCCGACCCCCGGCCCGGTCAGCGTCAGCACCTGCGCCGTCCAGTCGATGTCGGAGCCGCCGACGGTGGCCACCTCGCCCGCGTCGACCCGGCGGGGCAGCGCCGCGCCGATCCGGGACACCTGCCGCAGCACGACGGCGGCCGAGCGGGCCTTCGCGTCCTCCCGGATGTAGGTCATCGTGCGGTGCCGCATGATGCCCAGGTACGACAGCCCGACGCCGGCCACCACGATCGCCGCGACCCAGAACCACAGGGCCCGGGTGTCCTTCCCGCGCAGCCCGTCGTCGACCGCGCGGGAGATCAGCCAGGGCCGGACCGACAGCCCGATCATCCAGGCCGTGCCGAGCAGACTGCCGCGCAGCACCCGCCAGGGCTGGCGACGGACCAGCCACCAGAGATAGCGCAGCGGCCCCCGGGTGTCCGGAGTCCCGGGGTCGGGATGGGGAATCCGTGGGGGCATCCGGACACGCTACCGAGCCGGCCGGCGGCGCACCGACCCGTTTATGCCCCGTCGTCCTCCTCCCGGCCGCCCGTCGGCTCGCATTCGGGGCGGGTGCCGGACGTGCGGACCTGCCGGTGTCACAGGGGCGAGGCAGAATCGCATCCGTGCTGGTGGCGGTGGTGTCCGACGAGCGGGGCGGGGGAGTGCTCCAGCCGCTGCGTGGGGACGGCTCGCCCGCCGGTCCGGCCGAGCCGGTCACCGACCTGGCCGCCGCGGTCGCCGCGCACGAGGCCGCCGCCCGTCCGCGCTGGGTGTGGGGGTCCGGGGCGACGCTCTACCCGGCGCTGCTGCGCGCCGGGGTGCGGCTGGACCGTTGCCACGACGTCGAGCTGACCGAGGCGCTGCTGCTCGGGCACGCCGGCCGTTGGGGTGAGCCGCGCTCGCTCGCCGCCGCGTACGCCCGGCTCACCGGTGCGGCCGTGCCGCCCGACCCGCCGCCCCGGCAGCCGGCCCCGCCCGGCGACGGCCAGGGGTCGCTCTTCGAGGCCGTCCCCGGGCCGCCGGGCCCGGGCATCGAGGCGCTGGCCCGGGTGTACGCCGACCAGCTCGCCCGGGTCGCCGCGACCGCGCACCCCGGCCGGTTCCGGCTGCTGGTCGCCGCCGAGTCGGCCGGTGCGCTGGTCGCGGTGGAGATGGCCGCCGCCGGCCTGCCGTGGCGCGCCGACGTGCACGACGCCATCCTCGGTGAGCTGCTCGGCGAGGCGTCCCCGGTGGGCGGGCCGCCCCGCCGGCTGGCCGAGCTGGCCGCCCTGATCGCCGACGCGTTCGGCGTTCGCCAGTTGCACGCCGACTCCCCGGCGGAGTTGCTGCGGGCCTTCGCCCGGGTCGGGGTCGAGCTGCCCAACACGCGGGCCTGGGTGCTGCGCGGCGTCGACCATCCGGCGGTGCCGCTGGTGCTGGAATACAAGGAGCTCTACCGGATCTGGACGGCGCACGGCCGGGCCTGGCGGGACGCCTGGGTCTCCGACGGCCGGTTCCAGCCGGAGTACGTCCCCGGCGGGGTGGTCTCCGGGCGGTGGGCCACCCGGGGCGGCGGGGCGTTGCAGATCCCCAAGGTGATCCGGCGGGCGGTGATGGCCGACCCGGGCTGGCGGCTGGTGGTGGCCGACGCCGGCCAGTTGGAGCCCCGCGTGCTCGCCGCCGTCTCCGGCGACGCCCGGCTCGCCGCGGCGGGCGGGGCCGGCGACCTCTACGCCGCCCTCGCCCAGGACGCCTTCGCCGGTGACCGGCCCCGGGCCAAGGTGGCCCTGCTCGGCGCGATGTACGGCCAGACCGGCGGGGCGGCGCTGCCCGCGCTGGCGGTGCTCAAGCGCAGCTACCCGACCGCGTTCGGGTACGTCGAGGCGGCCGCCCGCACCGGCGAGGCGGGCGGGTTGGTCCGCTCCTGGCTGGGGCGTACCTGCCCGCCGGGGACGGCCGGCTTCACCGGCGGTGACGACGGGGCGCCCGATCCGGACCTCGGGGGCGACCCGCAGTCGCCGCGGGCCCGGGCGGCCCGGTCGCGCGGCCGGTTCACCCGGAACTTCGTCATCCAGGCCACCGCGGCCGAGTGGGCGTCCACGCTGCTCGCCACGCTCCGCGGCGAGCTGGCCGGCACCGAGGCGGAGCTGGTCTTCTTCCAGCACGACGAGGTGATCGTGCACTGCCCGGCGGAGCGGGCCGAGGCGGTCGCCGAGGCGGTGACCCGGTCGGGGGTGCGGGCGTCGGCGCTGCTCTTCGGCGACACTCCGGTCCGCTTCCCGCTGGACGTGTCCATCGTCGACTGCTACGCCGACGCGACCTGAGGGCGCGCCGGCCACCTCGGTGCTGCTCCGCCGTCGCCGCGTGGTGCTCCAGACCCCGCGACCTTCGACGACGATGATGGATATCCGACCCGCTGCGCCGCCGGATCGAAGACAGTGGGAGCGTGAACCCGCAGCTGTCCGGCAACGGATGCCGTCCCGGCGCCTTTAGCGACCGCCGGTCCTCGGCGGTGCCGACGCCGCCCGGGCCTGGAGCGGGCTGGCCCGCTGATGGCGGCGGCGGGCGGGTGGGGGCGGCATGACCGGCTTGCGTACCGACCTGTACGAGCTGCGGATGGCGGCCAGCTATCTGCGCCGCGACATGGTGGACGAGGCCACGTTCAGCCTCTTCGTCCGCCGACTGCCACCCCGGCGTGGGTTCCTGGTCGCCGCCGGGCTGGCCGAGGCGCTGGCGTTCCTGGAAGGCTTCGCGTTCGACGACGAGGAGTTGGGCTATCTGCGGGACGTCGTCGGGCTCGACCCGCCGACCCTGACGGCCCTTGCCGGGATGCGGTTCACCGGGGACGTCTGGGCCGTGCCGGAGGGCCGGGTGGTGTTCGCCGACGAGCCGCTGCTGGAGGTGACCGCGCCCATCGCCGAGGCGCAGCTGGTGGAGACGGCGGTGCTCAACCTGCTCACCTTCCAGACCACGGTGGCCAGCAAAGCGGCCCGCTGCCGGCTCGCCGCCCCGGAGGCGCAGCTGATCGACTTCGCGTTCCGCCGTACCCACGGGATCGACGCCGGGGCGGGCGTGGCCCGGGCGTCGGCCATCGCCGGCTTCGCCGCGACCAGCGACGTGGAGGCCGCGAGGCGCTACGGCCTCCGACCGTCGGGAACGATGGCTCACTCGTACGTCGAGGCGTTTCCCGACGAGCGTGCCGCGTTCCGCGCGTTCGCCACCGACTTTCCCACGAACCCGGTGTTCCTCGTCGACACCTATGACACCCCTGCCGGTGTGCGGGCCGCCGTCGACGTGGTCACCGAGCTGGGGTTGACCGGGCCGCTGGGGATCCGGCTCGACTCGGGCGATCTCGCCGCGCTGGCCCGGGAGGCGCGCGCGATCCTGGACGGCGCCGGGCTCACCCGGGCGCAGATCGTGGCCAGCGGCAGCCTCGACGAGGACGTCATCGCCGCCCTCGTCGACCAGGGCGCGCCGATCGACGCCTATGGCGTCGGTACGCGGATGGGCGTCTCCTTCGACGCGCCCTCCCTGGACAGCGCCTACAAGCTCGTCGCCTTCGGCGACCGGCCGGTGCTCAAGCTGTCGCCCGGCAAGGCCACCCTGCCAGGCCCCAAGCAGGTCTTTCGTGATCCCAGCGGGGAGAGCGGCGATGTGGTCGGGATGCGCGACGAACCGCCACCGGCCGGCCGTGAGCCGCTGCTCGAGCCGGTGATGCGCGGCGGACGTCGCCTGGATGCGGCCGATCCGGCCGGCGAGGTGCGGGCCGCCCGCGACCGGTTCGACGCGGACCTTGCCTGGCTGCCCGACGCGGCGCGCCGGTTGGTCGATCCGATCCCGCCCACCGTCGCGGTCAGCCCCGGACTCGCCGCGCTCCGCGACCGGGTGACCGCACAGGTGGGGACAGGCGGCAGGTTCTGACCCCGGCGCGGCGAGGCCGACGCGGGGAGCGGCACATCGTCGACGGCGGCCACCGGGGGAGCGGGGGCCGCCGTCGTGGCGATGGTCAGCGGTAGATGTGCACCGGTACGCCGACACCGATGATCGACCACAGGCGGTTCATGGCCGGGATCGGCACCCGGACGCAGCCGTGGCTGGCCGGGTAGGTGGGGACGGACGTGGCGCCGTGCACCGCGTAGCCGTAGTAGAAGTAGTTCGGCCGCCACAGCAGGCCGAGCGAACTCTCCCGCCAGCCGTCGATCCGGCGCTGGATCTTGAAGTTGCCGGTCGGCGTCGGGGTGCTGGACTTTCCGCTCGACGCGTCCAGGATGCGTACGACCGACCCCGCGCGTGCCAGGTACAGCACCTGCCTGGTCAGGTTCGTCTCCAGCGAGTAGCCGGAGTGGGTGTATCTCGGCCTCGGGATCACCGGGTGGTCCAGGGCTGCCCAGGTCTGCGGCCCGACGATCCCGTCCCGGGTCAGGCTGTTCACCTTCTGGAAGGCGACGACCGCGTGGTACGTCGAGGGTCCGAAGATCCCGTCGGCGGCGCCCACGTCGTAGTGCAGTGCGGCGAGCCGCCGCTGGAGGTTGGTCACGGCGGTGCCCCGCGAACCCTGCCGCAGTACGGGCTGGGTCGTGGCCAGAGCCTGGGTGGTGAGGGCAGTGGCGGCCATGGTGGAGGTGCCACCGGCCGCCGAGGCTGACTGGGCGGGAATGATCAGGCTGGCGGCGACCAGGACGACCACCCCGAGAGCCCTGCCTGAGCGAGGGTGTCGTCTGGGTGTGTTGGGTGTGACGGGAAGCATCGTTCCTCCCTTCGGAACTCTGTCACCTGACCGTAGTTCGCCGAGTCGATGGGCCGCTGTCCCCCTGCAACAATTAACCCTGATGCCTGAACGGGTGCCGCGGACCTGCCGTCGGTTGTTCTTCGAGGTCAGGGCCGTGGTGGCAGGTTCAACCGCCGCGCCGACTCCCGCAGATGCGGTGCACTGTCGGTTGACGCGCATGTCGTCGTCGGATGTGGACAGACAGACGCCCGCACGCCGGCTACCGCCTGGGAGTCTCGGCCAGGGCGGCAGCGGTCGGTAGGCCCGGCGGTCTCAGCTGCGTCAATTATCCGTTTCGCCCCGACACTCATCGCCACGGTAGTCGTTGCACCCGGTGTGCGTAGGAGGGGACGGAAGCGGCCACCCGCTGCGGCGGTGCCCGTCAACAGTGGAGGTGGCCCGCTGAGTCGGATCGCAGGAATGATCATCGCAGCGGGCGGGGGACGCCGGATCGGCGGACCCGAAGCGCTGCTGCACCAGGGGGAGAAGCCCCTGGTGAACCAGATGATCGACACGATGACCGAGGCGGGCTGCGAGCAGATCGTGGTCGTCCTGGGCGCCGCCGCCGACCAGGTCCGGGAGACCGCCGACCTGAGCCGGGCCACGGTGGTGGTCAACCGGGCCTGGGGCACCGGGGTCGGCTCCTCCATCCGGGCCGGCCTGGCCGCTCTCACCGACGACAAGATCGAGGCGGTGGCGGTGGTGCCAGTGGACATGCCCGGCCTGACCGCCGCCGCGGTGCGCCGGGTCACCGCGCTGCCGTACCCGGACGTGCTGGTCTGCGCCACCTACGACGGGCTGCGCGGCTACCCGATGCTCTTCGGCCGCCGGCACTGGTCCGGCATCGCCACCCTGGCCAGCGCGGACGTCGGTGCCCGGCCGTACCTGCTGGCGCACAAGGACCAGATCGTCGACATCTCCTGCGACTCGGTGGCCGACGGCAGCCGGGTGGACACGCCCGAGCTGATGGCCCTCTACGGGCTCACCGTGCCGCCGCAGCGGGTCGGCGTCTGAGCCGGCGCGGGACGGCGACGGAGGGCCCGACGGGCTAGGGTCACGGCGTGCGACCCCCCGCGGACCTGCTCGAACCCGACGCGCCGGCCGAGGCGCTGACCCACAACCCGCTCAACGGGGTCACCGGCGGCATCTGGCGGACCCGGTACGCCGGCCGCCCCGCGGTGCTCAAGCTGATCACCCCGCCGGGGGCGGGCAGCGGCCCGGCGCACTGGGCCGGCAGCGACGACCCGGGGCACTGGAACTACTGGCGGCGCGAGGTCGAGGCGTACCGCAGCGGGCTGGCCACCACCGGCTGGGCCGACGCCGGCCTGACCGGGCCCGCGCCGCTGGCCGTCGAGGACCGTCCGGACGGCAGCGTGGCGCTCTGGCTGACCGAGGCGGCCGGTCGGCCGGGCACCGAGTGCACGGTGGACGACCTGCACGACGTGGCCCGACGGCTGGGCGTGGCGCACGCCGCCCGGCTCGCCGCACCCGTCGCGGCCGTGCCGACCGCCCGTAAGTCGGCGCCGCCGCCCGGCCACGACTGGCTGGCCCGGGACTGGCTGCGCGACTACACGCTCAGCCGGCCGGTCACCGAGCCGGTGCGGTGGGACCATCCGGTGGCCGTCGCGGCCTGGCCGGAGCCGCTCCGCGCCGGCCTGCGGACGCTCTGGCGGCGGCGGCACGACGTCCTCGCCGCCACCGACCGGCTGCCTCGCACCCTGAGCCACCACGACGTCTGGCCGACCAACCTGATCCTCACCGACGCCGGCCCGGTGCTGCTGGACTGGTCCTTCGTCGGCCCCGGCCCGATCGGCGAGGACGCCGCCAACCTGGTCCTCGACACCTTCCTCGACGGCCTGGTCGACGTCGGGCTGCTGCCCGACGTGGCCGCCGCCGTGCTGGACGGCTACCTCGACGGGCTGCGCGGCGCCGTCGACCCGGGGACGGTCGTCCGCGCGGTCCGGGCGACCGGCGCGGCGAAGTACTTCTGGCTCGCGCCGGTGATGCTCAACCGGGCGGGCGGCGCCACCGGCCAGACCTACGACCGGCGGGACGAGGCGGCGATCTTCGCCGGCCGCCGGCCCGTGCTGGACCTGCTCGCCGCCTGGGCCGCCGACACACTCGGATGACCGGTCAGCGCAGGTCGAACAGGGCGGCGGCGCTGTCCCAGCAGACCGCCCGCAGCCAGTCGTCGCCCAGGTCGAGCCGGACCAACCCGGCCAACTGCGTGGCGTACGGGTAGGGGATGTTCGGGAAGTCGCTGCCCAGCAGGATCTTCCCGGCCAAGCCCAGCTCGCGCAGCCGGGGCAGCTCGTCGGTGGGGAACGGCACGAAGCGGTCGAAGAACGGGGTGAACGCCATGGTGGTGTCCAGCCGGACCCGCTCGTACCGCTCGGCGAGGTCGAGGAAGGCGGCGTAGTCGGGCGCGCCGAGATGCGCCACGATCGCGGCCAGCCGGGGGTGCCGGTCCAGCAGCGCGGCGAAGCCCTCCGGCCCGGTGTGCGCGGTGCCGACCGGGGCGTGCCCGGCGTGCACCACCACCGGGGTCCCGGTCTCGGCGAGCAGCCCCCACACCCGGTCCAGCGCCGGGTCGGTCGGCGTGAACCCGCCGACCTGGACGTGCACCTTGAACACCCGCGCGCCCTCGGCGAGGGCGTCGGCGACGTACCGGTCGGCCCCGGGCTCGGGGAAGAAGGTCGCCGAGGGCAGGCAGCCGGGGGTGGCGCGGGCGAAGTCCAGCGTCCACCGGTTCAGCTCGGCCGCCATCTCGGGCCGGTGCGGGTACGCCAGCGCGCTGAACGCCCGTACGCCCATCCGCCGCAGGTGCGCCACCCGCTCCTGGTCGCTCCACCGGTACCGGATCGGCCACTCGGTGCCGACCAGCGGCCCGGCCGCGTCGAAGTACGCCCAGACCCGGCGCAGCAGCCGGGGCGGCAGGAAGTGCACGTGCACGTCGGCCAGCCCGGGCAGGCCGAGCTCCCGCCAGAACGCGGGTACGGCGTCGTCGTCGGTGGGCGGCAGCGCGCTCACACCTCGATGTTGAAGCGGTGCAGCACCGACGGGGCCACCAGACCGACGGCGGCGAGGACGGAGAGCAGGGTGAGCGCGGTGCGCAGCACCACCACCTCCGCCTTGCTGCCGGTGCGCAGGGCGATGCTGTTGGGCAGGCCGACCATCGTCCACATCCGCCGTTTGATCGGGATGGGCCAGAGGATCGGCACGCCGGCCTTGGTGATCATGTCGCCGAGGATGTGCACGAAGCAGCCCACCCCGACGGCGAGCCCGATCATCGGGTAGCCCCGGTCGCCCGGCAGGTTGGCGAACGTGTACCAGGCCGCGCCGGCCGAGGCGAGGGTCACGATCACCCAGCCGGCGCGCTCGGCCCACTCGTCGAAGAGCCCGCGCAGGGCCAGGCCGATCATGAAGAACAGGATGCCCACCACGGCCCACTTGCCGTACGCGGTGCAGAGCGCGGTGGTGCCCCAGCCGACCAGCGCGGTGAACGGCAGGGTGTGGGTCAGCGTCCGGTGGCCGTTGTTGCGGCGCGGGTCGCGGCTGAGCTTGGTCGCGTAGTAGACGCCGAGCGAGATCTTCTCCATCACCTCGGCGATGAAGAGCGAGAAGACCCCGAAGGTCCGGGCCACGGTGGCGCCGCCCTGGTTGCGGGTCACCTTGCCGGAGAGGTCGAGGTCGGGGAAGAGCGCGCCGCCGGCGCAGACCGCCGTGCCGACCGCCAGCGCCAGCGGCGACTGGTGGTAGTCGGTGAAGTGGTCCAGCGCCCATGATCCGGTCAGCCACACGGCCGCGCCGGACAGCGCGTGGGACGGTCCCATCATGTCGCCTCGCCCCTCCCCAGGTTCTTGATCCACAAAACTACGCCACTGTGTCAGAGTGGCCTGCGAGGGGCAATCATCCGGACGGTCCACAGGGGATGGTGTCAGGCGGGGGCCAACCTGAAGCTCTGCCGGATCATCAGCAAGTATGTCGCGTTGACCTGCCAGTCGAACTCGTTCGTCAACCATGCGACGGTGTACGCCCGCCCGGGGTTGACGGTCAGGATCATCCGGGCGCTGTGCACCTGTTCGCCGGCGGCGGTGGTCCAGGCGCACTCCCACAGCGCTCCGCCCTGGAACATGTCCAGCGGGCTGATGTCGATTCGGCGGTAGGCGGCCAGCTTGCCCGCCCCGGTGAGCCGGCGCTCCTCGGTCTTCCAGTACGCGACCGGGTCGGCCGGGGCGGCGCCGGCCGCCACGCTGAGCACCCGGGCGCCGCGGGGCTCCCGGAAGCAGGTGGCCGCCCCGTCGGGGTAGCGCAGCCAGCCGATCGGGACGGCGATCTGGAAGCCGGTCGGATCCTCGTACCAGGTCCAGCCGCGCACCAACCCGTACCGGGCGCCGGACGGCGGGGGCGCCGACGGGACCGGGCGGGCGTCGGCGGGGGCGGGCGCGGCGCAGGGGAAGGCGCCGGGGCGGGCCGCCGTCGTACCGCCGCCGGAGCCCGGCGCGGACGGCGTGCC